>JAIKXN010000178.1 GCA_024684055.1 Lachnospiraceae bacterium | reverse complement strand
TACATAACTAAACGAATTTGTGAGAATTTATAAAGAAATTTACGAATTTTGGCTGTGAAATGTGCAAAATTATGATAAGTTTATAAATCTTTTACTTGTCAAAATGAAAATTCTGGTGTAAATTCTTTTATTGTGTAATATTATATCGAAATAAAATCGATAATAAAACTTGTTAAGAAAACGATATAGAGAGCGGCTTTACCAATATTTTTTCTTCTATATATAATGCTTTCTTTAATTTCGATATGAATGAATGGAGTTTTTTATGGCAAAATATCTTGTTATTGTGGAATCACCCGCAAAGGTTAAAACTATCAAAAAGTTTTTAGGTTCAAACTACGAAGTTGTTGCTTCTCAGGGACATGTACGCGATATGCCCAAGAGCCAGCTCGGATTTGATGAGAACTTTGATCCTAAATATATAACCATCAGAGGAAAGGGAGATGTTTTATCCACACTTCGAAAAGAAGTGAAAAAGGCTGATAAGATTTATCTCGCAACTGACCCTGACCGTGAGGGTGAAGCAATAAGCTGGCATCTCTATGAAGCTTTGAACTTAAAAGAGAAAAAGGTGTCCAGAATAACATTTAATGAAATTACTCAGAGTGCGGTTAAAGAAGCCCTTAAGAATCCTCGAGATATAGATATGAATCTTGTTGATGCCCAGCAGACGAGACGTGTGCTTGACAGAATGGTGGGATACAGAATTTCACCTTTACTCTGGGCTAAGATTAAAAGAGGACTGTCGGCAGGAAGAGTTCAGTCTGTTACGCTTAAGATGATCTGTGACAGAGAGAACGAGATTAACGAATTCATTGCCAAGGAATACTGGACCATGGACGCCGTTCTTAATGTTGACGGCGAAAAGAAACCTCTTACGGCTTCTTTCTATGGCAAGGGCGATGAAAAGATCGAATTAACCGATAAAAAGACGGTTGACGAGATTAAAAAGGCTGTAAGCAAAGCTGAATTTAAGGTAGCTGAAGTTAAAAACGGCACAAGAAAGAAAAATTCTCCTCTGCCTTTTACAACATCAACTCTTCAGCAGGAAGCAAGTAAAGTTCTCGGATTTTCCACTCAGAAGACAATGAGGATCGCTCAGAGTCTGTACGAAGGTGTTAACGTCGGCAAGAATACTCTCGGTGTTATTACTTATCTTCGTACCGATTCCGTACGTGTTTCCGACGAAGCTTTAAAAGCTGCAAAAGAGTATATAACAAAGAATTTTGGCGAGAATTACAATAATCCCGTTGAACAGGCAAAAGCTTCCGGCAAGAAGATTCAGGACGCTCATGAAGCCATCAGACCTACTGATCTAAACAGAACTCCCGAGATGATGAAAGCTTATCTTCAAAGGGATGAATTAAGACTCTATACTCTGATCTACAAGAGATTCCTTGCATCGAGAATGGCTCCCTGTGAATTTGAGACGGTTTCCACGAAGATCAACGCAGGAGAATATACATTTAAAGTATCTGCTTCGAAAGTTGCCTTCGACGGTTACAGAGTGGTTTATACTTCTGATGATGATGAAAAAGATCAGAAGAATACACTGCTTAACAAACTGGATAAGAAGACTAAACTTAAACTTGATAAAATTGAAGGAGAGCAGCATTTCACCCAGCCGCCCGCTCATTTTACAGAAGCAGGTCTTGTAAAGGCTATGGAAGAAAGAGGAATCGGCCGTCCTTCAACATATGCACCTACGATTACAACGATTATGGCGCGTCATTATATCGTTAAGGAAAACAAGAACCTTTATGTTTCCGAACTCGGCGAAGTTGTTAACAAAATGATGGAAGAGGCATTTTCAACTATTGTTGACGTAAACTTTACGGCGAATATGGAAGCGCTTCTGGATGCGATAGAAGAAGGTACAGTACAGTGGAAGACGGTTGTTGCGAACTTTTATCCCGATCTTGATGAGGCTGTCAACAAGGCGACCGAAGAACTTGAACATGTTAAGGTTCAGGATGAGGAAAGCGATGAAGTCTGCGAGCTTTGCGGCAGAAAGATGGTATTTAAATTCGGACCGCACGGCAAGTTCCTGGCATGCCCGGGATTCCCTGAGTGCCGCAATACCAAGTCTTATCTTGAAAAGATCGGTGTTCTTTGCCCCGTGTGCGGAAAAGACATTGTAGTACGCAAGACCAAAAAAGGACGTACATATTACGGATGCGAGGGAGCGCCTGACTGCGATTACATGTCATGGCAGAGACCTCTTAACGAAAAGTGTCCGAAATGCGGATATCCTCTTATTAAGAGAGGAAATAAAAAAGTCTGCTCAAAAGACGGATGCGATTATATTAATTGATTTGAAAATCGGATCAATTCACGTTTTAAATATTTGTAATGGCTGATAATTTCGCGGACCTGATCTGATCGGGACTTTATCTGTTGAAATTATGATATTTAACCCTCTTCGTTTCAATTATTGTCTTCAGGGATGATAATTCTTTCGGAGAGGGTTAATTTATTTATGTTTATTCCGATAAAGATAATAACAATCAAATAGCGCATGGAAGCGTAAAAGTAAAAGGACTTAATCTTGAATTGAGTCCTTTTTCTTTATCCCTTATTTATACGGATACTATATCTTGTATCGGGGACTTGACAGCATTTAAGCCGTTTTTGACATGAGCAAATGATTTATTTAGTGCCTGTTTTTGTAAAAAAGCACTATATGAGGTGGTTTTTTTGCAAAATATCTTGTCTTTTTATACAAGTTTTGTATAATTAAATAAGGTGGGTGGATTGGGCCTATTTTGTATTAGTGTGTCTAAAAATCGGTAACTGACCGTTTCACACTTCAGTATCTTGGGAATATGGTCGACCTTACGGATTCCATGTTATTTTTCAGGAGGTGTACATGATTAATACAGGTAATTTTGATTATATTAATGTACTTGATAAAGCTGCGGATGGCGCTTATTTAAGAAATGAAGCTATCAGTAACAATATTGCTAATGCAACCACACCCAATTACAAAAGACAGGATGTTGCTTTCGAAGATGCTTTAAGGTCATCGATTCTCGGTGCAACGGAAGGCAGTCTTGACAGGAAAGTGCACAATGCGAATCTTTCGACTGTTAAACCCAAAGTGTTTACCGATACGGGTGAGGTTAGTTACAGACTCGACGGAAATAATGTCGATCCCGAAACGGAAAACATTTATCTTGCAAAGAACCAGCTTTATTATCAGGGACTTATGTCTTCAATCAATCATGAGTTTGATACCATGAAAACGGCAATGGGCAAATAACACGACAGTAGAGGAGATTTATTATGGGTATGTTTGATGCTCTTGATATTTCTGCATCAGGTCTCACCTCGCAGAGATACAGGATGGATATAATATCGGAAAACGTTGCAAATGCAAATACTACGAGAAAAGAAGACGGAACAATTTACAGAAGAAAAGTGGTTACTTTCGAGGCCAAAGGAAATGACGGCGTTCCTTTTAAAACGGTTTTGGGACGTTCGACCGCAGATCTTTCGAATGCTCTCGGAGACGGTGTAAGAATCACTTCGGTTACCGAAGACCGTACTTCAGAACCCAAAAAGGTTTACGATCCTTCTCATCCGGATGCTGATGAGGCCGGATATGTTTATTATCCCAATGTTGACATTATTACCGAAATGACGAACCTTATCGATGCTTCCCGTGCATATGAAGCAAATGCAACGGTTGTGGATGCCACAAAGAATATGCTTCAGCAGGGATTACAGATCGGTAAAGGATGATTTTAATTAATTATTGATGGTATAAACAATGGACAGAATTCAAAAAGTTTACGGAATTGACAGCGAAGCAATAAACAATCTGAAAAAGATGTCCGGCAACACGACAAATGTGGAAAACAAAGACATGTTTCAGACAATGCTTGATTCGGCTATCAATAATCTTAATACTACAAATGCATATCTTTCGAATGCCGAAAATGAAGAGATCAAATTCGCGCTCGGCGAATCCGAATCCACGCACGACTTAACGATTGCGATGCAGAAAGCAATGACGGCATTGCAGTATACGGTTGCCGTAAGGGATAAATTTCTTGAAGCATACAAAGAGATTATGAATATGCAGATCTGATATTGATGTAATTTAAATTTGTTATCCGGAGAAAAACCATGTTTGAGAAACTGATCGACAAATTAAAAACCATTCCGCCCAGATTACTTGAGTGGTGGAATAAATTTACAAGAAACCAGAAAGTTCTGATCATAAGCGTAGCACTCGGTGTTATAGCTGCTTTTGCTATACTTATTACCGTAATGACCAGAACTCAGTATGTAAATATAATAACCTGCGAAAATGCAAATCAGGCGGCTCAGGTTAAGGAACTGCTCGAAGGCGAATCGATCGCATATAAGGTATCCGAAAACGGCATGTCATTTTCGGTTGACAAAACAAGGCTTTCCGATGCCAACATTCTTCTCGGCTCGAACAATATCCTTACTGATACATATTCGAATCTCGACAATGTTTTAAATTCTTCCCTGTCTACCACGGAAGCGGATAAAGCCAAGAAATATACTGCTTACAAAGAAGTAAAACTCAAGAAAGATCTGGAGTCTCTTTCGTTTGTCGAATCCGCAAGCGTAAATATGTATGTTCCCGAAAATGACGGAACTCTTATTCAAAATGATAAAGAATCTTCGGTTCAGATTACATTAAAGCTGTCGGGAGAGTGCAGCAATGAAAATGCCGCAGCCATAGCAAGAATGGCCAAAACTGTTGTCGGAAACAATACTACCGACAATGTTGTGATTCTCGATACTGACGGAAACCTTCTTTTCTCCGGCGGAGATGATGCGACTCTTTCGGGCTATGCCGCTAATACTCTGAGCCTTAAGCAGGAAGCTGAAAATGTTGTAAAAAATGATGTTCAGAATGTACTTTTGGGCACCAATGAATTTGATTACGTAGTTGTTTCTCCGAATCTTTCTCTCGATCTGTCTTCTCAGGAAGTACAGAAAACAACTTATACTCCCGCTGAAGGACAGACTCAGGGGCTTCTTTCGCATGAGACAAACTATGAAGCTGAATCTGAGGGCGGAACGGCTCTTGTTCCCGGTACGGATTCCAACGTTGAACAGACTTATGTTTACGAAAACGGCGGAGGAAATTCGAGTACCGTTACTCAGTATGAAAAAGATTTTCTTCCCAATACGGAAACAGTATTGCAGACTATTCCGGCCGGCGGTATCAAATATGATGAATCTTCGATCGCCGTAACCGCGATCAAACTTAAAGTGATCAAGGAAGAGGAAGCAAAAGCTCAGGGACTTCTCGAAGAAATGACCTGGGATGAATATAAACTCGAAAACAGCGAAAGAACAAAACTGGCTATAGATGACGATTATTACGAACTGATATCCGATGCTTCCGGTATCGGCGTATCTGATATTACGATCGTGGCTTACGAAGAACCTTTCTTTGTTGACAAGACGAAAGCTAACTTTAACTGGACTGATATCATTCAGATAGCTCTTATCGTTATAATCCTTCTTCTTCTCGGAATGGTTGTTCTTCGTACGCTTAGGACTGAAAAGACCAAGGATGAGGAACCTGAAGAAATATCAGTTGAGAATCTTCTTCAGACTATGCCTGCCGAACAGCTTGAAGATATAGATCTTGAAGCTAAATCGGAAACGAGAAAAATGATCGAAAAATTTGTTGACGAAAATCCCGAAGCGGTTGCCAATTTACTTCGCAACTGGCTAAACGAGGATTGGGGGTAAATGATGCGTAACTCAGACGATAAGATTCCGGGACTTCAGAAAGCGGCGATACTTTTGATATCGCTCGGACCCGAGAAATCAGCCAATGTTTTCAAACATCTGAAAGAAGAGGAAATCGAAGAACTTACACTGGAAATTGCCAATACACGTTCGGTTGCTCCTCAGATAAAAGAACAGATCATAAATGAATTTTACGAAGTCTGCCTTGCCCAGCAGTATATTGCGGAAGGCGGTATCGGTTATGCGAAAGAACTTCTTGAGAAAGCTCTTGGTGCGGATAAAGCCAATGATGTCCTTAACAGACTTACATCTTCAATCCAGGTTAAACCTTTCGAATTCGTACGTAAAACCGATGCATCACAGCTTTTATCCTTTATTCAGGATGAGCATCCTCAGACCATTGCTTTGATTTTGTCGTATCTTAATCCTGCACAGTGCTCGGCAATCATTTCTTCTCTTTCTCCCGAACTTCAGGCTGATGTAGCAAGAAGAATCGCAACGATGGACAGAACGAGCCCCGATGTGATCAAAGAAGTCGAGAAAGTACTCGAATCCAAACTTGCCAATCTTGTTAATCAGGATTATACGATCATCGGCGGTGTTGATCATGTTGTTGAAATCCTCAACAATGTTGACAGAGGTACTGAAAAACACATCATGGAAACACTCGAAATCGAGGACCCCGAACTTGCCGACGAGATCAGAAAGAAAATGTTCGTATTCGAAGATATTCTTTTGCTTGATGACAGAGCAATTCAGAGAGTTCTTCGTGATGTTGACAATAATGACCTTTCAATTTCGCTTAAAGGTTCGAACGAAGAAGTACAGAATGCTATATTTAACAATATGTCTAAACGTCTTGCCACTATGATCAAGGAAGACATGGACTTCATGGGACCTGTTCGTATGAAGGATGTTGAAGAAGCACAGCAGAAGATCGTTAATACTATCAGAAAACTTGAAGATTCAGGAGAAATCGTAATCTCCAGAGGCGGAGGAGATGAGATAATTGTATAATAACCTGTACAAATCAAATCATGTAAACCAGGAACAGAAAGTACGTATCATCGAATCCAACGATCTGGTTGCAAGGAAACTTGATTCGATCGCAAATTCCGTAATATCCGAGAATTCCGACGGATTCAGTGACGGTATCATGAATGAGACTTCGCCGGTTAATGTGGCGAATCTTCTTCGTGATGAAAACGACAACAGGTCCGGTGGGGATATTACACAGAATATAGGTTCTCAGAGATCCATGAGCAAGGAATCGGTTCAGATTGCCAATAACATGGCCAGCAATATTATGGCCAAGGCGAATTCCGATGCCGAAAGAATTGTGAGAGAAGCCCAGATAGAAGCTCAGAGCATCAAAGATCAGGCTTACAAACAGGGAAGGGCTTTAGGATATGATGAGGGTATTAATGCCGGTAAGGAAGCTCTGATAGAAAAAGAGCTTCTTTTAAATAAGCAGAAAGAAGAACTTCTTGAGGATTACAGAGCGAAAATCGATGAGATAGAGCCTGCTCTGGTGGATGTCCTTACGGATATTTACGAGCATGTATTTCAGGTCGATTTTTCAGACAGAAAGGAAGTCATTTACCATCTTGCAAAGAACACTCTTGCATCGATGGAAAGCGGCAAGACTTATACTTTAAGACTTTCGCCGGATGATTTTAACTTCCTTACCATGCAGAAGAGGGAACTTGTCAAAGGAAGCGGTATTCCCGTTGAAGCTCTTGAATTTATCGAAGATAAAACGCTTACTCAGGGAAATGCTTTTATAGAAACGGGCGGAGGTATTTTCGACTGTTCGGTTACCACACACCTTGAAAATCTTCGAAAGACGCTTCAGGTTCTAAGTTTTCAGAAAGATTAATTTTATTTACAGACTATGAATATTGCCAAATATCAGGAAGTAAAATATAAGAAATTTTTCAACAAGCTCGGCAAAGTGGTAAACGTAGTCGGGCTTACTGTTGAATCGTCCGGTCCTGATGCAACACTCGGCGATATCTGTAAAATATATACGGACAATCTTAAGTCGAATTACATTGCGGCTGAGGTTGTCGGTTTTAAAGACAACAAAACACTGCTCATGCCTTACGAGGTCACAAGCGGAATCGGACTTGGATGCCTTGTTGAAAATGAAGGTCATCCTTTAAATATCCAGGTAGGTTCTTTCCTTCTCGGAGAGGTACTGGACGGACTCGGACGTCCCATGAACGGACATGTTTTTTCATCCGGTGCTTCTTACAGCGTTGAAAATGCACCGCCCGATCCGATGAGCAGAGAAATTATCGATGAAGTGCTTCCGCTCGGAGTTAAAGCGGTTGACGGTCTTATAACGATAGGCAAGGGCCAGCGTATCGGTATATTCGCAGGTTCCGGTGTAGGTAAATCCACGCTTATGGGCATGTTCGCGAGAAATACAAAGGCCGACATTAACGTGATCGCTCTTATAGGAGAGCGTGGCCGTGAAGTTCGTGAATTTATCGAAAGAGACCTTGGTGAAGAAGGCATGAGACGAAGTGTAGTGGTTGTTGCGACTTCCGACAAGCCTGCTCTTGAAAGAAACAAGGCCGCCAAAACAGCTACGGCTATTGCCGAATATTTCAGGGATAAAGGCAAGGACGTCCTTCTTATGATGGACTCACTTACACGTTTTTCGATGGCACAGAGAGAAATCGGACTTGCTTCGGGCGAACCTCCTGTTACAAGAGGATATCCGCCTTCGGTATATGCCGAAATGCCCAAACTTCTCGAGAGAGCCGGAAGAGATGAGAGAGGCTCGATCACAGGTCTTTATACCGTTCTTGTCGACGGCGATGATTTTAACGAACCTATCACGGATACGGCGCGAAGCATTCTTGACGGACATATAATGTTAAACAGAAAACTTGCGCACAAGAATCATTATCCCGCGATCGATATCCTTCAGTCTATTTCCAGATGTATGTCTTCGATAGTTGACAAGGAACAGAAAATCGACGCCGGCAAACTCAAAAATATTCTGGCGACATATCAGGATGCTGAAGATCTTATCAACATCGGCGCTTACAAAAAAGGATCGAATGCTTCGATTGACGAATCCATTGCATATATTGGCAAGGTCAATGAGTTTCTCATGCAGGGTACTGATGAGAAGTTTACTTACGAAGAAACAAGAGAGTTAATGCATAAATTATTTACAACTGATTGACAAATACTGTTTTATTTTTCGGACAGCTTATTTGATTTATTTGTGTTTTGGGAATTTAAAACTTTTTAATGAAAAAGCGATGAACCGATTATTATGATTCTGTATTCCGGGATTTTAGGTAAGAGTTTTTTATGGCAGTATACAAGTACAAAATGCAGGGAATTCTTGATATCAAGGAAAAACTTGAAACTCAGGCAAAACAGGAATTCGCCAATGCCAATTTAAGACTTCTTGAAGAGGAAGCGCTTCTTGATTCGATAAGAAAGAAAAAGGAAAGCTATATCGAGGAGGGCGTCAGTCTTCGCATGCAGACGATCGATCCCGTTTCGATAGACATAAACAAACGTGCGGTTGAAGTCATGGAAGATGCAGAGAAAAAGCAGGAACGTGAAGTTGCGGTTGCAAGAAAAAACGTTGATGCGGCAAGAAGAAAAATGATGGAAGCCAGAATGGAAACCAAAATATACGAAAAACTCAAAGAAGATGATTTTAAAGAGTTTATGACGGAAGAAGGAAAAGCGGAAAGCAAAGAGATAGACGAACTTAACAGTTTCAGATTTTCCGAAAGGGCCAGAAGAGGAGATAAATAATGGCTGCCACACCCGAAGAATTAAAACTTAAAGAAGAAAAAAAGAAGATTGCCGACGAAAAGAAAAAATTAAAGGATGAGCAGAAGAAAGCCCAAAAAGAAGCAAAAGCCAAGGCAAAAGAACTTGCAAAGCAGGAATCCGACCTTTATGACGAAAATTCTTCTTCGAGCATGTTCGGTGCGATCGTCATTACGATTGTGCTTGTTTTGGTATGGATCGCAATATTCTGTCTTGTTGTAAAACTGGACCTCGGCGGAGTGGGTACAAATGTTTTTGCGCCGGTACTCAAGAATGTTCCGGTAGTAAAATACATACTTCCCAAAGACGCAATTACCGAAACTACGGATATAGAAAGCTATTACGGATATACTTCGCTCTCCGATGCAGTTGACAGGATCAAGGTCCTTGAAACCGAACTTGCTAATGTTACAAGCGAAAATGAAGTCAACAAAGAGCAGATCGATGCTTTAACGACCGAAGTAAACAGACTTAAAACTTTCGAAGCAAACCAGGTTGAATTTGAAAGAATTAAAAATCAGTTTTATCAGGAAGTGGTTTATTCCGAAAAAGGTCCCGGAGCTTCGGAATTTGCAAGATATTACGAATCAATCGATCCCGCTACGGCAGAGTATATTTACAGACAGGTGGTTGCCGAAGAAGAAGTTTCCGCAGAGGTTAAGGAATATGCAAAAGCATATTCCGAGATGAAACCCAAACAGGCTGCAGGTATTTTTAATGCCATGACAGACAATCTTCAGCTTGCCGCAAAAATCCTTGAAAATATGAGTGCTGAAGACAGAGGAAACATTTTGGGTGCCATGAATCCGGATACGGCCGCAAAGATTACGAAAATAATGGAACCGTAAACTAAAGTATTCTCATTTTCTTTCGATAAAATATTTAGAGATTTTCTCAAATATTCTAAGAAAGGAGGAAAAACATGGGTACATCACCGATTTCCAATCTCGTTAACGACTTTAATCTTATCAATGTCGATATTCCCCAAAACAACGAATCTACAGGTGAATTTGCAAAAACATTCGAGAACGCTTCTCAGAACGGCGATATTGAAAAAATCGCTGCAAAAGGCGTGAATGTTGTTGATGAACTTAAGCCTGCGGACAATGTCAAAGAAAATTATCTTAAGGAAACAAACGGCAGAAAATTCGAAAAGAAGATCGAATCGAATGATAACAAAGTTTCCAAAACAAAAGAAACCAAGACCAATGTTTCCGTAAAAGAAACCGATGAAGCAGTGAGCGAAGAAGAAACAATCAATGAAGCTGTTGCCGGATTGATCAATGCTTACGCAGAGGCTCTCGGTATTTCTCCCGAAGACATGATGAACTTCATGGAGGAGAACAATATTTCGGTTACAGATCTGCTTGATCCTTCCAAAGTTCAGGCGATTGTTATGGAACTTAACGGAATAACGGATTCTGTTGACATTCTTACCGATGATTCTTTATTCGAATCGATCAAATCGATCGAAGAACTCACATCCGAAGAAGTTAAGAATCTTTCCGAAGAACTCGGTATCGACGAAAAAGATTTAAAGAGTTTTATTGACGAAGCTTTAAAAACAGTTGAAAAAGAAGCGGCACCTGCAAACGCAGCCGATGATAACAATGTTAAAGAAGAAATTAACAATTTGAAAGTTAATGAAAACGATAACGAATTATCATCAATAGAAACAGCAAACACAGCAGAAGTTAAGAAGACGGACAGTGGAAACAAAAGTTCAAACGAGCGTTCTTCCGATAACAATTCAGCCGGTTTAAATACTTTTGCTTCAACGGAATCTCCTTTACAGGTTAATGAACAGCTTCAGGGCGTTTCGGGTGAAAATACCGTTTTCTCAACGGACGCACAGCGTATTTATGACCAGATAGGCGAGTATATCAGGAATCTTTCGACGGAAACGATCAACGAAGTTCAGCTTAAACTTGAGCCCGAAACACTCGGTACCATTCAGGTAAGAGTTACACAGAGCGAAGGTCTTATGAAAGCGGAACTTGTAACTAACAATGAAAATGTACGTGCAATTCTCGAAGGACAGCTTATTCAGCTTAAAGAAGATTTCGATCATTCAGGAATCAGAGTAGATCAGGTTGAAGTAAGAGTTTCGACAAACGAATTCAACGAAAACGCACAGCAGGAGTCCAGAGACGAAGCCAACGAAAGAGCGGCAAGAGAGACTGCCAGAAGAAATATCAATATTTCGGACGGCATCGAACTTGACGAAGTTGAAGAGTACGAGGACGACGAAAAGATCGCTGTTGAAATGATGGCGGCGAACGGAAACACAATGGATTACAGAGCATAGGAGAAATAATATGAGTTTAACGGCACAGTATGTTGACGGTTCACTTTTAACTCAGAATACTAACAGTACTGCTAACAACAAAACAACTGCTGAGAGAGGTTCAAGCGAAATGGATAAGGATGCATTCCTTCAGCTTCTTGTAGCTCAGATGAAATATCAGGATCCTTTGGAACCTACTTCCAATACCGAGTATATTTCGCAGTATGCTACATTCTCCGAGCTTGAACAGATGCAGAACATGTCCAGCAGTCTTAACTTATCAAGAGCAAGTGAAGCTGTCGGAAAAGAAGTTATCATCGAATCAAAAGGCGATAACGGAGAAACAAAAACGATTCAGGGTTATGTTGAAAAAGTTGTTTACAACGGCTCTAAAGCATTCCTTTCCGTTGACGGTACACTTTATCCCATCGATGAACTCAAGGAAGTTATTGACGGCGAATACCTTCAGGGTACAAATGCGGTTGACAAGATCCGGGAGATCATCGACAAACTTCCGAAGGTTGAGAACCTCTCAATGAATGAGGTTTCGAGTGTGATTGAAGCATTGAACCTTTACAACGGCATGACTGAATATCAACTTTCACTTTTACCCAAGGGAACGGAAGAACTTCTTATGCAGTACGTTACCAAGGCAAATGACCTTATGGCAGCTGCACTTACGGAAGACAATAATCCGGCTCCTGAAGGAGAAACAGGAGAAGCTCCCGAAATAATCGGAGAATCGGAGACAGTTTAAATTATCTTTTGTACGGGAATTCTTTTTATACAAAATTTTGACTGAATGAAAAGGTAAAATCCTCTGTTATCGAAAAATCCCGGTGAGGGCTTGATTATGGTAAACGGTTATTTTATACAAAATTTGTTTCAAAGAATGTAATGAAAGAAGGACACCGTACCGATAAATAATTTAGTTACGAAAACAATTCTGATTTCAGGGAGGGCAATACATGAATATCAATAATTCGGCATTCCTTTCCAACCTGCAGATTCAGGAAGCTTTGCTTGGAAACGGCAAAGTACATGAACCTTCAAAAATCCAACAGGCTCCCGGTCAGTCGGTAAGTTTCGATGATGTCTTAAAACGAAAACTTGAAGAAAATACAAAGAATTATTCATCTAATGAAATAAGATTTTCGAAACATGCAATGACGAGACTTGAAAACAGAAACATTTCAATTACCGACACTCAGCTTGACAGACTGAATGAAGGCGCCAGAAAAGCAGGCGAAAAGGGAATCAAAGAATCACTCGTTCTGGTTGATGAACTTGCATTTATCGTAAATGTTCCCAACAATACGGTAGTAACGGCCATGGATCAGAACGGCAACGAAGAAAATATTTTTACAAACATTGACGGAGCGGTAATCGCTTAGCCGGACCTTCGGGAAGCTAATTTAAGAGGCAGAAGTCCTCTTACATCCGTCCAAAATAAAATAATGGAGGACAAATATTATGATGAGAGCACTTTACTCCGGCGTTTCGGGGCTTAAGACACACCAGGTAAAGATGGACGTTATCGGTAACAACATTGCCAACGTTAACACCACGGCCTTCAAGTCGCAGTCGGTTACTTTTTCTGAACTTATGTATCAGACAACGCAGGCTGCATCGGGACCCAACGCAACGACCGGAACCGCAGGTACCAACGCCAAGCAGATCGGTTTAGGATCTGTTTCGGGCGCTATTTCAACAGCTATCACAACTCCCGGTTCTTCACAGACAACAGGCAACCCTTTTGATATTAAGATTACGGGAGATTCATTCTTTATAGTAAGCAACGGCAGCGATAATTTCTTTACGAGAGACGGTTCTTTCTACGTTGATGCTGCAGGTAATCTTGCAACAACTTCCACCGGTTACAATGTAATGGGATGGGGCGTTGAAGAAGCAACGATGACTATCAAACAGGATACAGTAAAACCTTTAAGGATCATGAGTCCCGAGAATATGACATATCCGCCTGAAGCCACATCAAAAGCTTACGTATCGGGTATTCTTGACAAGAACGATCCCAATGCTGCATCTACATCGGGAAGAACGATTTCGGTTTCTATTTTTGACGGTCTCGGATATGCTTATACTGTTAAATTTGCAATTAAGAATACAGAATCCGAAGGCGTTTACAACGTTGAAATGACTGATATTCTCAACGCAAAGAATGAGTCGTTAAAGGATGTTTACAATGTAGGAAGTATTAAAGATATCGCTACTTTCGGTACGGATCACGTACAGACTACGACAACTCTTTACGACCTTCTTGACGGCGTAACTTATGATGCAACCGCTAACGGCGGAAACGGCGCATATTACAAGGAAACAAGTCTTTCGGAAACTTTCTCCGATTTTGACACAAATAAACTTCCGGGTATCGATTATACCATTCCCGATCCCAAGGTTGAGAATCCTCCTTATACAAAGGGCGGTGATTTTACTCTTAAGGGAAATGGTACACTCGAAAAGAACGATCTTGAAGAAGCTTTCGGCCTTGTATATGTTAAAGGCGGAGATGAGAATCATAAATATGATTATTATTACTATAAGGATGGAAGCAATGAGTATTTCCTTACATCTGATACGGATGACAACTGGGAAACTGTTTTGAATAAGACAGGACTGGATCAATTCAATGCCGAAATGGATGAAGACGGCACTGTAAAATTCAGTTTTGTCCAGAAGTTCACTTTTGATGCAAATACTGATTTTAAAGATAATAACTTTATTAAGGAGATATCTCAGGGAGAGGCTTATGGACTTGATACTTCAAATCCGAACGTAACATATTCATTCATGGTTGCTCCCGACGGACAGGCTCAGGTCACAACAACAGAAACCATTTCCGGCAATTCACTTATTTTCGATACGTCAACAGGTGAATTCAAGTCAATTAACGGCGGTGATGTTGCGACACTTGATTTCAATACAATGACAACAAACCTCGTGGGTGAAGTGGTTAACCTTGAGCATTTCAATGATGTTGACATCGATTTCTCCAAGGCGTCAATGTTCAACAACAACGGAACTTCCACGATCACCATGGTAAACGGTGATGACAGAGGACTCGGTTCAGGCCGTAAACTCGGTGAACTTTCGGGTGTTTCCATTCAGAATAACGGTATGATTTATGCATCATACGATAACGGTCAGACAAGACTTCTCGGACAGATCGCAGTTGCAAGCTTTGCAAACGCATCCGGTCTTCAGAAGGAAGGCGACAACCTTTATTCGGCAACGCTTAACTCGGGTGAATTCGACGGAATCGGCGTTGATGTAACCGCAGGCGGAGGATACATGTCAACCGGTGTACTTGAAATGTCAAACGTTGACCTTTCCGCAGAATTTACGGAAATGATCACAACACAGCGTGGTTTCCAGGCAAACAGCCGAATTATCACGGTTTCAGATACATTACTTGAAGAGCTGGTAAATCTTAAGAGATAAATTTTTTCAGAATCGGGGCCGGCATTGCAATTTCAGCGCTGCCGGCCTTGATGTTTTTTTATTTTATAAATTGTCTTTGAAGGTTAAAAATATTCAAAAGAAAATGACGATATTTGATGTTTATTCAAGTGTTTTGAAAGGAAAAATCATAAGGTGGAAATTATGATCGAAGTAACCAAACTTGATGGAGTAAAAATACTCTTAAATGAGAGATATATCGAAACAGTTGAAGAAACACCAGATACTGTTATTACACTGTCTACGGGACGCAAGATAATTGTAAAAGAAGGTAGACAAGAGATTAAAAATTTAGTAAAATCGTAGGGTAAGGGGAAATTATGTAAATTTCCCGTATAATTGTGTAAAGAAGGGCGTAAATAGTGGATTTAGCTTCGATTATCGGTCTCGGTATCTGCGTGGCCATGATGCTTATGGGTATCATGACAGGTGATGCAGGTGTTGCCGGTATCAAATATTTCATCGATATTAAATCTTTATTGATTACATACGGCGGCGCGTTCTTTGCTGTTTTGGCTTCCATGTCGATCAAAGATTACCTCGGAGGCTTAAAGAGCTTTCTTTTGATATTCAAATCACCGAAACAGGATGTTCCCGGCATGATTTCGAAGATCATTGAACTTTCGAACGTTGCACGTAAGGAAGGTCTTCTTGCTCTTGAAGAAGTATCCGGCGAACTTGATGATGCTTTCATGAAAAAAGGAATCCTCTTGATCGTCGACGGTACCGATCCCGAACTTGTAAGAGCGATCATGGAGACTGAGATAGTAAGTACCGAAGAGAGACATAAGAAAAACATTAACTTCTGGTCGGATCTCGGTGCGATGGGCCCTGCTTGGGGTATGATCGGTACCCTTATCGGTCTGGTACTTATGCTTCAGAACCTTTCTGACGCATCATCGATCGGACCTTCCATGGCAGTTGCTCTTATTACTACATTCTACGGTTCACTTCTTGCGAACTGGATATGTACGCCTACTTCTAACAAATTAAAATCGAACAATGCCACTGAAATTCAGTGTAAAGAAATAATGGTTGAAGGTCTTCTTTCGATTCAGGCCGGCGAAAACCCCAGAGTAATCGAAGAGAAACTTAAATCGTTCCTTGCACCTGCTGACAGAAGCGCTGCTTCCAGCGGTGAGGGAGGTGAAGAGAATGGCTAATAAAAAACCTGAAGAACCGCCGCAGGGGTCTCCGGCATGGATGGCCACGTTTTCGGATCTTATGAACCTGCTTCTTTGCTTCTTCGTTTTGCTTTTCTCGATGTCATCCGTGGATGCACAGAAGTTTGAACTTGTAGCGGCTTCTTTTTCGAATACTTTTTCGATATTTACCGCAGGTGCCAGAGCAATCGGCGAAGGCATGCTTATTTCGAACGGTGTTTCGCAGCTCAACGAACTTGATAAATATATCAATTCAATGGGACAGGGCGAAGATTCCGACAAGCAGATGAAAGAAGAGTCATATGAGGAACACGAAGCTGCAGCACTTGCTGCCAGCGAAGAACTTGCGGAACTCATAGAAGAAGCTCTTGAAGAAGACAATATCGCCGAAGAAGTCGGAGTTGAGTTCAATTCGCAATATGTGCTTCTTACCATGAACGGCGCATTGCTTTTTAATTCGGGCGATGCAAAATTAAAAGAAGAATCACTGCCTCTTATGGCTCAGATAGCGAAAATCCTTGAGAGATATTCGGAAAGCATCATAGAGGTCGAAGGACATACGGACAATGTTCCGATGAACGGAGCAAAATATTCCGATAACGATGAATTGTCATCTGCCAGAGCGATAAGCGTTTTCAGATATCTGGTTGACAATACAACGATTGACCCTGCCAGAATCAAACATTCGGGAAGAGGCGAATATGTTCCCATTGCTGATAATTCCACTGCAGAGGGAAGAGCTTTAAACAGAAGAGTAGAAATAAAAATATATAATTTTTACAGCGAAAATTACTAAATTCGGGGGAATTTATGAAGAAGAACTTGTTATCGATCCTCATTTTGGGATTAACCTTTGTAAATATTGTCATTTCCGGAATCACGATGTTTACGGTAATGACCACAAATCGCAATACAGCCAAGGTCGTATCCGATGTAGCAAATGCGATCAGCATCGATCTGGGTACCGGTTCATCAGAAACGGAATCTGTTGCGGCTGTTCCCATCGAAAATACGGAAACTTATACAATACCCGATAAGATGACCATTGCCCTTAAGCCCGCGCCGGGTGACAGTGATGCTCATTTCTGCATGGTTACCGTATTTTTCTCCATTAACAACAAACATAAAGATTACAAGAAATACGGCGCTACTGTTGCTGACAAGGAAAAACTCTTCAGGAGTATTGTTAACGATGTTATTTCGCAGTATACGATAGATGATGCCAGAGTATCCCAGGATAAGATGAAAAAAGAGATTTTAAAACTTGTTCAGGAAAAATACTCGGGATCGGATTTCATTTTTGACGTTTCCTTCAGCGATATAGTTTTCCAGTAATTGTCGTTTCCGTACCGCCTTCGTAAAAGGCGGGAAATAAGTGCGAAAGGAGGGGGACTTTGTGAGCGAAGTTTTATCGCAAAATGAAATAGACAATCTGTTAAAGGCATTAAACAGCGGTGAAATTGACGTTGACGAGATGAAAGACAATAATGACGCATCCGTCAAGAATTATGACTTCAAACGTCCTTCCAAGTTTTCCAAAGAACACCTTCGTACGCTGGAACTTATATTTGACCATTACGGCAGACTTTTATCGACCAACCTGCCTGTATATTTAAGAAAGAACGTGCAGGTTAACGTGGCATATTCGGAATCGGTTACTTTCTCTGAATTCTCGAATTCGCTGGGCAACCCTTCCGTTTTATCGATCATAAAATTCGATCCGCTTCCCGGAGACATTATCATCAACCTCACTTCCAATCTTGGATTTGCTATGGTTGACAGGATGCTGGGAGGACAGGGAAAATCTCTTGACAAAGTAAGAGATTTTTCAGAGATCGAGATTAAGATTCTGGAAAAGCTTCTTGTAGTAAGCGTGCAGCTTTTGCGTGAACCCTGGAAGAATGTTATCGAGATCAGTCCCATACTGGACAGGATAGAAACGAATCCTCAGTTCGCACAGATCATTGCTCCCAACGAAATGATAGCGATCGTTACGCTTAACATGAAGATCGGAGACATTGAAGGTTTCATGAACGTGGCTTTGCCGTTTATGACAATCGAAACCGTCATAGACAACCTGAATACCAAGTTCTGGTTCTCGAATATGATCAGCTTTTCCGAAGAGGATTACAATGAATACATTGAAGGCATGTTAAAGAGAGTGGATGTTCCTCTTAAATGTCTTCTCGGTAAATCAAATGTTACGGTTTCGGATTTCACCAATTTATCGGTCGGGGATATTATAAGGCTTGATACAAATGTTGAATCCGCACTTGAAGTATATGTTGGCAATATCCGCAAATTTACTGCTGTAGCGGGTGCCAGCAATGATAAATACGCAGTGAAAGTGACATCAGTGATAAGAGAGGAGGAATAAATCGTTGGATGGTGGTATTTTATCCCAGGATGAAATAAATGCCCTTTTGGCGGGCATGGATTTATCTGACAATAATTCCGCAGATCCCGAACCCGCCGCCGCTTCGGATTCTTCCGGTGAAGAAGCTTTATCGGATATTGAAAAAGATGCAATCGGTGAAGTAGCTAATATATCGATGGGAACAAGCGCAACGACTCTTTATTCGCTTGTTAACAGAAGAGTAGATATTACGACACCTACGGTTACTATAGTTAAATGGGATGAACTTATAGGAAGATATGACAGACCCTGTGTATTCATCAAAATCAACTATACAGTCGGACTTGACGGATCTAACATATTAATTCTTAAAGAAGACGATGTAAAAATCATTACCGACCTCATGATGGGAGGCGATGGAACAAATATAGAAGGAGAACTCGGAGAACTTCATCTGAGTGCGATATCGGAAGCCATGAACCAGATGATGGGTTCATCGGCAACGAGTCTTTCGTCAATGCTTGGAAAGATGATCGATATTTCTCCGCCTGAGGCATCACTTATCGATATTAACGATTTTGCCAAAGGTGAAGAATTTTCAGGATTCCTTGCGGGAACGTTTGTAAGCATTTCGTTCAGGATGCAGATCGGAGATCTGATTGATTCAACTATCCTTCAGTTATATCCTCTTGATTTTGCGAGAGAACTGTATCAGATATTCATGAACAATCAGGTAGCTGATTCCGAGAAGGTCGGCGAAGCTCAAAAAGAGGAAGCACCTGCACCGGCACCTGCTCCCGAACCTGCACCTCAGAGCGCACCTCAGCCGATGCCTCAGAATCCTTATCCCGATCCTTCGATGGGATATCAGGCACCGCCAATGGGATATCAGGTGCCGCCGATGGGATATCAGGCACCGCCCATGGGTTACCAGGCACCTCCGATGGGATATCAGGCACCTCCGTTCCCGGGCGGAAACGTGAATGTGGCGCCTGCTCAGTTCCAGACTTTCACACAGCCTACGGTATCGGCCAATACGCCGGAGAATATAAATCTTATTATGGACGTACCGCTTGAGGTTACTGTAGAACTCGGACGTACCAAGAAGTCCATTGCGGATATTCTTGATTTTGCACCCGGAACAATCATAGAACTTGACAAGATCGCAGGTGAACCTATTGATGTTCTGGTAAATGGTAAATTTGTTGCCAAAGGGGAAGTAGTAGTAATCGAAGAAAGTTTTGGTATTAGGATTACTGAGATAATAAATTAAACAGGAGAAAGTAATTATGGGAAAAAATATTCTTATTGTTGACGATGCCGCTTTTATGCGAATGATGATTAAGGACATTTTATCAAAGAATGGTTACACAGTTGCAGGAGAAGCGGAAAACGGCGTTAAAGCCATTGAAAAATACAATGAGCTTAAACCTGACCTCGTACTTATGGATATTACCATGCCTGACAAGGATGGTATTCAGGCTCTCAAGGAGATTAAATCGACCGATCCTAACGCAAAGGTTATCATGTGTTCAGCCATGGGCCAGCAGGCAATGGTTATCGAATCCATTCAGGCAGGAGCTAAGGATTTTATCGTTAAACCATTCCAGCCCGACCGTGTTTTGGAGGCAGTCAAGAAAGTAGTTGGTTAATATGATTTTGGCACTTAATAATTCATCTGCCGGAGGATTTGTTCAGTTTCTTACGGTTTTTGTATTATTTATTATAGTTCTTGTTTTATGCGCCTTTACGACGAAGTTTGTTGCCGGATATCAGAAAGGAAAAATGAGATCCGGGAACATTCAGGTTCTCGAAACATTTAAAATTGCCAACAACAAATACATTCAGATCGTCAGAATCGGTGATAAGATTTTTGCTCTCGGTGTAGGCAAAGATACCGTCAGCATGCTCGGTGAAATAAACGAGGACTCCATTGTTATTACGGAGAACGCTGATTTTGACGGTATGGATTTTAAGAGTATGCTTGATAAGGCAAAAAATTTTAAACTCAAGAAATAGGCGAAAGTAATGAAGAATCAATGCGTATCTTTTAAAACAGTATTATTATATTTATGCCTGCTTGTTTCGGCAGGCATATTGTTGTATTTAATGCCTGTTAAAACACATGCATCTAATATTAACGACGCCGATAATCTTGTCGATTCCATCACATCTTCCATAGATAGCGATCTGGAAGATGAACTGAATGACGGCAATACAAATTCCACATTCAGTATTCATTATGATTCAGGAAACGGTGAATTAAACGGATCTCTTCGTATCCTTTTAATCCTGACCGTAATATCTTTTATTCCGGCTATGCTCGTAATGCTTACAAGTTTTACGAGAATCATCATAGTCCTTCATTTCACCAGAACGGCCATAGGTACGCAGACTGCACCTCCCAATCAGGTGCTTATCGGCATGGCCATCTTTCTGACTCTTTTTATAATGGCTCCCGTTTTCACGAGAATAAACGAAGAAGCGATCAAACCTTTTGACAAAGGTGAAATTACTGCCAAGGAAGCCCTTGATGCCGGTATGGTTCCGCTTCGTGAATTTATGTATGGTCAGACTCAGGCAAGAGATGTTGCGACATTCATGGAAATCGCACATCTTGAATGGGACGGCGCGGATCCGGAAGCTGTTCCTTCGACTGTTCTTATTCCCGCATTTGTTTTATCCGAACTTCGAACATCGTTTATTATAGGATTCCTGATTTATATTCCTTTTATCGTTATAGATATGGTTGTATCATCAATTCTCATGAGTATGGGTATGATGATGCTTCCTCCGACTACGATTTCAACACCTTTCAAGATTCTTCTTTTCGTTCTTGCGGACGGATGGAATCTTGTTATCGTTAATCTTGTCAAATCGTTTTATTGATCTTCATTTTGTCTGAAAGGAGAGAGTAAATGTCAACTGACAGCGTAACCGTAATTGCAAGGGATGCTTTATACTGTATTATCATCACGGCTGCACCTGCTTTGCTGGTTTCACTAATTATAGGTCTTATAGTTTCTGTATTTCAGACCGTTACGAGCATTCAGGAACAGACACTTACTTTTGTTCCTAAAATACTTGGTATTTTTCTGACGATCATGCTTCTCGGACACTGGATGATTAATAACATGGTAACTTTCATGACTCAGTTGTGGAATGATATTCCGCTGTATATCCGATAGATTATGATTGATTATTCTTTTCCCATAGAAGAACTGGAATATTTCCTCCTCATAATGACAAGGATCACCTGTTTTGTTTATGTGGCACCTTTCTTTTCGATAGGTTCCGTGCCTAACAGGGTAAAAATCGGCTTTTCGTTTTTTTTATCGATTCTTCTTTATTATGTGACAATGCCGCATATATATGTTTCCGGCGAAACATTGCTCAGTATAGCGATGATGGTATTAAAGGAAGCTGCGGTGGGACTTCTTCTCGGACTTGCTGCGTATATATGTCAGACGATTGTTTTGTTTGCCGGAAGAATAGTTGATATGGAAATGGGTTTTGCGATGGCTTCGCAGATGGACCCTGCCACGAAACAGGATGCGACGATTTCCGGTGTGTACTATCAGTATATGTTTATGATGCTGATGGTTGTTACCGGCTTATATAAGTATTTTGTATCCGCGCTTGCGGAAACATTTATTCTTATTCCGATTGGGAAAGCTGTTTTCAATTATGATTCGCTTCTTCAGTCAATGATAAAATTTTTGGGACAGTATATGTTGATAGGATTGCAGATTTGCCTTCCTGTTTTTTGTGTGATTATGTTACTGAATGCGATACTCGGCATTCTTGCCAAAGTTGCGCCGCAGATGAATATGTTTGCGGTCGGTATTCAGTTAAAGGTATTTACAGGTCTCGCGGTCTTGTTTATTACCGTAGGACTTCTTCCGAAACTCAGCGACCTGATATTTAAAGCCATGCAGAGAGGAATCGTTTCTTTTGTGGAGGGTTTGATGGATGCTGGATTATGATCTTTACCTCTTCGCCAAAGAAGGCCCCGGCGGAGAAAAAACCGAAGAAGCTACTCCGAAGAAACTGGAAGATGCCAGAAAAGAAGGCCAGGTTGCAAAAAGCAAGGAAATTGCCATCGGCTTTTCGCTTCTAGCCATGTTTATTCTTTTGAAGATATGGGTTGGAACACTCGGCAATCAGTTTCTTTCGACGTTTACTTATGTTTACAACAGGATTCCTTCCCTTGCATCGCAGATGGCATCGGGTGACTCGGTATGGTATTTTCTGACGCTTTTCAGGAATCTGATAATAAGATTTATTTTATACATGGCGCCTTTTTTACTCGTTGCACTCGGAGTAGGGCTTGTGTGCGAGATTGCACAGGTTAAATGGAAACCCACGGCAAAGCCGCTTCAGCCGAAATTCAATAAATTCAATCCGATAAACGGATTCAAGAAAATGTTTTCGATACAGTCGCTTGCGGAACTTTTAAAGTCGATACTTAAAATTGTTCTTATCGGGTACATTTCATATTCAACCTTACGCGATAAATGGACGTCGATCCTAATACTTTTGGATATGCCTGTAAGTCAGGGTATTTCACTGATGGGAAACATAATCCTTGATCTGGGGATCAGGATATCGGGATTTTATCTGATAATCGCTTTTGCAGATTATTTCTTTCAGTCCTGGAAATTCAAGGAAGACATGAAGATGACCAAGCAGGAAGTAAAGGATGAATATAAACAGTCCGAAGGTGATCCTCAGGTTAAAGGTCAGATAAAGCAGAGGATGATGCAGGCTTCCAGAAGAAGAATGATGCAGGATATTCCGAAAGCGGATGTTGTCATCACGAACCCTACGCATTTTGCGGTCGCCATAAAGTATGATGCGGATGTTGCGGAAGCGCCGATCGTTCTTGCGAAAGGTGCCGATTATCTGGCAGGGAAGATTAAGGAAACTGCGAAAGAAAACAATATTGAAATTGTGGAAAACAAACCCCTGGCGCGTATGCTTTATTACAATGTTGAAATCGGTCAGGTGATACCGCCTGAACTTTACAAAGCGGTTGCCGACATTCTCGCATATGTTTACAAGATTCAGGGTAAAATATAAATTATTCTAAAAATCCGGAAAGGAGGTGAGCAGAATGAAAAGAGCCGATATAGCTGTTGCTGCATATATACTTGCTGCATTTATTATGCTTATTGTTCCTATTCCCAACTGGCTTCTGGATATTCTGCTTGCCGTAAATATTTCCACCGGATTTATTATTCTTTTTTCGACGATGTTTGCAAAAGAAGTTCTGGATATGTCTTTTTATCCGACGATTCTTTTGTTCACAACGATCTTCAGAATTGCGCTTAACGTTTCTTCGACCAGACTTATCCTTACCACGGGTAATCCCGGTAACGTCGTAACGACATTTGGTTCTTTCGTGGGATCGGGCAACCTGATTGTCGGAGTAGTTATATTTATTATCTTGATCATTATTCAGTTTGTCGTAATCAATAAAGGTTCCGAAAGAGTTGCTGAAGTAACCGCTAGATTTACACTCGATGCCATGCCCGGTAAACAGATGGCTATCGACGCGGATCTTAATACCGGCGCGATAACCGATGAAGAAGCAAAGGTAAGACGTGAAAAAATACAGCAGGAAGCAAGTTTCTTCGGTTCCATGGACGGTGCCGTAAAGTACGTTAAAGGAGATGCCACCGCGGGTATCATTATCACAGGCGTTAACGTTGTCGGCGGTATCGCGCTCGGTGTTATGATGCAGGGAATGGAATTTAACGACGCGTTAAACAAGTATGTTATCTTAACGATCGGTGACGGACTTGTTTCCCAGATCCCTTCGCTTCTTATCTCGCTTTCAACGGGTATTCTTGTAACTAAAGGCTCCAAGGAAGCCGATTTCGGTCCTGTTATTTTAAAGCAGCTTTTCGGCGTTCCAAAAGTTATGTATTTTGTCGGTGCCATTATTATGGCTCTCGGTATATTAACACCTTTAAATTTCTTCCTTTTCGTGGCATTCGGTGCTTTATTCCTTATTGCCGGAAGAATTATCGCCAACAGTCTCGATGTCAAAAATGTTGAAAAAGAAGTCGACAAAGACGAGGTGGCGGCCGCTGAAACGAGGCAGCCGGAAAACGTCAATTCGCTTTTGCAGGTTGACCCGATCGAGCTTGAATTCGGTTACGGAATCATTCCTCTTGCCGATGTAAATCAGGGCGGCGACCTTCTTGACCGTGTTGTTATGATACGTCGTCAGATCGCTCTCGAACTCGGTACGGTTGTTCCGATCATCCGTTTGCGAGACAACATTCAGCTGAATCCCAATCAGTACATCATAAAGATTAAAGGCATACAGGTTTCGGAAGGCGAAATTCTTTTTGACCATTACATGGCCATGAATCCCGGATTTGTTACCGAAGAAGTAACGGGTATTCCGACATTTGAACCTTCTTTCCATCTGCCTGCATTGTGGATTACCGAAAGTCAGAGAGAAAGAGCGGAAGCAGCCGGATATACGGTTGTAGATCCGCCTTCAATCATTGCAACGCATTTAACGGAGATCATCAGACATTATATTTCCGAACTCCTTACAAGACAGGATGTTGCCAAGCTTGTTGACAATCTTAAAGAGACAAACCCTGCTCTTATCGACGAACTTACACCGAAACTTCTCGGACTCGGCGATATTCAGAAGGTCCTTCAGAATCTCTTAAAAGAGGGTATTTCCATAAGAGACCTTCTTACCATTTTCGAATCTCTTGCAGATCATGCTCAGACCACGAGGGATACGGATATTCTTACCGAATATGTAAGACAGTCACTTAAGCGTGCGATATCAGGCAAATATTTTATGCCGAATGAAACGACAAGCGTAGTAACTCTCGATCCGAAACTCGAACAGGAAATGATGAGCAACATCAAACAGACTGAGAACGGTTCGTACATCGCAATGGATCCCGAGAAGGTTAAAAAGATAATGAATAATGTGGAAGCCGAAGTCGGAAAACTTGAACAGCTTGGCAAGGCGCCCATACTTTTAACTTCGCCCATTGTCAGAATGTATTTTAAGAAATTAAGCGAAGATTATTTTGCGGATTTGATTGTAATCTCGTATAATGAAATAGAAAGCAATGTTGAGTTGCAGTCTGTAGGAATGGTAAGTGCGTAATGATAATAAAAAAATATCAGGCCAAAACTGAAAATGAAGCAATGAACCTTGCGAAAGCCGAACTCGGCGAATCATGTGTTTCGCTTAATGTCAAGCAGGTCAAACAGAAAGGAATCAAGAAACTTTTCAAGGCTCCTTATGTTGAAGTTACAGTTGCGCTTGAAGAGGAATCCGAGACGAATTACGAGTCTCTGATAAAGCCGATCAACATTAACTCCCAGGGAGAAAGAAACATTTATCAGCCTTCAGGATTCAATGTGATTGTGGATGAGAATACAAAACCTTCAGGCAAGGCACAAAGCGAAAATGCTGGCGCTTCTGAAAGCGGATCGACGCAGGAAAAAACTGCTTCGGCAGCTGCAGAAAAACAGGAAAAAGAAAATTCTGTTGAATCCGCGTCAAGAGAAAGTGTTAAGGAAAAAAGAAAAAGCGCATACGTTTCATCCAAAAACGATAAGGAAGAAAAAAACACACCCGAAACGGAAATTGAAGCTGTATACGAACTTATTTCCCAGACACTTATAGACAACGAAGTAGATGAAGATTACGTGGAAGAGATTGTTGAGGAGGCGAGAAACAGGCTTAAAAGCAATACGCCGATGGATACGGTCCTTTCCCATATATATCAGAGACTTATATTAAGATTCGGCGAACCCAAAACCATTGAAGCAGCGACAAAAGGGCCCAAGGTCATTTTCTTTGTGGGTACAACGGGTGTCGGAAAAACAACCACGATAGCCAAGATAGCATCAAAACTTTTTGTTTCGGGAAGCAAAGTCGCTTTGTTCACATCCGATACTTACAGAATAGCTGCCGCCGAACAGTTAAGAAGTTATGCGAATATCATGAATGTTCCTTTCAGGATCATCTATACGATCGATGATTTTGAAGAAGGACTCGATTCATATAATGATTACGATTATATCCTGGTTGATACGGTCGGACATTCTCACAAGAATGCGGAATTAAAAGCTGATATGAAGAAATTCATAGATTTTTCGAAAGAAAAAGCTGAGACGGAAGTTTATCTTGTGCTTGCCGCTTCCACAAAGATGAAAGACCTTATTCATATTGCGGACAGCTACAAAGAGATTTCGGATTACAGACTGATATTTACAAAACTGGATGAAACATATTCTTTCGGTACGATATTCAACTTGAGACTTCATACGAATGCGCCTTTAAGTTACGTAACGTACGGTCAGAATGTTCCGGAAGATATAGACACATTTAAACCACAGCAGATAGTAAAGAAGCTCCTCGGAGGGCAGTAAAATATGGATCAGGCTTCAGGACTCAGAAACATAATAAAAGCCAATCAGGTAAGACCGCTTGCCAGAGTTATTACCGTTACCAGCGGTAAAGGCGGCGTCGGAAAATCAAATACAGCCATTAACCTTGCGGTTCAGTTCAAGAAAATGGGGCAGAGAGTTATTATTCTCGATGCCGATTTCGGACTGGCGAATATTGAAATAATGTTCGGTGCCGTTCCGAAACATAATCTTTTCGATCTTATTTACAAGGGAATGAAAATGGAAGACATCATTACCTGGGGACCTTCGGAAATAGGGTTTATTTCCGGCGGATCGGGTATTGCGGGGATGTCTAATTTAAGCAGAGAATATCTTACCTACATTATCCAGAACCTTGCTCAGCTTGATGCAATGGCTGATATCATCATTGTTGATACGGGTGCCGGCATTTCGGATGCGGTTCTCGAATTCCTTGTTGCGAGCGGAGAGATACTTGTTGTTACAACTCCCGAACCCACATCTATCACGGACTCGTATTCGCTTCTTAAAGCGCTTGCTCATCATGAAAGATTTTCAGCTGAATCAACAAGCATTAAAGTCATTGCAAACCGTGTATCAAGCGAGAGCGAAGGCAAGACTTTATTCAATAAATTAAATACCGTGGTTTCGAGATATCTTAAGCTTCCAATATGCTTTCTGGGCTCGATACCTCAGGATGATGCACTGCAGAAAGCGGTCATGCAGCAGATGCCAGTTTCCATTCAGACTCCAAAATCAAAATCTGCTTGCGCATATGAGACTATTGCGAATATACTAATGAATAGAGAGATAAACAAAAACAACAAGAACAGAGGTATGGCGGCGTTTTTTTCACACATTGTGGCTGCTAAGAAATCAGTATGAAAGAAAAAGATCCCGGATTATTGTTAAGTAAATATATCGCTCCAGGTTCCAAAATCGAATTGGAGGCCATTGACAGGGTTCTTCAGGAAGACGGCAGTTACCAGAGAAAAAAGTTCGATTCCAAGGTTGTTGATGTTATAGATGAAGACCGTCTCGAAATTCTTATGCCCATGGAACAGACAAAACTGGTTCTTTTACCTTTGAACGGTGAATACGATATTCATTTTTTCACAACAAAGGGTTTGTTTCAGTGTCTTGTAAGAGTAGTAAACAGATATAAAAACGGAAACCTCTATCTTCTCGAAATCGAACTTATTTCCAATCTTCAGAAATATCAGAGAAGAGAATATTACAGATACTCCTGTATGATTCCGATTTCTTACAGACTTCTTACGAATGCCGAAAAGATCGCGCTTGAAAACAAGAAGAATGTTCTTTTTGACGAACTTCCGATGAATGAAAGCCAGATAGTAGATATTTCCGGTGGAGGAATCAGATTTATAAGCAAAGATACCGCCGATATAAATGATATGATTTATACCGAATATGCTCTTTCAAACGGCAAACGTTTCAAACATGTGGCGAAAATACTAGCTGTCAAAACGCTTGACAATCCCACTAAAGATGCCAAATACGAGTTCAGGTGCCAGTTTGTCGACATCTTAAACGGCGAGCGCGAAATGATCATCAGATATATCTTCGAAGAAGAAAGAAAGAAGAGAAAGAGAGAGAATTAATTTTCAAATTCGTATTTTTATAAAATTTTTTGAAAATATACAAACAACGGACTTCGGTTCGTTGTTTTTTTATGAATTTTATACAAACGATTCAGATAAAATTCTACATTTGTAAAGTGACTATGCATACATGAGATGATTTTTTATGGTATAATACTTGAGTATGATGGATAAATAATAAGATGAGGTAATGATATTGAAAAAAATCATAGCTATTGCCTGCTCTACCGGCGGCCCTAAAGCACTACAACAGGTCGTTCCTTATCTTGACGAAAGAATAGGATGCCCGGTGGTGATCGTTCAGCATATGCCTGACGGTTTCACGAAAGCGCTGGCCGATCGTCTTAACGCGAATTCAAAACTGCCGGTTTGCGAAAGCGAAAATAATCAAATCTTAAAAAATAATAATATATATATTGCTAAAGCAGGATTTCATCTGAAGATCGAGAAGATCAGGAACGAACACAGGATCATTCATACGGATGAAGATACAAGGCTCGGCGTAAAGCCTTGTGCGGATTATATGTATGAATCGCTTGCGACTTCGGGATATGATGAGATAATCTGCGTTGTACTGACCGGTATGGGAAGCGATGGTTCTGACGGTATTGAATACCTTAAACAATCTAAGAAGATCAAACTGATCGTTCAGGACAAAGATTCATGCGTTGTGTTCGGAATGCCGGGCAGTGTGCTTAAGAGAAACAAAGACTGTATTACTTGTAAGTTATCAGATATAGGAAATGAAATAATAAAAAATGCGGAGGGTTAGGCTATGGATGTTAGTCAGTATTTGGACATTTTTATCGACGAGACGAAAGAACATTTGCAAAATCTCAATACCCATATTCTCTCACTTGAACAGGATGGTGAGAACATGGATACGATCAATGAGATTTTCCGTGCTGCTCACTCGTTAAAGGGTATGGCCGGCACAATGGGTTACAAGAGAATGCAGACGCTGACTCATGATATGGAAAATGTATTTTCAGAAGTGAGAAACGGTGCTATTAAGGTTGATTCCGATATGATCGACCTGCTTTTCAAATGCCTTGATGCACTTGAAGAATATCTTGCAACCATTCAGGAAACGGCTGATGAAGGCACTAATGACAACGAGCCTTTGATCAAAGGCTTAAACGACATTCTTAATTCCAAGAATTCTCCCAAAGCCGATGACGGCAAGAAAGAGGAAAAAGAAGAAAAGATAGAAGAAAAAACAGAAAATAAACTTCAGGAAAAATGGAAAGATATCAAGATCGATGACAGCGTAAAGACCGTTATCGAAGAAGGCATGAAGAAAAACTTCAAAGCTTACGGTATCACTGTTTATATCCAGGAAGCCTGTCTTCTTAAAGCTGCGAGAGCTTTCCTTGTATTCAAGGCTCTTGAAGACCTCGGCGAAGTGTTGCTTTCAAACCCTTCGGCTCAGGATATCGAAGACGAATCGTTTGAATTTGATTTCAGCGTGATATTCCTTACTGACAAGCCTTTCGATCAGGTTATTTCGGCAATTAAATATGTTTCCGAGATCGAAGATGCCGTAGGATCGGAAGTGGTATTCGGTGAAGAAAAGGAAGCTGAGGAAGAAGCGGCTGCAAGTGAAGAGAAAGCGTCAGAAGAACAGACGCTTCCCGCAAATACGGAAAGCAAACCCGCACCTTCCAAGAGCAGTGCTCCTGCATCGTCGGCTGCATCGAACAATAATGCCGTTGAAAAGAAAACTGCGGGAAAACCCGTTGTAAACAGAACGGTCCGTGTAGATATTGAAAAACTCGATTCCCTTATGAATCTTGTTTCCGAACTTATTATTTCAAAGAACTCACTTGTTTCCGTGGCAGGAAGTGTTGTGGGAACATCCAATATTTCTTTTAATGAACAGATCGAATATCTTGAAAGCGTAACAACCAACCTTCATGAATCGGTTATGAAAGTTCGAATGGTTCCCATCGAGAATACGGTTAACAAATTCCCGAGAATGATCAGAGATCTTTCAAAGAAACTGAACAAGAAGATGGAACTGTACATGACAGGTGAAGATACGGAACTTGACCGTACGGTGGTAGATGAGATCGGCGATCCTCTTATGCACCTTTTAAGAAACTCCGCTGACCACGGACTTGAAAGTGCAGAGATAAGAGCAGAAAGAGGAAAACCCGAAGTCGGATCGATCTATCTGGATGCTTATCAGGACGGTAACAATGTTGTTATCGAAGTTAGAGATGACGGTAACGGTATAGATATCGAAGCAGTTAAGAACAAGGCAATCGAAAAAGGCAAGATTACAAAAGAACAGGCTGAAGTAATGTCTGACAAAGAAGTTATCGATCTTTTGTTCCAGCCTTCATTCTCTACTGCAAAGGTTGTATCCGATGTATCCGGTCGAGGCGTTGGTCTTGATGTAGTTAAATCAAAGATCGAAGCTTTAAGCGGTGAGATCGAAGTTAAGACCAAACTTGGCGAAGGTTCAACATTTATCATAAGACTTCCGCTTACACTTGCGATCATTCAGGCATTGATGGTTGTTGTTGGCGATGAAAAATATGCTATTTCATTGGGCGCGATCCAGACTATCGAGTCTATCAGCTCTTCTGACATCAAGAAGGTTCAGGGCAAGGAAGTTATCAATTTAAGAGGAGCGGTTATTCCTCTTGTAAGACTTAACAGGATCCTTGAACTTGAAGACAAGGAAGACAAGTCGCAGGATATGATAGTTCTCATAGCAAAGAAGGGCGACAGATTTGCAGGTCTTGTAGTCGATGAACTTATCGGTCAGATGGAAATCGTTATCAAGCCCATGGGTAAATATGCCGGAAGCTGCAAACTTATTTCCGGAGCAACCATTTTAGGTGACGGCGAGGTAGCACTTATCCTCGACGCAAATGCTTTGATTTAAGGAGGGTTTGATATGGAAGAATTAGCTATTACCACTGAAGTTACACAATATATTAAGATTCGTATACAGGATGAATATTTCGGTATTGATATCAAATACGTGGACAATATCGTAAGAATGCAGCATATCACCAGGGTTCCGATGGCTCCCTCATATATTAAAGGCGTTATCAATCTTAGAGGTGAAGTTATTCCCGTATTTTCTTTGAGACTTAAAATGGGACTTGAAGAAATCGAAGAAAACAAATCTTTCAGAATAATCATTCTCAAATATGAGGGCGAATCGGTAGGTATCATCGTTGATGAAGTAAGAGAAGTTGCAAATGTTGCTTCCAACGATGTTGAAAAAGTTTATCACAACAACACGGATTCTATCCAGAATTTCCTTTCGGGAGTAGGTAAAACAGAAAACGGTCTGATTTCTCTTCTTGATATCGTTGAAGTTTTGAATGATAAAGCGATATAATGTTATTGGCAAAATTAATTGGGCGGATTACAGTAGGTGACTTATGAACAAAATTGATTTAAATGATGAAAACAGCGTCTATTTTGACGTCTTAAAAGAAATAGGCAATATCGGCTGCGGCAATGCTACTACGGCACTTGCTCATATGCTTAACAGAAAAGTCGATATGCTTGTTCCGAGAGTAAGACTTTTGGATTTTAAGGATGTCGGATCTATTTTGGGCGGTGAAGAACAAATAATGGCAGGTATATATCTGATGGTAGAAGGAGATATAACCGGTTCGATCATGTTTCTTCTCGAAAAAGATTCAGCCAGAAATCTTATTGCCACTCTTATGGGAACCGAACATTCGGAAGGAGAACTTAACGAACTCGAACAATCGGCTTTGAAAGAGATCGGAAATATCATTACGGCGTCATATCTTAATTCACTTTCTACTTTAACCAACTTATCGATCTATCCTTCGGTACCTGCTTTGAGTATCGACATGGCTGCTGCGATTCTTTCCGTGCCTGCCATCGAATTCGGGCTTATAGGAGATAAGATCCTGCTTATCGAAAATGAATTTTCGGAAGGCTTAAAAGGTTACTTTATTCTCGTGCCTGATTTGGAAAGTTATGATAAAATATTTAGTGCCATAGGTATGTAAAGGGAAATTTAAATGTCAGAGATCATTAAGGTGGGGATGGCAGACCTTAAGATATGCAAAGCTCCCGACGGACTGACGACTCTCGGACTCGGTTCCTGTGTCGGAATAGCGGTCAGAGATCCGGTACTTAAGATCGGAGGGCTTGCACATTGTATGCTTCCGGATTCCACCAGAATTAAAAGTAATACAAACTTATACAAATTTGTTGATACCGGTATAGATGAACTTGTAAGACTGCTTGTAAGAGAAGGCGCATCCAAAACAAGAATGGTTGCCAAGATCGCAGGCGGAGCTCAGATGTTCGCATTCCAGAACAAGTCGGATATGGTGCGTGTAGGGGAACAGAATGTACAGGCATCCATTAAAAGACTTGAAGAACTGGGTATTCCGGTCCTTGCCAGGGATACGGGATTCAATTACGGTCGAACGGTAATTTTCTATCCTGCAACAGGTGATTATGTTATAAGAGCGGTCGGTAAAGACGAGAAGGTGATTTAGATGAAGAAGATTAGACTTTTACCTGCTTTCGTAACTCTTTTGGCCGGAGCTATAGCAAGTATTTCGCTATATGTTACAAACCAGGATTTGATAACCACTTTGCTGGTTATGTTTATTGTATTATTTGTTTTCTATTTTGTGGGTGTTCTCGCAATGAAAATAATAATGGATTCAATGAATAAAAAGGAACCCGAAGAGGAAGAGGGAGAATTATCCGATGAGGGTCAGGTGCTGGAGAAAGATACTATAAGTAACTAAAATTTGGGGTAAAAGGGAATGGACGAATTAACAAAAAGAAAAATATGGGATGACTATAAAAGAAACAAATCCGATTCTACTCGTGAAAAACTCATATTGGAATACGTTCCTCTTGTTAAGGTTGTTGCGGGAAGACTGAGCATGTATCTCGGTTACAGTGTTGATTATGAGGATCTTTGCAGTTATGGTCTTTTTGGTCTTATTGATGCCATTGACAAGTTTGATGATGAGAAGGAAGTTAAATTCGAAACATACGCTTCGCTCAGAATCAGAGGCGCAATTCTCGACCAGATAAGAAAACTTGACTGGATTCCCAGAACTGTAAGACAGAGACAGAGACAGCTTGATACTGCGATGAGAGAACTCGAAAACGAACTCGGAAGACCGGGAACTGACGAGGAACTTGCCGAAAAGATCGGTGTCAGCGAAGATGAACTTTGCGAATGGCAGTCTCAGTGCAAAGTCAGCAATCTTGTTTCCTTAAATGAGTATCTTGAAACAGGCGCGGACATTTCCAACGAATCCGGCGGAGCCAGCAGACATTTCGATTCTCCGGAAAATGCTTTTCTTAAAGACGAACTTAAAGGTAAATTAATGGAATCCCTTGAAGTTCTTACCGAAAAAGAGAAAAGTGTCGTGGTTTTGTATTATTATGAAGAGCTTACGTTAAAAGAGATAAGCAACGTACTTGAAGTATCCGAAAGCCGTGTTTCCCAGCTTCATACAAAAGCTCTTAATAAAATGAAAGATGTATTGGGCAAATATACGATGGTATTTACTTGATCTGTAGATTTTGCTTATTAAAAACGGACAAGCCATTACGTTTTCGATTTTCTTAAACGCGATGGCTGCGTTTATTATTTAGGGGGTTACATTATGAATTCTTACTTTCAGCTTGAAATGACTCAGACGGGTACAAACCTTATTGTTTTTAAAAGCGATGACGGCGGTGCTCCTTTAAGCATAAATGAAATTGCGGATTACCTTAATAAAAAAGGTATCGTTTTTGATATTGCCGATTTAAACAAAAAAATTATATCGACACCCAATAAAGGGAAAATTGCTCTCGATAACATGAAAAGATATCCCGAGCGTGAAATGATAGTCGTTACCATATCGCCCAACAAGATGGAAGCGGTATGCAGATTTTATCCGCCCAGTGTCGGCGGTAATCTTTTAAGCAGGGAAGATATCATTTCCGACCTTAAATCCGCAAATGTAACATACGGCGTTGATACCGCTGCCATTGAAAAATTTGTAAATAAAAGAGAGTACTGTACGGATTTCGTGCTTGCCAGAGGAAAAGAAGTAAGACACGGAACCGATGCTTCGATAGAATATTATTTCAATACCGATTTAAGAGCAAAACCTACCGTTAATGAAGATGGCAGTGTTGATTTCTTTAATCTTAATGCTGTAAATCATATCAAAAAAGGCGATCTTCTCGCAAAACTTATCAAAGAAGATCCTGGTGAGAGCGGCATGGATGTTACGGGCGGATTTGTTAAACCCAGAGACGTAAAGAAACTTATGCTTAAATTCGGGCGTAACGTTGCGCTTAACGACGATCATACGCTTGCTTATTCTGAAGTGTCCGGGCATGTAATGCTTGTGGAAGGAAAGATCTTTGTTTCGAATGTTTTTGAGGTTGAAAATGTAGACGCTTCCACAGGTGACATTGATTATGACGGCTCGGTTAAGATTAATGGAAACGTTAATACGAACTTTACGGTTAAGGCTACAGGCAATATTGAAGTTGCGGGAGTTATTGAAGGTGCCACGCTTGTTGCCGAAGGAAACATTACCGTTGCAAGAGGCATTAACGGTATGGGCAAGGGCGATATTACCGCGGGCGGAAACATTATTACCAAATATGTTGAAAATGCAACATTAAAAGCAGGCGGTTACATTCAGTCCGAAGCCATTATGCATTCAAATGTATCGGCAAGAACCGAGATCACCGTTGACGGAAGAAAAGGAAACATTTCGGGAAGCAACGTTTCGGCTAGAGACAAAATCTTTGTTAAGACACTCGGGTCGCAGATGGGATCGGATACAGTTGTAAGACTCGGTGTGGATCCTCAGATGAGACTTCGAATGGAAGAACTTGGTACCGAAATCGAAAAGATAAACAAAAACCTTTCACAGATGCTTCCCGTTATAGAAGCTTTCAAGCAGAAAATCGCCAAAGGCATAAAGATATCGCCTGAAACCGCCAAGAATATTAAAGATATGTCTGAAGCGGTTCAGACTCTGCTCAGGCAGCGTGAAGAATACGGCGATGAATTTGATGACATTAAGGATGCTCTCATTAACGAAAGCCCTTCACAGCTTTGCGTCAAGGATACCGTATTTGCAGGAACCAGAATCTGCATTAACGACATTCAGATGACTGTCAAAAGCGATTGCAGATACTGCAGATTTTATAAAGACGGGGCAGATATAAAAATGTCTCCGTTATAAATTGAATAATTTTTGAAAATGTTATATTATTTCAATTATTGAATTTTGAAATTATGGAGCCGATATGACTATACTTGAAATTATTTTGCTCGTTCTTGGCGCAGCATGTCTTGCGGCCGGAATCTTTATTCCCGAAAAAACAAAAGCTAAAACAAGCTGGGAAGAAAGAAAAGAAACAGAACGTATCAAAGAACTTATAGAAAATGAAATAGAAAAATACAAAGTCAATCTTAAGGATTCACTTGAGGAAGAAGTTTCCGAATACCTTGAAAAAGCCGAAAGAGGACTCGAGAGAATTTCCAACGAAAAGATCATGGCTGTAAACGAGTACGGAGATACCGTTCTTAAGGATATCAACAAGAATCATGAAGAAGCTGTTTTTCTTTATGACATGTTAAACAACAAGCATGATGATATCTTAAAGAGCCAGGCGGAACTTGAAAGCACATCAAGGGATGTAAAGAATACTCTTCAAGCGATCGAGAGTGCCAAAGACGAGGCAAATGCCGATTTCGAAAAGAACAAGAGTGCTCTCATTCAGGAATTCGAGCAGAAAGAAAACGAAATAGAACTCGAAAAGAATAAACTTACCGCTCTTGAAGAGGAATTCAACAAAAACAGAGCGAAGATGACTGCATCGAATACAACCGCTCCTGCATCAAAGAGAGCGAGAAAGACCGTTAAAAGGAATCCTGATTCAATGCTTGCGGGAAGCAATCATAATGAAGAAATTTTAAGACTTTACAAAGAAGGCAAGAGCAATGTTGCGATAGCAAAAGAACTCGGACTCGGTGTCGGAGAAGTAAAACTTGTTATCGATCTTGCAAAGATGTAAATTTACTGACAGTTTTTACGAGAGTGTGATGAAATGAATTATAAAGCATATTTAAAAGGGCTTGGTATCGGTATTATCGTTACGGCCCTTGTATTGATAATATCAGGGAAAATGACCAATAAAGTTTCCGATGAGTACGTAATTAAAAGAGCGAAAGAACTCGGAATGACGGAAAGCACGACTCTTACGGCTCCTCTTGCAAACGATATGGGAGAATCCGCTAAAGTCAGTGCTTCTGATGATAAAGATAAAGAAACTTCATCCGATACTTCAAAAAACGAGGATTCTTCCGTTACAGGTAACGGGGGAGAAAAACAGACTGAAAGCGCTTCATCCGGATCAGGCGAGGATAAGAACAAATTTTTTGGAGATGACAAAAATACCGGAAACAATACAGATTCGCAAACTGATACTTCTTCTGATAACAAAGAAGACGGTAACGATTCTGCTAAAGTGAATTCGGACACGGACAAGAATACGGACGGACAGAATTCCGATACAGACAAGAATACAGACGGACAGAATTCCGATAAGGATAAAAATACCGATGACACAGACAAGGATTCAGATACCGGTGACACGAAGCCTGCATCAGACAAAACGACCGGAAATGTAAAAACGGTTTTGGTCGAAGTCAAATCAGGTCAAAGTTCCGAAACGGTTTCAAACTCGGTAATGAATGCCGGACTTGCAAAGAGTGAAACGGAATTCAATAAATATCTCTGCGAAAACGGTTATGATAAGAGACTGCGCGTAGGTTCTTACAACATCCCCGTAGATGCGGATTTTGAAACGATTTCCAAATATTTGTGCGGTATGATGAACATTAATGAAGATTAATTACGAAAACCCCTTGCAATAAGGGGTTTTCTTATGTTATAATTTCAGCGTTGCGCTAAAAACACACGCATGTGGTTATAAGGATTGGTGCCCAAAGGGTTATCCTTGATTGTGAAACATGCGGAGGAAAAACCAAGGAGGAAAATTTAATGAGCGTTATTTCAATGAAACAGTTACTCGAAGCAGGTGTACACTTCGGACACCAGACAAGAAGATGGAACCCTAAGATGGCTCCTTATATTTATACCGAGAGAAACGGTATTTATATTATCGATCTTCAGAAGTCAGTAGGAAAGGTTGACGAAGCTTACAATGCAATTTCTGAAATTGCACAGGCAGGAGGAACTGTTCTTTTTGTTGGTACTAAGAAGCAGGCTCAGGATGCTGTTAAGACAGAAGCAGAGCGTTGCGGTATGTACTATGTAAACGAGAGATGGCTTGGCGGTATGCTTACAAACTTCAAGACCATCCAGTCTTCAATCGACAGACTTAAAGCTATCGAAAAGATGAGCCAGGACGGAACTTTCGAAGTTCTTACAAAGAAGGAAGTTGCAAAGCTTCAGAAAGAATGGGACAAGCTTGAGAAGAACCTTGGCGGTATCAAGGAAATGACAAGAATTCCCGATGCTATCTTTGTTGTAGATCCCAAGAAGGAAAAAATCTGCGTACAGGAAGCACATTCACTTGGTATTACTCTTATCGGTATTGCTGATACTAACTGTGATCCCGAAGATCTTGATTATGTTATTCCCGGAAACGATGACGCTATCCGTGCCGTTAAGCTTATCGTAAGCAAGATGGCTGACGCTATCATCGAAGCTAACCAGGGCGAAATCATGTCAGACGTTGAAGCTGAATCTGCTGAAGCAGATGCAGAAGAAGCAGAAGCATAATTATTCGGATTAGAATCAGGAAAACATTTAATTAAGAAAACAGGAGGATATAATAATGGCAGCTATTACAGCCGGTATGGTAAAAGAATTAAGAGAAATGACAGGCGCAGGCATGATGGATTGCAAGAAGGCTCTTACAGAAGCTGACGGCAACATGGATGCAGCAGTAGATATTCTTAAAAAATCAGGTGCAGCTAAAATGGAAAAGAAGGCAAGCAGAATTGCAGCAGAAGGTATTGCAAGAGTTGCCTGCTCTGACGGAGTTGCAGTTGTAGTAGAAGTTAACTCGGAAACAGACTTTGTTGCAAAGAACGAAGTATTCCAGGAATTCGTTCAGGAAGTTGCTGATACAGCACTTGCTTCAGGAAAGAACGGCGGCGCTAACGGCGAAGATGTTCAGGATTTACTTGATGCAGGTCTTACAGCAGTTATCGCTGACAAGACTCTTAAGATCGGTGAGAAACTTTCTTTCAGAAGATTCGAAAGAGTTGTTGGTGATGAAGTTGCTACTTACATTCACGGCGGCGGAAAGATCGGTGTTCTTGTTGCAGCTACCGGTGCTAAGGGCAATGCAGTTAAGGAAGCTCTTACAAACGTAGCAATGCAGGTTGCAGCTATGAATCCTACATACATTTCAAGAAACGATATCTCTGCAGACGAACTTGCAAAGATCAAAGATATCACACTTGAAAGCGCATTAAACGATGCATTCACATTACCCAAGCCCATCCTTAACAAGCTTCTTGAAGAAGCAGTTAACGGTTCTGCATGGAGCGATGAAGATAAGAAGAACTATGAAGAGAACAAGACTAACAAGTATCTTCCCAACTTCATTTCAGATGCAGGTAAGGCAGCACTTGCTCAGGCAGCACTTGCAAAGAAGGATGAGATTTCTACAGACAAGATTTTCGCAGGTCTCGTAGAAGGACGTATTTCAAAGCAGCTTAAGGAAATCTGCTTGCTTGATCAGGTTTATGTAAAAGCAGAAGACGGAAAGCAGAGCGTTGCTGCATACCTTAAGAGCGTAGATGCTAATATCGTTATTTCCAAGTTCGTTCGTTTCGAAGTTGGTGAAGGTATGGAGAAGAAGAACGAAGACTTCGCAGCAGAAGTTGCCGCTCAGATGAACGCATAATTCTTAAAAAATTAAAATTAAAACTAAAATTAAAGCATCTTTGGTGTCATATGGCGCTGAAGGTGCTTTTTTGTGCCTTTAATGTTTTTTTGATTCAGGCGATTTTTGTATCATTTTTTCATTTTCCTCAATCTTATTTTTTTGTTTTGTATTTTTCGAAATTTAATGTTCCTATGACAGTCATGAAAAATTTTTTTGTTAAATTTTCAGACTTTATACATTATCTTGTGGTTTGATTTTTGTCCTAATCTATTTTCAAAAATTATGGTTTGAATACTGAAAATCTGTGTGCTATCATTACTCTTGCACACCCCTGTTTACGTGTGGGGATTCTGCATTCTGTTAAAATTTTTCTTATTCTGTTTATTGTTTTTTTGATTCATATATGGCAATAAACTTTTATATATTCTTCGAGGTAGAAATATGGAATCAAATGAGAATTCAGGTTTAAGCGATTTTCGTAAAAAACGAATAAAAATATTTAAAAGACTGATCGTTGGAACGATGATTTTCTTTATAACGCTTCCCAATCTTTTTTGTATCTTTCTTCTGGGACTGATATACAAAACAAATGAGAACATAAAGGATATCAACACTCAGATTGTTCAGTTAAGCCAGACCGAGGTTGAGAAAATAGCTTCAACCGAGAAAAAATCGGAAGCAGTTAACGATACACTTGTTGACAACGATTTTGTTTTCAAGGTTTCTTCCGATAAGGAAGAGTATGAAAATTATACGAGGATTTATCTTACTTTTGACGACGGTCCGAGCCAATATACAAACGAACTGCTTGACGTATTGAATAAATACGGTGCCAAAGCAACTTTTTTCGTGCTTGCTCAGGATGGCTATGATGAAGAATACATTCGTATTCTCAATGAAGGACATACACTCGGAGTTCATTCCTACAAACATGTATATTCGGATGTATACGGAAGTTTGGAAGGTTTCGAGAATGATGTAAACAATATCTGCGATTTTGTGGAACAGAAAACTCAGGTCAGACCTGTATTCTACAGATTCCCAGGCGGAAGTTCGAATACCATTTATAAAGGCGATAAGAACGAACTGTTTGATTATCTTGATCAAAAAGGTCTTGTTTATATCGACTGGAATGTTGCAAGTAACGACTCGACATTTGGCGGCCTTTCCAAAGGACAGATCGCAAACAATGTCTTAAAGGGTATTGAAGGAAAGAGCGATGCTGTGATTCTCATGCATGATGCGAATGACAAACATTCGAGCATTGAAGCATTGGATATCATTTTCCAGAGTCTTCAGGGCAGGGATGATGTAGTATTCCTTCCAATAACGGAGAATTCGGAAATCATACAGCATGTTCATAAAAAAACTGAAGAATAACGGTGGTGTAAAATGGGATTTTTCAATGATTTAAAAGAAGATCTTGCTTCGGCTGTAAATGAACTTACGGACGAGAAAGCTGAAAAAGATATTGCTTTATCAAAAGAACATTATAAAGATGATGTTTCTACTTTCGATTCTTCAAGAAGAACTTCGAAATTCAGAAGGGAAAAGAAACCTAACGAGAATCTTGAAAAAGAAATACAGAATATTTTAAACGGCATAGATGATAAGCCTGTTTCGGCAGATGATTTTTCCGAAAAGCCTTCCTTCAAAAACGAAACGTTTGAAGATGTTGGAGATGTATTCGCGAATAAAGAAACATCAGAGGCGGTTCAGAATACCGATACTTCGGTATCTGATGAAGGGGCAGAATCCTCTGATAACAACCAGTCTTCGGAAAACGGCAATAATTCATCTTCCGGTAATGCGAATGCCGGCCGGAATTTACAGACGAATCAGAATAACGTAACAAATAACGGTTCCGAAACGAATCGGAATACTGCATCAAATCAGAATTCCGTAACAAATAACGGTTCCGAAACGAATCAGAATACCGCATCAAATCAGAATTCCAGATCAGATCAGGAAACTGTAACAAATTATATCGAATCCGGTTCTAACAACAAAGATAATAACTCATCCGAAAATACAGAAAACATAAAAGAGTCTGACGATAACAAATCAGGCAATGAGACAGAAGAAGATATGACTAACGAAACAAACGCATCCGCTTCATCACTTTTTGCGGATACAAAAAAAGACGAATATTACGACAATCTTACACTTATTTGCGAAGGAACTTCCGTAAAAGGTTCAATCGAAGCTTCAGGTTCCGCACAGATCGACGGTTACGTTGAAGGCGATGTTAAAGCAAACGGTGAAGTTCTTATTACCGGAACTGTAATCGGAAACGTAGAAGGGCTTGTTGTATCGCTCAGCTCCGGAAAGATCAGAGGAAACGTTAAATCCGATAACGGAATTATTATTACTGCTGATGCGGTTTTGATCGGCGACATCGAATCCAACGAAGCTCAGATCGCAGGAGCGGTAAAGGGCAAGATTGATGTTAACGGTCCCGTTATCCTTGAATCGGAAGCAAAAGTTCTCGGAGATATTGACTGTAAGAACGTTCAGATAAACAACGGTGCGGTAATAGAAGGAAAATGTTCTCAGAAATATGCTGAGGTTTCACCCACGGCTTTCTTTGATAATTTATAATTCCTCGATTATTGCCTTTAATACCTTAAAAGAGTATAATATTTGAGTGTAGTAACTAATTTGAATAAAGAGGTATTTACATGAGAATATTGCTTAAATTAAGCGGTGAAGCGTTGGCCGGCGAGAAAAAGTTCGGATTTGACGAAGAAACCGTAAAAAAAGTAGCACTTCAGGTAAAAGAAATTCATGACAGAGGAGCCGAAGTAGGAATCGTCATCGGCGGCGGTAACTTCTGGAGAGGCAGAACAAGCGAGAATATCGACAGAACAAAAGCCGACCAGATCGGAATGCTTGCCACGGTAATGAACTGCATTTATGTTTCCGAGATTTTCAGATCTGTCGGACTTGAAACAGACATACTTACACCTTTTGAGGTTGGCGCCTTTACAAAGTTGTTTTCAAAAGACAGAGCCAATAAATACTTCAAAAAAGGCAAAGTGGTATTCTTTGCGGGCGGCTCGGGACATCCTTATTTTTCAACGGATACACCTACGGTATTAAGAGCCATTGAGATTGAAGCCGATATGGTTCTTCTTGCAAAATCCATTGACGGCGTATATTCGGCAGATCCCGCAAAAGACCCTTCAGCGGTTAAATATGACACAATAAGCATTAACGATGTAATTGCCAAGAATCTTCAGGTTGTAGATATGACGGCTTCGATTCTTGCAAGAGACAATAAGATGGAACTTTGGGTATTCGGACTCGAGGGAGAGAATTCAATAGTTAATGCACTTTACGGAGAATTTAACGGAACGAAGGTTACCGTGGAATAAAGGGGGCTTATATGAAAGAACAACTTGTATCTTATGATGAGAAAATGAAGAAAACGATCGAGCATCTTACAGCTGATTTCCAGACTATCAGAGCCGGCAGAGCCAATCCTCACGTGCTCGACAGAGTTATGGTAGATTATTACGGAACAATGACACCCATCCAGGGCGTTGGAAACGTATCTGTTCCCGAACCCAGAGTAATTCAGATTTCTCCCTGGGAAAAGAAGATCATTAAAGACATTGAGAAAGCAATCATGGCTTCTGACGTAGGAATTACTCCTTCAAACGACGGCTCCGTTATCAGACTTGTTTTCCCCGAACTTACTGAGGAAAGACGAAAAGATCTTGTTAAGGAAGTAAGAAAGAAAGGCGAAGAAGCCAAAGTAGCCATCAGAAATATCAGACGTGACGGAAACGATTCTTTCAAGAAACTTTCCAAAACCGAGATTTCAGAGGATGAGATCAAGGATCTTCAGGATGAACTTCAGAAAATTACAGACAAGTTCATCAAGGATATTGATGTACTTATCGAAGAAAAGGCCAAAGAGATTCTTACTGTCTAGGTTTTCAAAAAACAATAGAAATTTTTAACGAAAAAAGTTATAGATATTTTACTGTATAAGCGTTCAAATAAGTTTGAACGCTTATATTATTATGTGGTATACTGTATAAGAATTTGATTGAAAATACTTTCGCGAAAGAAATGGAAAAATCATGGATAATTTAAAAATTCCCACCCATGTGGCCGTCATTATGGACGGAAACGGAAGATGGGCCAAGGCTAAAGGACTTCCCCGTAAGATGGGACATGTCCAGGGCGGCAAAAACGTTGAAGACATGTTATATATCTGCGACGAGTTAGGTATTAAATATTTCACGGTATATGCATTTTCAACCGAAAACTGGAAAAGAAGCGAAGATGAAGTATCAGCACTGATGACTCTTTTAAGGAGTTATCTTTCTTCGGGTTTTAAAAAAGCTGCAAAAAACAATGTCCGTATCAGGATCATAGGTGACAAAACCGGACTTGCAACCGATATTCAGGACCTTATACGCGATCTTGAAGAGGATTCGAAGAACAATACGGGGCTTCAGTTCCAGATAGCCATTAATTACGGTTCAAGAGACGAAATAAAACGAATGATGCAAAGGACAGCCGAAAAGATCAAAAACGGCGAGCTTGAACCTTCTGACATTGATGAGAGATATATATCCGACAATCTGGATACCAAAGATATTCCGGACCCGGATCTTCTTATAAGAACGAGCGGTGAACAGAGAATTTCAAACTTTCTTTTATGGCAAATAGCATACAGCGAATTTTATTTTGCTTCATGCCACTGGCCCGATTTCGGCAAAGAAGAACTTATAAAAGCGATAGAAGAATACAATAAGAGAGACAGACGCTTCGGCGATGCAAAATAGAGGAGATTTCTACTGATGTTTTGGAAAAGATTTTTTAGCGGAGCTGTTATCCTGGCGCTTACTTTGGTATTCGGTCTTATCGGCGGTCCGTTTCTTGCCATAGCTCTTGCGATACTTTCATCCATGGCTTATATCGAATATACCAAGGCCAGTAAAGTCAGACAGGAAGGTCACAGATTTAATGCAATTGAGGCTATAGGATTAATAACCATAATTTTATATTACATCATGCTTTTGTTTTATGAATTTGTATTCTGGTTATTTCCCGAGAATATTCACGACTGGCTTTTTTCATCGATAGGATTTTTTAACAATTATACGATTTTGATCCTGCTTATCTTTATGGTTGGCGTTATAGGAATTCTCTGCTCATACATTTTTGCTTATCCCAAATTCCATATAAACCAGGTGGCAGGCGGTATTTTCGGCCTTATTTACACATCTTTCATGATGTCGTTCATATATTATACAAGAGAACTCGAAAACGGCATTTTCCTTATCTGGATCATTTTTATTACATCCTGGGTTTCGGATACATCCGCTTATTTCGTGGGCTCTGCAATCGGAAAGCATAAAATGACGCCCAATCTTTCCCCGAAAAAGAGCTGGGAAGGCGCTATCGGCGGCATTCTTGGTTCAGGCATAGCCTCGACGCTTTTCGGTCTTATATATGTTAAAGTATTAAAGTATAATCTCGGCTTACTGCCGATATTCTTTGTAATAGGATGCATTGGCGCTTTTATAGCCATGTGCGGCGATCTTGTTGCTTCTGCTGTTAAAAGAAACAACAATGTTAAGGATTACGGAAATGTTATACCCGGACACGGAGGAATTCTCGATCGATTCGACTCCGTTCTTTTTACAGCGCCCATGGTATATTTCCTGATCGTATTATTTATGCAATAATATTTCGGAGCTTTTATGAACAGAAAGAAAAATCTTGTTGTTCTCGGTTCGACCGGTTCGATCGGTACCCAGACGCTTGAGATAGTAAGAGATAAAAAAGATGACTTTTCCATACTCGCACTAGCGGCTTATTCGAATGTTGAGCTTATGGAAAAACAGATAAGAGAGTTTTCACCTGAATATGCTGTTTTATATGACAAAAAAGCAGCTGACGATCTCGCATTGAAAGTATCGGACTTAAGCAGTGTAAAAGTACTTTTCGGAATGGAAGGACTCGAATTCATTGCAACGCTTGATAAGAATGACATGCTTGTTGCCGCCATGGTCGGAATGATAGGAATAAGGCCTACCGTTGCCGCAATCAATGCAGGAAAAGATATAGCCCTCGCCAACAAGGAGACGCTTGTTACAGCAGGACATATTATAATACCCTTATGTAAAGAAAAAAACGTAACGCTTTATCCGGTTGACAGTGAACATTCCGCAATTTTCCAGTGCCTTAAAGCACAGGACCGTTCAATGGTGGATAAAATTCTTTTAACCGCAAGCGGCGGACCTTTTCTCGGCAGGACATACGATGATCTTAAAGATGTTTCTTTAAAGGATGCACTCAATCATCCCAACTGGGCGATGGGAAAGAAGATTACGATCGATTCAGCATCGCTTGTCAATAAAGGACTTGAGGTGATCGAAGCAAAATGGCTTTTTGATGTCGAAATAGAGGACGTTGAAGTTATCATTCATCCGCAGAGCATTATTCATTCGATGGTACAGTTCAAAGACAATGCAGTTCTGGCACAGCTCGGACTTCCGGACATGAAACTTCCGATCCAGTATGCGCTTTATGAGGGTAACAGACAGACAATGCCCAATCGAAAGATAGATTTCTTCGAACTCTCGAAGATTGATTTCTTAAAGCCCGATCATGATACTTTTAAGGGAATCAAACTTGCAACCGAATCGTATAAAAGAGGTTATGTTTATACGACGGTATTTAATGCCGCAAATGAAATCGCAAACAGGTATTTTCAGGAAGGCAGGATTAAATTCCTTCAGATTTACGATGTAATAGAAGAAGCACTGAAACTTGATTTCGATTACTGCCTTACTCCTTCTTTGGATGAGATATTAAACGCCGAGAAGGAAGTGTACGGATATATCGGATCGAAGTTTTGAAATTAATAAGTTTATGTGCAAAAAATTGAATGGAAATTCTGATATATCTGTTTATGTACAAATAAACAGAATCGAAGTTTTGAAAGCTGTAAGGATTAACTATGGATTTATCAATTTTGTGGACAATAATTTCTTTTATAATTATGTTCAGCCTCATTGTTATATGCCATGAAGGCGGTCATTACCTGATCGCCAGGGCAAACGGCATAAAAGTAATTGAATTTACGATCGGGCTCGGTCCGAAGATCATACATTTTAAAAAAGGCGATACAGAGTATTCATTAAGGGCTCTTCCTTTCGGGGGAGCCTGTATATTTGAAAACCCCGATGAGCTTGACGAAGAAGAGGAAGAAAAAGAAAACGAAGAGAAACTGTCCGAAGATCTTGAAAAAGACAAAAAGAACATTTCATTTAATGATGCTTCGGTTTTCGCAAGAATCGCTACTGTCTGCGCAGGACCTTTCTTTAATATCATTCTTGCTTTCCTGCTTGCTATTTTTGTTGTATTTTTCAGCGGAGAAAACGGTACGACCGTTACCGACATAATGGAAGATTATCCCGCATATAAGGCCGGGATCCGCGTAGGGGACAGGATAACCGCGATTAATAACGAAAAGGTTTATTTTATCCAAGATATCAAACTTATGCTTATTACGGAACTCGGTGATAAATGGGAGGTTGAGTTCGAAAGAAACGGTCAGAAAATGTCTGAGACCGTAAGCTTTACCGATTCTACGCAGGGAAAATTACTTGGTATAGTAACCGATGATTATATCGACTGCCGGAATCTGAAGGTTTTCAAATATTCGGCGCTTGAAGTGAGATTTTTCCTTAAAGCGACATTCAAATCTTTAAGAATGCTCTTTACGGGAAAACTCAACAAAGACGATCTTGCCGGACCTGTCGGTATAGCAAAAGTTATCGATACCACGATCGAAGAAACAAAAGATTACGGTGCGTTCGTGGTTATACTCAATATGTTTAATCTTGCCGTATTGTTTAATGTCAATCTGGGAGTCATGAATCTTCTTCCTTTTCCTGCGCTCGACGGAGGAAGACTTGTATTCCTGGTCATCGAAGCAATCATCGGAAAGAAGGTACCCAAGACGGCTGAAGCTTATATTCATTTGGCCGGAATCGTAGTTCTTCTTATCCTGTCTGTCTTTGTTTTGATAAACGACATTACCAAATTTTTCAGATAATATTTCAAATGATATTTCAGAGGTTTTTATGAAGAGAAAATTAACAAGGGAAATTAAAATCGGAAATGCTGTTATAGGAAACAACAATCCTATTCTTATTCAGTCCATGACCAATTTTCCCACAGAGGATACACAGAAAAACATCGATCAGATCCTTGCGCTTGAAGCTGCGGGATGCGAGATCATAAGGCTAACCGTTCCTACGAAAGAGGCTGCAGAGTCTTTCGGAAAGATCAAAAAAAGTGTGCATATTCCCTGTGTTGCGGATATTCATTTTGATTACAAGATGGCAATTCTCGCAATGGAAAACGGTGCGGATAAAATAAGAATCAATCCCGGAAATATCGGCGGAAAGGAAAAACTTTCGGAAGTGGTAAAAGTTGCCAAAGAAAGAAACATTCCCATCAGAGTCGGTGTTAATTCGGGTTCTCTTGAAAAGGAACTTGTGGCGAAATATAACGGTGTTACTGCAAAAGGACTTGTTGAATCTGCTCTTGACAAAGTAAGAATGATCGAAGAAGAAGGATATAACAACCTCGTTATCAGCATCAAATCTTCGAATGTTCCGATGTGCGTCGAGGCTTATGAACTTGTCAGCGAAGCAACCGATTATCCTTTACATGTCGGCATTACCGAAGCAGGAACGATATATACCGGCAATATCAAATCTTCCGTAGGACTCGGAATTCTTTTACATGAAGGAATAGGAGATACGATAAGGGTTTCCCTTACAGGTGATCCTCTCGAAGAGATCAAATCGGCAAAAACAATACTTCGTTCACTCGGCCTAAGAAAAGAGGGCGTTGAAGTTATTTCATGTCCTACCTGCGGCAGAACGAAAATAGACCTTATCGGCCTTGCAAACAAGGTTGAAGATATGGTCAAAGACTATCCGCTTAATATCAAAGTGGCTGTAATGGGCTGCGTGGTTAACGGACCCGGCGAAGCAAAAGAAGCGGATATCGGTATAGCGGGCGGTATTAATGAAGGCCTGCTTATCAAAAAAGGCGAAGTGGTTAAAAAACTTCCTCAGGAAGAACTGCTTGGAGCCTTGAAATATGAACTTGATAACTGGACTTAGGAGATTATTATGGACGTTTTATTTTTGGATGTATTCCCTGAGATCAAACTTGATTCAAAACTGAATGAAATTGCTTCGGAAATCAGGGTAAAAAAAGTTTCCAAAAGTGCCGATTCCAAAACAGTCCGGGTATTTACTGAATCACATTATCTTATATCTTACAACAATATTGAAAAGATATTAAAGAATCTTAAGAAGAGTTATTTCGACGATTATGAAAACGTCAGCATAATTCCTTCTTTTAATCTTTCCTCACAATATAATCTACAGAATCTTTGGGACGAGTATTCAGACACGGTTCTTCAGGAAATAAAGAACAAATCGGGTCTTTTATATACTATGCTCTCAAGAAGCGATATTGTTTTCGAAAATCCGAATTCAATGTTTGTTATTATCGAAGAAGGATTTATTTCAGAAATACAGACTGCCAGGCTTTTAAAGGCACTTAACACATTACTTTTATATCGCTGTAACGTCGAAGGCGTTATACAGATCGATTACAAGGAGTCAACTATTCATGAGATCAAGGAAGAATTCGATCATGAAGTTGATATTTTAATTCAGGACTATATATCAAAGCACGCCGAAGCGGCAAGAGACGATGACGAAGAAATGCTCGGCGGAAGCGAAAGCAAGGTTTCAATGAAAGTTGAGACCAAAAAGAAAGAAAATGACGAAAAAGCATCAGACAGTAAACCCTATGAAAATGATAAATCAAAATCATTTCAGGGCAATGGTTTTCAGAAAAAAAGCGGAGGCGGATATACGAGGAAATTTATCCGCTCCGACAAGCCCGGTGTCATGTACGGTGACAGCGTTGACGGTCCCTTTACGGATTTATGTGATATCAGAGATGAAATTGATGATATCTGCGTAAAAGGCAAAGTCTTCAATTACGAAGACAAGGAACTTAAGAATGAGAATCACATGCTTCTTTTCGATATCTATGATGGCACCGATTCGATAAGCTGTAAGCTTATGCTTTATCCCGAGTTTTACGAACAGGGCAGGGGCATGATCAAAAAGGGTTCGGAAATCGCCTTAAAAGGTATGGTTTCCATGGATAAATATTCCGGAAACGAACTCGTATTATCGAGAATAAAAGGCATAGAACCTGCAAGCATCAAAAAGACATCAAGACTTGATACATCATTAAAGAAAAGAGTCGAACTTCACTGCCATACAAGATTTTCTGAAATGGACGGCGTTTCAAAAGAAGAGGATCTTGTAAAAACCGTTGCTTCGTGGGGTTGGCCCGCGCTTGCGGTTACAGACCACGGTGTTGTTCAGGCACTTCCGAAAGTCGATCATATCATGCATGATTTTTACAAGGAAAAACCTTTCAAACTTATATGTGGCATGGAAGGCTATCTTGTCGATGACGATTTTGAAGCTGCAGTAGGATGCAAGGATGAAACACTGGCAGATTCATTCGTGGTATTTGATATCGAAACCACGGGTATTTCGCCTTACAAACATCAGATTATAGAAATCGGTGCGGTTAAGGTTGTTAACGGTGCCATCAAGAATTCGTTCTCTGCATTTGTAAACCCTCATGTACCCATTCCTTACGAAATCGAAAAACTTACCGGAATACATGACAACATGGTCTGCGATGCACCCGATATTTCTGAAGTATTACCGAAGTTTATGGAGTTTTGCGAAGGCTGCGTACTTGTGGCTCACAATGCAAAATTTGATGTTTCTTTCATAAAAGAAAATTGCAGAAGACTTGATATTATATTCGACAAAGTCTGGATAGATACGATCATAATCGCAAGAGCACTTCTTAAGGATTCGTCGAGGTTTAACCTTGAAGCTGTCGCTCACAAGCTCAAATTCAAATTCGGCAAGGAAGAGCATCACAGAGCAGTAAATGATGCCGATGTCACAGCCAAGATCTTTGCTGAATTTACACACATGCTTATCGGCCGGAAAGTCTTTACGTTAAAAGAGTTAAACGAATTTGTGAAGAATTCACCCGATTCGATAAGAAAAAAGAGAGCATATCATGTTTCGATCCTTGTAAAGAACGAGACCGGAAGAATAAATTTGAACAGACTTGTTTCGGAATCGCACATTAATTATTTCCATAGATCACCAAAGATTCCGAGATCGATCCTTCAGAAATACAGAGAAGGTCTTATTATCGGATCTGCCTGTGAAGCTGGCGAACTTATGGAAGCTATTCTTGAAGAAAAATCCGATGAGGAAATAGCACGTATTGTTGATTTTTATGACTATCTCGAAGTAATGCCGATCGGTAACAATGAGTTTATGAAATACTCCGATAAACCGATGCATAAGAATATTCAGACGGATGATGATCTAAGAGAATTAAACAGATATATCGTCAAACTCGGCGAACATTTCCGAAAACCCGTATGCGCTACGGGCGACTCTCATTTTATCAATCCCGAAGATGCGATCTACAGAGAGATCGTTCACATGAACAAGTTTAACAAAAAGACCGCAAAGCCCGATACGGAAGAATCGCCTGATGACAAGCAGCCTCCTCTTTATCTTCATACAACGCAGGAGATGCTTGAGGAGTTCGATTATCTCGGAGCGGTTAAGGCCGAGGAAATCGTTATTACGAATACAAACATGATTGCGGATATGTGTGATGATGTCTGTCCGACTTCCAAAGAAAAATGCCCGCCCGAACTTGAAAATTCCGAAGAGAATTTAAGAAACTGCTGCTATGAAACCGCTCATAAAATGTACGGAGAGAATCTTCCCAAAGACGTTGAAGACAGACTCGAAACAGAACTTAACGGTATTATTGAAAACGGTTATGCCGTGCTTTACATGATCGCCAGAAATCTGGTTTTAAAATCCGAAGAAGACGGATATCTAGTGGGTTCGAGAGGTTCTGTAGGATCGTCTTTCGTTGCCACGATGTCAGGCATTACGGAAGTTAATCCTCTGCATGCGCATTATTACTGCAAGAACTGCCACTACAGTGATTTCGAATCGGATTTAATCAAGAGTTTTGCCTGTATGGCAGGATGTGACCTTCCCGATAAGAATTGTCCCGTGTGCGGAGAAAAGCTTGAAAAAGCGGGATTTGATATTCCTTTCCAGACCTTCCTCGGATTCTCGGGAGACAAAGAGCCTGATATCGACTTAAACTTCTCGGGTGAATATCAGGGTAAAGCTCACAGATATACAGAAGTTTTATTCGGAAAAGGACATACATTCCATGCCGGAACAATGTCCGGTATTGCCGATAAAACAAGTATTGCCTATGTTCATGATTTTTATGAGTCGAAGGGAATACACAAGAGAAACTGCGAAATTGCACGTATTGCCAAAGGTGTTGAAGGTGTAAGAAAAACGACAGGTCAGCACCCGGGCGGTATCGTAGTTCTTCCTCACGGAAGAGAAATATATGAATTCACTGCAATTCAGAAACCTGCAAACGATATGGAAACGGATGTTATTACAACTCATTACGAGTATCATGACATCGACTCAAACCTTCTGAAGCTGGATATTTTAGGACATGTCGATCCCACCATGATGAAATTCCTTGAAGATGCAACGGGAACGAACTGCAGGGATATTCCTCTTGATGACAAAAGAGTTATGAGCATTTTCCAGACAACGACTGAACTCGGATACGAGCCTAATGATATTGACGGTGTTGTTTTGGGATGCATGGGTATACCTGAATTCGGTACAAGAAATACCATGAATGTTCTTGTTAAAACCAAGCCTCAGACATTTACCGACCTTATCCGTATTTCAGGTCTGACTCACGGAACCGGTGTGTGGGATAAAAATGCCGAAACACTTATCGAAGAAGGAAAAGCCGATATTACCGGCGTTATTTCGACTCGTGACGATATCATGACTTATCTTATAAAAATGGGTGTTGAAAGTTCCGAAGCATTTACCATTATGGAAAATGTTCGTAAAGGTAAAGTAGCTAAGCATAAAGTAGATGACAAATGGGAAAAATGGAAAGAAGATATGCGTGCCCAGAACGTACCCGAATGGTATATCTGGTCATGCGAACAGATTCAGTACATGTTCCCGAAAGCTCACGCTGCCGCTTACGTTACAATGGGCTGGAGAGTAGGATATTATAAGGTTTATTATCCTCTTGCATATTATGCCGCATATTTTTCGATAAGAGCAAATAAGTTTTCCTATGAAACAATGTGTAAGGGACTTCAGACTTTAAGACAGAACATGCAGTTCCTCATGAGCCTTCCGAAAATGTCAAATGCGGAAGAAGACAGTCTTGACGATATGAGACTTGTAGAAGAGTTTTATGTCAGAGGATTTGAATTCATGCCGATTGACTTAAAACTTGTCAAGCCGGATAAATTCCAGGTTATAGACGGAAAGCTTATGCCTTCGTTAAAGAGTATTGACGGTATTGCCGATACCGCTGCCAAAAATATCGTTGAGGGCTGCAGGGAAGGTTCATTCACTTCACAGGCAGACATGATGAAGAAATGCAGGATCGGTGAATCCGTATGCAACAAACTTGTTGAAGTCGGTATCATCAAAGACCTGCCCAAATCGGATCAGCTCAGCATTTTCGATCTGTAAAATACATAGATATCGATTTAACATTAATATATGCACGAATTCGGTTATTTAAATCTACGACCGAATTCGTGCTTATTTTTTTAATGTCTTAGCGATTAATTGCTGTTATTTTCTCCGTAAAAGTGAAATATGACCGTATATTGTCATTATTTTATATATTGTTATGTACCTTTTATTTTGCTATAATTTTCTCAAACAAAAAAGGAGGAATTCAAAATGCCATTTGAAACAATTATTTGCGCGGCTGCAGTTGCGGCACTGGTTCTTTTTGCACTTATTATTATAATAATTGCGTCAGGTTATGTTAAAGCTCCACCCGATACTGCGTACATCATCTCAGGTTTTAAAAAGGAACCTAAAGTACTGATCGGTAGAGCAGGAATCAAACTTCCTTTTCTTGAAAGAAAAGATATGCTTTTGGTAAAGCAGATGTCTATCGATATTAAGACAAACGGTTACATTCCCACACTTGACTTCATCGGTGTTGATATCGACGCGATTGCAAAGGTTCGTGTGATGACTGATGAAAAGGGAATCAAACTTGCGATGAAGAACTTCCTTAACATGAACGAGAAGCAGATCGCAGAAGCCCTTACAGATTCTCTTCAGGGTAACATGCGTGAAATCATTGGTACAGTTTCGCTTAAGGAATTATGTAATGATCGTAAGAAATTCGGTGATGAAGTTCAGACCAAAGCTCAGAGTGATATGAACAACCTCGGTATCGAGATCATTTCATGCAACATTCAGAGAATCGAAGATAAGAACGACCTCATCAATGCCCTCGGTCAGGACAATATGTCACAGATTCAGAAGAGTGCATCCATTGCGAGAGCTCAGGCTGAAAAAGACGTTGCCATTGAACAGGCTAAAGCCAAACAGCTTGCAAACGAAGCTCAGGTTGCTGCTGATACGGATATTGCCGAAAGAAATAACCAGCTTGCAATCAAACAGGCTGAACTTAAGAGAGAAGCTGATATCAAGAAGGCTGAAGCTGATGCGGCTTATCGTATTCAGGAAGAGGAACAGCGTAAGTCGATCGAAGTTGCTTCTGCAAATGCTGATATTGCAAAGCAGGAAAGAGAGATTGAACTCAAGCAGAAGGAAGCTTCCGTTAAGGAACAGGAACTTGCTGCTACAATCAGAAAGAAAGCTGATGCTGACAAATACGAAGCACAGCAGATGGCTGACGTTGAACTCTATCGTAAGAAACAGGAAGCAGAAGCGATGCGTGCTCAGGCTGATGCAGCCAAGTATGCTGCAGAGCAGGAAGCTGAAGCAATTAAAGTTAAAGGTATTGCTGAAGCTGAAGCGATTAGAGCAAAAGCGATCGCTGAAGCAGAAGGTATCGAGAAGAAGGCTCTTGCTCAGGCAAAGATGAAGGAAGCTTCCATTTTGGAAATGTATTTCGCAGTGCTTCCTCAGATTGCGGAAAATGTTGCAAAACCTCTTTCGAGTGTTGATAAGATCACAATGTACGGTGAAGGAAATTCTGCAAAGATGGTATCCGATATCGTAAATTCAACCACTCAGATTTCCGAAGGACTTACACAGGGTCTCGGTATCGATATCAAAACATTACTTTCCGGTGCACTCGGTGGTGTAGCTTATTCGGCAGCAAGAAACGCTTCAGAAAATAATGCAAAATCTGCTGCAGAAACCGGCAAAGAAGAAGTAAAAGAAGATTTCAAGGAAGTTACAGAGTAATTGAATAGAGATTTTCAAAAGTTACTCGGAAAATATTCAGAGATTTTCAAATAAACAGACGGGCTGTCGAAAGACGGTCCGTCGTTTTTGTTTATATTTGGATATATATAATTATTTCAGATATTTATTTATTGTTTCAGATATTTATTTATTGTTTCAGATGTTCAGTTTATCATTTCGTATGTTTGTTTCGTCATTTCGGATGTTGTTTTATCATTCCGGATGTTAGTTCCATCATTTCGGATGTTGCTTCATCATTTCGGATTATCAGTTTATCATCTCATATATTCTTGGAGATATTTCTGTTTCCGAATAGATTGATGCGTATTCCTTTGCGTTAAGATCCGGGAAATTCTGAACGAAGTTTTTATCATATTTTTTCTTTAAAAGATCGACGGCTTTGTTATATGCTATTGCAGCTTCAATCTCACTGTTGAATTCGCCGATCTTTATATAGCCGTTTACATGAATTTTTGCCTCATAGAACGTCTTGGCGCCTTCGGTTATTTTCCTTACACCATGAAAAGAATTAAGTATTTCTATGTTTGAATATCTGTAATCGGTTTTATCGCCGTTAATGAATCTGTAATCTTTATCGACAACGGCATATGAGCCGATATTGTATCTTTCATTAATGCTTATCTGGTTTCCGTATTCATAGCAGAAGAGATGATTGCCTCTTTTGCAGATTTTATGTTTTGAATAGTAAAAAAGATCGTCTTTATCGAATTTAAGAATCGTATCTTTATCCAGAAAATAATAAAAGAAATTCGGTCTTAAATAAATCGGATTTGATATATAGATTCCGCTGTCCCTGAAATTCACCAGAACGATAAATTTATCGAATGAGATTTTGTATGAGTCCCTGTAATCATCGTAAGAAATATTTTTATCTTCAAGGATATTAAGGGCATCATTATAACATTCGCAGGCATCGCTTTCTTTTTCATAAGAACCAAGAGAAATGTGTTTTCCTTTTCTGGTAACGAATACGCGATAGTAGGGAGTATTGTCTTTTTTATATGTTTTGAATATACCTTTGGACTTCATAAGCAGATTCCGATATCCGTTCATTTTTGATTTTTTTGCCATAAATTTATAAAAGACGAAAAAATCCTATATGTTAACAAAATTGTTTAGCGCAAAATTGAAAAAAACGTCGTATAATTTGAAAAAATCGATTGAAATTACAAATTAATCTTGTAATTCCCGTACAAAAATAATATCATTTATAACTAATTTATTAAATCTTTATCATGAAGAAATATTATGTTATAATAATAACAACTTTGTAAAAAAAATAACAATATCAATAAAGCCGGTTAAAAAAGCGGTTTGTATATTTTTGTTTTAGGAGCAGCTATGGAAATATTATACAAGAGTACGAGAGATGATTCCAAACGTGTAAGCGCGTCTTACGCAATCGCAAAAGGTATTGCGGATGACGGAGGTTTGTTTGTACCTGAACAGTTTCCTTCGCTTGAAAAGAGTCTTGAGGAATTATCCGGAATGGATTACAAGGGAATTGCTTATGAAGTAATGAAATTATTCTTCTCTGATTTTTCGGAAGAAGAATTAAAGTATTGTATAGATAATGCATACGATTCCAAATTTGATACGGAAGATACGGTTGTAATGTCTTATGTGGACAAAGCATATTATCTTGAACTTTTCCACGGATCGACAATCGCTTTCAAGGATATGGCACTTTCGATTCTTCCTTATCTTATGAAAGTATCGGCAAAGAAAAACAATATCAAAGAAGATATTGTTATTCTTACTGCTACATCGGGAGATACCGGTAAAGCGGCTTTGGCCGGATTTGCAGGTGTTGAAGGCGTTAAGATCATCGTATTTTATCCGAAGGGCGGAGTTTCCGCGATTCAGGAAAAGCAGATGGTAACACAGGTCGGAGACAATGTTAAGGTTGTAGGTATCAAGGGCAACTTTGATGATGCTCAGACAGGTGTAAAGAATATATTTACAGACAAAGAATTTAACGAGAAGATTAACAAAGCGGGATACAGATTTTCTTCTGCCAATTCTATCAATATCGGCCGTCTTATTCCTCAGGTTGTATATTACGTATATGCATATGCGAACCTTTTAAAGAACGGCAAGATCGAAGAAGGAGATCTTATCAATTTCGTTGTTCCCACCGGTAACTTCGGAAACATCCTTGCAGGTTATTTTGCAAAATGCATCGGACTTCCCGTTAACAAACTTATATGTGCTTCAAACGAGAATAAAGTTCTTTATGATTTCTTTAATTCTTCGGTTTACGACAGAAACAGAGATTTCATACTTACAACTTCTCCTTCGATGGATATTCTTATTTCTTCCAACTTTGAAAGACTTGTATATCTTTCTTGCGGCGGAAACAGCGAATTAAACAAGAAACTTATGAATGACCTTAAGGAAAAGGGAAGTTATGAAGTTACTGCAGAAATGAAGCAGTTTATCGACGAAAGTTTCATCGGCGGTTTTGCAAGTGAGAAGCAGGTAAGTGACAGGATCAAAAATGTATTCGACAAGACAGGATATGTTCTCGATACACATACAGCTGTTGCAAGTGCCGTATACGAAGAATACAGAAAAACAGTTGATGATGATAACGAAACCGTTATAGTTTCAACAGCTTCACCTTATAAATTTACAAGAGCCGTTCTTTCGGCGATCGATTCAACAGAACACGATGAGGAAGATTTTGTTCTTGTAGACAGATTAAATGAGATTTCGGGTATCGAAATACCCAAAGCCGTTAAAGATATCAGAAACGCTGAAATTTTACACAAAAATGTTTGTGAAAAAGCAGATATGAAAAAAGAAGTCGCTGATTTTCTCAGCCTGTAATTAAAATTATTCAGTTCAGAAATTACTAAAACTACAGGGGAAAAGTATGGACCGTAAGAAACATATTCTTATCGTCGACGACGTAACTACAAACTTAAAACTTGCAGCTGAAGTTCTTAAAGACAACTATCAGCTTTCCATGGCAAAATCAGGTGCAATGGCTTTGGATTTTCTGAAAAAAGCCAAACCCGATCTTATTTTGCTTGATGTCAGAATGCCCGGCATGGATGGATATGAGACACTGGAACATATCAAAGCCAACTCAGAGACTTCCAATATTCCGGTTGTTTTTCTGACTGTTGATGACAAAAGGGAAAGCGAGATTAAAGGCTTAAAGATGGGTGCGATGGATTTTATTTTAAAACCCTTTGAACCTGAGATTATGCTTTCGAGAATAGAAAAGATTCTTCAGATCGAAGACTTAAGAAAAAATCTTTCAAATTCAGCCAAAAAGGATCCTCTGACAGGAATCTGGAACAGAAAATTCATCGAGGATGACATCGAAAAATATTTCATGTCCAAAAATAAAGGCGTATTTTTCCTTATGGACGTTGATAATTTTAAAATTGTCAATGATTCGTACGGACATGTTTTCGGCGATAATATCCTTTGCAAGTTTTCTCAGATCCTACAGAATAATGTCGGACCGAGAGACATTGCGGCAAGAATCGGCGGAGATGAATTTGCGGTTTTCCTTAAAGGTGAATATACGGACGATGAAATCAATTCCTACTGTGATCTCATATTAACCCGTGTTCACAATGACATGAGGGATGAGACGGAACTTTCATACAATCCCACGGTTTCAATCGGTATTGCCGTTTGTCCCGATGACGGTATCGATTTCCAGATGCTTTATCACAGAGCCGACAAAGCACTTTATTACGTAAAGCAGAACGGTAAAGACAATTATCATTACTACAAGCAGAGAGAAGAGTATCTTAATTCTTCAATCGAGAACTTTAATTCCGAACAGGATTTATCGAGACTCGAAGGATTTATGAAAGAGAAGAATTATGAAAACGGAGCTCTCAGAGTCGAATATGAAGGCTTCAAAAACATCGTACATTTTGTTCAGCGTACGATCGCAAGATCGAATCAGACAGTATGGATGATTCTTTTTACGCTTACTCATTCAGGACCTGAAAAACTTACCACGGAACAGCTTGAAGAAGCGATGCAGCAGGTGGAAAGAGCAATCGTTGTTTCTTTACGAATGGGAGATGTTACCACGCAGTATTCTTCTTTCCAGTATGTAACGCTTCTTATGAACGCAAATGAAGAAGATTCGCGTCAGATTGCTCAGAGAATCATTACAACCTGGCAGGATGTTTCTGACGATAAATACATGACGCTTACTTATGATTTAAAAAATATAGTACCGAAATAAAAATAATCCCTCTGCGAAAGCAGAGGGATTTGATTTTTTATAAATTACAGGGTTACACTCTTTTTTCCATGGGAATGTATGTTAAGTCTTCCATGATCGGTTTATAGGCAGGACGTATGATCTTTCCGTTATTTGAGAGCTCTTCGAGTCTGTGAGCAGACCATCCGACGATTCTTGCAATGGCAAACATCGGAGTAAAGAGTTCGCTCGGGAGTGAGAGCATGTTATAAACGAAGCCCGAATAGAAGTCGACGTTTATGCAGACACCTTTATACATCTTTCTTTCGGATGCGATGATCTTTGGAGCGAGTTCTTCGACTTTTGAGTAAAGAGCGAATTCGTTTTCAAGTCCTTTTTCCTTGGAGAGCATTTCAACATATTTTTTGAAGATGCAGGCTCTGGGATCGCTTGTCGAATAAATGGCATGACCGACACCATAAATGAGACCCTGATGATCGAAGGCTTCCTTGTGAAGAAGTTTTCTTAAATATACGCTTACTTCATCATCGTCATTCCAGTCTCTGACTTCTCTTTTCATCTCTTCAAACATCTGTACAACCTTGATGTTTGCGCCGCCGTGACGGGGGCCTTTTAAGGAACCGAGTGCAGCTGCGATAGCTGAATACGTATCGGTAAGAGTGGAAGATACGACATGGGTGGTAAATGTTGAATTGTTACCGCCGCCGTGTTCCATGTGAAGTACAAGTGCAAGGTCTAAAAGTTTGGCTTCAAGTGCCGTATATTTACTGTCTGCTCTTAAAAGAGTCAGAATATTTTCCGCTGTTGAAAGTTCGCTTACGGGTCTGTGAATGAAAAGCGAATTGCCGTCGTGATAATGACTGTAAGCCTGATATCCGTAAATTGCGAATTCAGGGAAGAGTGCGATCAACTGCAGACACTGTCTTAATACATTGGGAATGGAAGTGTCGTCTGCACGATCGTCATATGAATATAAAGTCAGAACGCTTCTTGCAAGCGTGTTCATCATGTCCTTGCTCGGAGCTTTCATGATGATGTCGCGAACGAATCCTGTGGGAAGTTCTCTGTAATCTGCAAGGATATGTTTTAACTTTTCTAGTTCTTTGGTTGAAGGAAGATCTCCGAATAAAAGAAGATAGGAGATTTCTTCAAAACCGAAACGGTCTTCGGATGTAAATCCGTTTACAAGATCTTTTACATTGTATCCGCGGTAAAACAGTTCTCCGGGTAAAGGAATCTGTTCGCCGTCTACAATTTTATTTGCTCTTACGTCGGATATGTGGGTGAGCCCGGTTAAAACGCCGCGTCCGTTTAAGTCGCGAAGACCGCGTTTAACGTCGTATTTTACAAATAAATCATTGTCGATAATGCTGTTATTATAAGATTTTTCGGCAAGCTTTATTATTTCGGGTGTGATTTCGCTGTGTTTGTTGTTAGACATTAGGTTCCCCCTTTCGTTGATTTAGTTTTGCGCTGGAACAAATCCGATTCTGATTCTGTGAAAAGAAACTGTAGAATTACAGTTGATAAATATGATTTCAGTAAACATAATATTTTTCCGCAGCATATTAACTATATCATAAGTAGCATGATTTATCAAAGTGATTGGCTGAAGTTAACAAAAAGTTTACATAAAGAACGTGTTTTTTGGGTAAAAATGTTCTAAAATATATAAAGTTACGAAAAAGCCGGCTAAACATACGAAAACATTTTTAACAGCATAACTAAAACCATTTTAACAGCATAACCAAAACCATTTTTAACAGCATAACCAAAACCATTTTTAAAAGCATAGCCGTACATCTGAAAAAGGTAAAGGCAGGTTATGACTTATTTGCTAACAGGAGACTAACATGGAATTCATAGACTGTATAAGAGATGAGATGAAAACAAAAGGATACGATCTTTTTCTTTTAAAAGACTGCGATCCTCATTTAAGCGAATATGTAAACGATTATTATAAATTCAGAAGTGTTGCTTCGAACTTTAAGGGGTCGAACGGACTTCTTGCTGTTGGTCTTGAGGAAGCCTGCCTTTTTACAGACGGAAGATATTTTATTCAGGCCGAAAAAGAATTGTCGGGCGGTTCGATAAAGCTTATGAAATTAAGTACGCCGGGTTACCCCACGATACGCGAATATGTCAGGGGATTTGCTGACAAGGGAAAGACAGTTGCCTGCCCTTCCGATATTTTCTCGTACAAAGAGTGCCTGAATTACGGAATCAATGCTCTCGATGACAAAAATTACGTCTTTTTAAATGCTTACAAAAAGTATTTCAATAAAGATTATCCGGATTTAAAAGCTGACGACACTGTTTCAATTCTCAGTGATGATTTAACCGGAGAATCCTGCGAATCAAAAGTTTTAAAAGTTCAAAAGACACTTTCGGACACAGATGCGGATTTCTATTTAAGTGCGGTACTTGATTCAAATATGTGGATATGCAACATAAGAGGAAAAGCAATCAGATACAATCCCGTTGCTCTTTCTTACGTGATGATCACAAAAGATGAAGCTTTTTTGTTTCTTTTTAAGAATTCAGACACATCCGATGATGTTTTTGATGAGATTAAAAATGAACTTAAAAAGCAGGGTATTTCTGTTGCCCTTTACGAAGAATTTGAGAGCGTTTTAAGAGGCCTTCCCGATAATAAAAAAGCTTGTTTCCTTTTTGATAAAATGCCTGTCAAATATGCGAATATTCTTAATGAGAAAAACTATGATCTTATAAATTCGGACTGTAAGGTTTCAATGATGAAATCGATCAAAAACGAAACTGAAATAAATAATCTCAGGGAAGCTTACAGAAAAGACAATAAAGTTGTTAAAGATTTTATTGAATGGATCGGGAATAATGACGTGACATCTTTAAAGGAATATGACCTTATGGTCAAGCTCGATGAAATGAGACTTTCCGAAGAAGATTGTTACGATCTGTCGTTCGATACTATATCGGCATCGGGTCCTAATGCTGCGATGATGCATTATGAATCATATAAAGATGACTGCAGTGCAATACTTGATAACAGTCTTTATCTTGTGGATTCCGGCGGACAGTGGAAGGGCGGAACGACCGATATTACAAGGACGGTTGCGATAGGTATACCGACTTATGAAATGAAACATGATTACACCAGAGTCGCCAGAGGCATGCTTGCTTTGATGAATGCGGTTTTCATTGAAGGATGTACCGGGATCAATCTCGATATACTTGCAAGAGAACCGATGTGGGAAGAGGGAGATGATTACAAATGCGGAACAGGTCACGGTGTCGGTTACATGTTATCGGTACATGAAGGTCCTCAGGCGATAAGATGGATACAGGGCGCATATGGAAGAGATGCCGTGTTAAAACCGGGGATGCTTGTTTCAGATGAACCCGGTATTTACAAAGAAGGCAGATACGGCATCAGGATTGAGAACATTTTGCTTGTAAAAGAGAAGTATGAAACGGCTGACGGGAAGTTCTTTTGTTTTGAATGTTTAACGTATGTTCCGCTTGATGAAAAACTGCTTCTCAGAGATGAAATGACCGGCAGGGAAGTAAAATGGCTTGATGATTATCAGGACAAATGTAAGACGCTTGTTTAGGGTCCCTGTTCAATAAAAATTCATACATGTTAAAATTTTGTTAAACAATTAACAAACACAATAAATATTCTTGACTTTAAAAGCAAATATTTTTATACTTATTTACGGTGCGTAATAATCCTTTTACATACTTTTAAGGATATTCGAAAAATTAAAAATAAGGAGATATAAATTATGGCAATCGATTTAAGCAAGTATGGTATTAATGCCAGCGAAATTATCCACAATCCTTCATATGAATTCTTATATGAAGAAGAAATGAAGCCCGAACTTACAGGTTTCGAAAAAGGTGTAGAGACAGAACTCGGCACAGTTAACGTTATGACAGGTATTTACACTGGTCGTTCACCTAAAGATAAATACATTGTTATGGATGCTAATTCAAAAGATACAGTTTGGTGGACCACAGAAGGATACAAGAACGATAACCATCCTATGACAGAAGAGACATGGGCTATCGTTAAGGATCTTGCAAAGAAGGAACTTAACGGAAAGAGACTTTTCGTTATGGATGCTTTCTGCGGCGCTAACAAAGATACAAGAATGGCTGTTCGTTTCATCATGGAAGTTGCTTGGCAGGCTCATTTCGTAAAGAATATGTTTATCCAGCCTACAGAAGAAGAACTTGCTAACTTCGAGCCTAACTTCGTAGTATACACAGCTTCTCTTGCAAAAGTTGACAACTATAAGGAACTCGGTCTCAATTCAGAGACATGTGTTGCTTTCAATACAACAAGCCGTGAGCAGGTTATTCTTAACACATGGTACGGCGGAGAAATGAAGAAGGGTATGTTCTCCATGATGAACTACTACTTACCTCTTCAGGGCATCGCTTCAATGCACTGCTCAGCTAACACAGATATGGAAGGTAAGAACACAGCTATCTTCTTCGGTCTTTCAGGAACAGGTAAGACAACACTTTCCACAGATCCCAAGAGACTTCTCATCGGTGATGACGAGCACGGCTGGGATGACAACGGTGTATTCAACTTCGAAGGCGGATGCTATGCTAAGGTTATCAACCTTGACAAGGATTCTGAGCCCGACATCTACAACGCTATCAAGAGAAATGCTCTTCTTGAGAACGTAACTGTAGCTGCAGACGGAAAGATCGATTTCGCTGACAAGTCCGTAACAGAAAATACACGTGTTTCTTATCCTATCGAACACATCGAAAACATCGTTAAGAAGGTTAACGGTATTTCTGCAGGTCCCGATGCAAAGAATGTTATCTTCCTTTCAGCAGATGCATTCGGAGTACTTCCTCCCGTATCTATCCTTACACCTGAGCAGACACAGTACTACTTCTTATCAGGTTTCACAGCTAAGCTTGCAGGTACAGAGCGTGGAATCACAGAGCCTACACCTACATTCTCTGCTTGCTTCGGACAGGCATTTCTTGAACTTCATCCTACAAAGTACGGTGAAGAACTCGTTAAGAAGATGCAGAAGAGCGGAGCTAAGGCTTACCTCGTAAATACAGGATGGAACGGAACAGGAAAGAGAATCTCCATCAAAGATACTCGTGGAATCATCGATGCTATCCTTAACGGCGACGTTAACAAAGCACCTACAAAGAAGATTCCCGTATTCGATTTCGAAGTTCCTACAGAACTTCCCGGAGTTGATCCTGCAATCCTTGATCCTCGTGATACATATGCCAACGCTTCCGAATGGGATGAGAAGGCTAAAGATCTTGCTGAAAGATTCATCAAGAACTTCAAGAAATACGAGACAAACGATGCAGGTAAGGCACTTGTTTCTGCAGGTCCTCAGTTATAATTTCTACATAAGAGATTTCAGAGCAGGGTTTTCGGACCCTGCTCTTTTAATTTTTCTTGGGTTACTGTAAAATAATAAGAGTTGTATAAGATTAAATAACTTGTTTGGTATGCCGAAGAATAAAGCGGATAGAAAACGGTTTTATAATATTTCGGACTATTGAAAATACATATATTTGAATGTAATTTTATATTTTCAGAGGTTAAATTATGAGTAAGGAATTAATTGTCGGCGATTATCATTTTTCATCGCTTGAAGAAGCAAAAGCTGCCAAAGTCGAACAGGAAAAAATCGATAAACTTAATGAAAAACTGATTAATGCCAATCCGGATATTCTTTATAAGGTTTATAATAAAAGTATCGAGAAAAATACTTTTAAAACTCCCGTTGGTCTTGAATATCTTCATCACATAAAAACGCTTCTTGAAGATGACGATACTTACAAGGATGTTATAGTTCCCATTCCCGTCAATACTCAGAACTATTACAATCTTACGGAAGCGGAGCGAAAGGATAATCTGAAAAAGTACAAAAAAGAAGCTGACAGCTTTAAGAATTTTTTCAAGTGGTCTTTATTTATAAATGCAATTCTCGTAGTTATTATTATCGCTTTGTTTGCCATAACATCGACTTCAAAAAATCCCAACATAATCAATTATGAAAATGCCGTTATAGACAAATATTCAGCCTGGGAAACCGAATTAAAGGACAAAGAAAAAGAACTTAATCAGCGGGAAAAAGATATCATCAAAAAAGAGAGAGAATTAAACAATTCTTCCTCGGAATAGTCTTTTTGCCTTGTTTTTTCACATTTTTTTCATAATACCCATGTAAAATCAATTAATGTAGTGATTCTTTATATGTTTTTCGTATCGTGTTTTGCGTAAATTTTATGCGGAGGTTATATGAAAAATTCCAAAATTCTTGTAGTTGATGATGAAATGAGAATGCGTAAGATAATTAACGATTTCCTTACGAAAAACGGATATACCGTTATTGAAGCCGGAGACGGAGAGGAAGCGTTAAGGGTTTTTTACGATAATCAGGATATAGACCTTATTCTTCTTGATGTTATGATGCCCAAACTTGACGGCTGGGAAGTCTGCAAGGAGATCAGAAAAGATTCTAAAGTTCCCATTATCATGCTTACTGCAAGAACGGATGAATCCGATGAACTTCTCGGATTTAAACTCGGTGTTGATGAATATATTTCAAAACCTTTTTCTCCGAAAATCCTGGTTGCGAGAGTTGAAGCTGTATTAAGACGTACACAGGGTGTAGGAGCTTCCGACATACTTGAAACACATGGCATCGTTATGAATAAGCTTACACACGTTGTGACCGTTGATGGGCAGCCGGTTGAGTTTTCTTTTAAGGAATTCGAACTGCTTGCGTATTTCCTTGAGAATGAAGGAATCGCTCTTCCGAGAACCAATATTTTGAACAATGTATGGAATTACGATTATTACGGCGAAGACAGAACCATCGATACTCACGTAAAGAAGATCAGATCCAAACTGGGTGAAAAAGGAAAATATATTAAGACTATCTGGGGAATAGGATACAAATTTGAAACACTCGATTAAAAAACAGCTAACTTTAATATTTATTTTTATTCTTGCCGGAACCGTTTTGCTCTGTATGGCAGCGAATTTCTTTTTCCTTAAAAGTTATTATCTTTTAAACAAGAAAAGAAATATAAATGATGCATACAGGTTTCTTGACGAGGCGAGTAAGAACAAAAAACTTATGACGCCTGAATTCAGACAGTCGTTAATGATTCTTTGCGAAGTAAACGACATTTCTGTTGTTGTTCTTGACAACAGCAACAATGTGCTTGCTTCCGTCAGCTCTGATGATAAAACTCTTATCAATCAGCTTTCAAACAATTTTCTTGTTGATCAGCTTGCTTCGAAAGAGGGAGGCTCTCATTTCCAGACGGTTCACGATTCGAACTCGGGCAATAAATATCTTGAACTCTGGGGTACTCTTTATAACAACGAAAAATTCATGATAAGATGTGCGCTTGTTGCAGTCGAAGATTCAGTTCTTATTGCAAACAAGTTTCTTTTAATTGTCGGTCTTATTGGCATGTTTATGGGCTGTACTACGGTTATTATCATCACCAACAGGATTACAAGGCCGCTTCTAAAACTTACCGAAATTTCTTCAAAAGTTTCCAATCTTGAATTCGATACGAAATATGACTGCAAGGGAATAAACGAGATTGATATTCTCGGATACAACATAAACAACATGTCCGAAAAACTCGAGCAGACGATTTCCGAATTGAAATGTGCAAACAATGCTCTTTTACAGGATCTTCAGAAAAGAGATGCGATGGAAGACATGAGAAAGGAATTCGTATCCAATGTTTCTCATGAATTAAAGACTCCCATTGCGCTTATTCAGAGCTATTCCGAAGGCCTTAAGGAAGGCATTATGGATGATGAGGAAAGCAGAAATTATTATCTTGACGTTATCATCGATGAATCCAACCGAATGAACCGCCTTGTTAAAGAACTGATGTCTCTTTCGGAACTTGAATTCGGAAACAATCAGCTTGAGATCGAAAGGTTTGATATTGTCGAACTTCTGAATAACAAGATCGCTTCATCCAACCTTTTGCTTAAACAGAATGAGATCAATCTTGAATTTGAAAACGCGGATGAAAGCATCTATGTATGGTCTGATGAATTCAGGACCGAAGAAGTTATCCAGAATTATCTTTCAAACGCTATTCATTACTGTTCAAAAGAAAAGATAATAAAATTATTTATAGAGAAAAAAGAGGATACGGTAAGGATCAATATATTCAATACCGGTGAAAATATTAAGGACGAAGATATGGAACATATCTGGGATAAATTCTATAAAGCCGACAAAGCGCGAAGCAGAGATTACGGAGGAACGGGAATCGGACTTTCGATAGTTAAGGCCATTATGACGTCATACAATATGGATTACGGATGCGAGAACAAAAACAACGGTGTAAATTTTTATTTTGAATTACCGATAAATTAAAAAGAGTGGTATTATTTAATAAATAATCTTTGAATGGAAAAAACACATGAAAAGAAAAATCATTTACAGCTTAATATGTTTTGCTTCGCTCGGACTCTTTGCGGGCTGTTATAATGCCATCCCCGAAATGACCGAAGAAGAGGAGATAAAGGTTGTCAGATATATGGCGGATGCCGTTTTGGAGCATGACGTTAATTATCAGGCAAGGCTTTTAAGCGAAGAGGAAAAGGCGATCGCCCTTGAAGAAGAAAAACAGAAAGCCGAAAGGCTTAAGCAGATAGAGGAAGAAGAAAAGATAAAACAGGAAGAAAAGAAAGCGGAGAATACACCTGATGATGTTCCCGTAAGCGAGGCGCAGAAGGTATATACCGTAGATAAGATTTCGGAGTATCTCGGTACCGAAGACATTGCATATGAATTCGGCGGATATGAAACTCTGGATAAGTATCCGAAGGATTCCGACAGTATCGGATTTGCTTTTACTGCTTCTGACGGAAACAAACTTGTTATAGTCAAGATAAATGCTTCTTCCGTTTCCGGCGATGCTTACGTTGATTTCATTACTTCGAATCCGAAATTTAAAGCGATAATAAATAACAACGTAAAGGTTCCTTCTTCAAAAGTTCCCCTTGATGATGTTCTTAATTTCTACTCTGGAACGATAGCTGCGGGAGAGGTGAAACAGCTTGTTCTTATTTATGAGATTCCCGAAGATACTCTCATTGAAACACTTGATTTAAGTCTTTCCGCTTTCGGAAAAGATTCGATTAAGATTAATTTACAGTAAAAATGATCAAAAAAATAAAAACCCTGAAAACATAAGTTTTCGGGGTTTTATTTTTGATAAATGCCGGCGGCGGGACTTGAACCCGCACGTTGTTGCCAACAACAGATTTTGAGTCTGCCTCGTCTGCCATTCCGACACGCCGGCGAAATTTCATACTCAAATATATTATCATAAATGTTTGTTATATTCAAGAACATTTTGACGATAAAAAGCCTTGTTTAATAGTATTTTTTCATAGAAAAAAAGAGCTTTTTGGTGTAAAATGGAAAGGTATGGTAAAGGAGTAATTATGGACTGCAAGGACTGCAAAAAACGAATAAAAGATTTCCTGAACGATTCGTTGAATTCCAAAGCCAATATAGAGTTTGCAGAACATGTCAAAAGCTGCCACGAATGCATGGAAGAACTTTCCATCGAATACCTTGTTAACGAAGGTTTAAAGAGACTTGATTCGGCGACATCTTTTGATCTTGAATCCGAACTTAACGAGAAGATAAATAAAACTTATAAAAGAGCTAAGTTTTATAAGAATTTTACTTTCATCTGCATTTTGTCTGTGGTTACGGTTGCTTTCCTTTTGGGACTCTTTTTATCAACTTTATTTGTTTTCTGATAAGGACTTATATGAAAAAATTATTATTAATTGACGGAAACAGCATAATGAACAGGGCGTTTTACGGAGTGCCCGATCTTACGAATGTTAACGGCGTTCATACTAATGCCGTATATGGCTTTTTAAATATTCTCTTTAAATTCCTTGAAGAAGAAAAGCCTGATTATCTTGCAATCGCATTCGATCTCCATGCACCTACTTTCAGACATAAAATGTATGAAGCGTACAAAGGTACCAGAAAGGGTATGCCCGATGAATTAAGAGAGCAGGTTCCCTATATCAAAAATCTTGTACATGAAATGAATATAAAGACGGTTGAACTTGAAGGATTCGAAGCTGACGATCTTCTCGGCACTCTTGCCAAGAAAGGACAGGCTGCGGGAATAGAAGTTTCTCTTATCTCGGGAGACCGCGATCTCTTGCAGATTTCCGATGAACATATTAAGATCCGTATTCCCAAAACCCAGAGAGGTCAGACTACCGTCGAAGATTATTATCCGAACGATGTAAAAGAAAAATACGGAGTCACACCCATTGAGTTTATTCACATGAAAGCTTTAATGGGAGATACTTCCGATAACATTCCGGGAGTGCCGAAAGTCGGAGAGAAAACGGCAAAAGAACTGATCGTAAATTATCATTCGCTTGACGGAATTTATGAAAACGTCAGTGAGATAAGTAAAGCAGCCATTAAAACTTCTCTTGAAGAAAACAAAGACCTTGCTTATCTTTGTCTGAAACTGGCGACCATCGCGACAAACGCTCCCGTTTCTCTTGATTTTGATGAATATGCCTGCAACATTGTTTATAACAATGCCGGTTATGAAATAATTAAAGAATTGGGACTCAGGACTTATATCAAGAAATTCGAGGATAATTTAAGCGAAGAAAAAACAGAGCTTTCCATCGAGGATTTTAATATCGTCAATGCCGAAAATAAAGAATCTGTTTCAAAGTTTCTTGAAGGAGCAAACGAAGCAGTCATTCCTTTGGTTTTAAGCCCTTACGGAAATGTTTTCGGGAAAGATAATGAATTCATTTTTGTTCCGGCTTCGATTGATATCAAAGATGTTATATATTCTCTCTTAAGAGAAAAGAATACGACTCTTGTTGTAAGCAGGGCTTCGGATGTTTTTGATCTTCTTGATGAATCGGATTTAAGGCTTGATTCGCATGAGCTTACAAAAAATATTTTTGCTCTTGATATTGCAGCATATATTTTTAATCCCATAAATAACAACTATACGCCCGAAGCGTTATTTAACGATTATCTTTCGTTTTCTTATCCGAAAGACAGTCTCGATGTAAATGAACTTTCAAAGACTGCTTACGGCTTCGGTTTTCTTTACAAAGAACTTAAAATAAGACTTGAAGAAACCGATCAGTATAATCTTTTCAAAGATATAGAGATGCCGCTTTCGCTTGTTTTATACGAGATGGAAAAAGCCGGCATTGAAGTAGACAGGGATTCTTTGTCGAAATATGAAGCTGAACTTTCGGTATCCATCGATGAACTTGAAAAGAAAATATACGAAGAAGCAGGTGAGGAATTTAATATTCTTTCGCCCAAACAGCTCGGCGTGATTCTTTTTGAAAAAATGAATATGCCTTATTCAAAGAAAACGAAAACCGGTTATTCGACCAGTGCGGACGTGCTTGAAAAGTTATCGGGTGAATATCCTTTTGTTTCGAGAATTCTTGAATACAGGGCTCTTACAAAACTTAAATCGACTTATGCCGCAGGTCTTGCTTCCTGCATAGAATCTGACGGAAGAATCCATTCGCATTTTCTTCAGACCGTAACCGCAACAGGAAGAATATCGTCGGCTGAACCGAATTTGCAGAATATCCCTGTCAGAACACAGCTTGGACGTGAATTAAGAAAAGTATTCATTCCCAAGAAAGGATATTTCTTTGCGGATGCTGACTATTCGCAGATTGAACTCAGAATCCTTGCGCATGTTTCAGATGATAAGACTCTGATTGAAGCATTTAATTCAGGGGATGACATTCATTCCGTTACAGCCTCGAAGGTGTTCGGTGTTCCGATCGAAGAAGTAACTGCATCCCAGAGACGTTCTGCAAAAGTCGTTAACTTCGGTATTATTTACGGAATGTCATCATTCTCGCTCGGACAGGACCTGGAGATAACCAGAAAAGAAGCTGAAAAATATATCAAAGAATATTTTGAAGGATATCCCGGAATAAAAACTTATCTTGATTCGTGTGTTGAAAATGCGATTAAAGAAGGTTATTCCGTTACATCGTTTAAAAGAAGAAGACCTATTCCGGAACTTAAGGCATCGCAGTTTATGCAAAGAGAATTCGGCAAGAGAGTTGCAATGAATGCACCCATTCAGGGAACTGCTGCCGACATCATGAAAATAGCCATGATCAATGTGAGAGATGCCCTTATAAAGAATGATCTTTCTTCGAGAATACTTATTCAGGTACACGATGAATTGCTTCTAGAAGTGAAAGAAGAAGAGAAAGAATCGGCAGTTAAGATTCTTAAAGAAGAAATGGAAAAAGCATGTATGCTTTCTGTTCCGCTTATTGTCGATCTGAATGTCGGAGAGAACTGGTATGAAGCGAAATAAAGCTTATACGATCGGAATTACCGGCGGAGTCGGATCCGGTAAATCGCTTGCTCTTGATTATCTTAAACTTAAATACAACTGTGCGCTTATCAAAGCGGACGATATCGGTAACGAAGTCAAACTGAAAGGCAGAGAATGTTATAAAGACATTATTTCTCTTCTCGGTGAAGACATTTTATCCGAAGACGGTGAGATAGATAAATGTAAAATGGCTGAAAAGATTTTTGCGGACGATTCTCTTGTAAATAAGGTAAACGATATCATTCATCCCGCTGTCAGAAAGGTCATCGAAAAAGAGATTGAAGATTTATCGGATGAATATGAGATTATTATTCTCGAAGCTGCACTTCTTGCAGAAGCCGGATATTTTCCGATTCTTAACGAACTCTGGGAAATAAGCGCTGACAAAGAAATAAGGATTAAAAGACTTACAGAAAGCAGAAATTATTCTTTGGAAAAATGCGAAAGCATAATTTCCAAACAGCATGATACGGAATTTTACTCTGAGGCTGACAAGAATTACAGAAAGTCTTCGCAGAGAAATGATTATTTCGGGTTCAGGGTTATCTTAAATAATACGACTAAAGAAGATTTGTATGATCAGATAGATATTGCTATGGAGGAAGTAAATGAGCGCATCCGCTAATACAAAAGAAGGACTTGTTTTTGGTCTGGACATAGGTACCCGCGCTGTTGTCGGAGTAGTAGGATACAGAGAAAAAGACAAATTCATCGTTAAAGGAATTGAATCGCTTGAACATGATACACGTTCCATGTTAGACGGACAGATTCACGATATCGAAAGAGTTTCCGAGACCATTACGGAAGTAAAAGAGAAGCTTGAAAAGAAGTGTAAGATCGCTCTTAAAGATGTCTGTATCGCTGCCGCAGGCCGTGTTCTTAAAACGGAAAACGTTCACGCCGAGATTACTTATCCTGATGAGACCATGATCCTTGACGAGCATGTATTTGATCTTCAGTCCAAAGGTGTGGAAGAAGCATACAAGAAATTCCAGACTGAAAACGAATTCGGCGAGAAATATTACTGCGTCGGAAAAAGCGTTGTCAAATATTTTTTAAACGATGTATTTATCACCAATCTTTTAAATCATAAGGCAAGAAAAATATCCGTGGACATGATCTGCACATTCCTTCCTTATGACGTTGTCGAAGGACTTTACACGGCTGTGGAAATGGCCGGATTAACAGTCTGCAATCTTACGCTCGAGCCTATAGCAGCTATTGAAGTTGCCATTCCGGAGAAATTCAGAATGTTAAATATCGCACTTGTCGATGTAGGTGCGGGAACAAGCGATATCTGTATCACAAAAGACGGTTCGGTTGTTGCTTACGGAATGATTCCGGTTGCAGGTGACTCGCTTACCGAAATAATTGCCAATTACTGTCTTGTTGAATTCAATGAGGCTGAAAAGATCAAAAAAGGCATAGAAGGAATAGGCGATGACGATACCGTTGAATATGAAGATATCTTGGGATTAAAATCAACTATTACCAAGAAAGAGGTTCTTGAACTTCTTGATTCACATATAAAAGAAATGACCAAACTTGTTTCGGATGAAATCCTGAAACTTAACGGCGGCGAAAAAGTCGGTGCCATTTTTGTGGTCGGTGGTGGCGGAAGAATAGAAGGATATACAGCAAGTCTTGCCAAACTCCATGATATCATGGTAAACAGAGTTGCCGTTCGAGGCGAAGATGTAATGGGCAAAATCGAATTCAAGGATAATTCGGTTACAAAAGATTCGCTTATTGTTACACCTCTTGGAATCTGCCTTCATTTCTACGAGGACAATAACTCGTTTATCAATGTATCGTTAAACGATGACAGATTAAAACTTTATGATAACGGCAACGTTACGGTTGTTGATGCGGTAATGCAGATCGGTCTTGATAATAATGCTTTATTCCCAAGACGCGGCGATCCGCTTGAATTTACCTTAAATGGAGAACCCAAGACAATTAAGGGAGATCTTGGCGAATCCTGCGTTGTATATGTTAATCAGGAACTTACCAATCTTCATCAGCTTTTACATGCAAATGATTATATTAAACTTGTTCCTTCAACGAAGGGTGCGAACGGTAAGATCACACTGGCAAAACTTAATTCGCAGAATCCCAAGCTTAATATAACCGTAAATAAAATGAACGTGACGCTTCCGAATCTTTGCACTGTTAACGGTGAAATTGCGGTTGATTCGTACAGCATTCAAAACGGTGATGTTGTTGAAGTGCTTGATTATCTTACAGTCGGTCAGGTCCTCGAACTCGTGGACATAAATCTTTCCGAAGAAGAGTTTGTTCTTGTTAACAACACACCGGCAGATCTGGATACAAAGGTTTATTCGAGATTTTCTCTTGATATCCAAAAGAAGCCCGAAGTAACTTACGCAGATCTTCCCGAGGATGACGGATTATATGCGATGCAAAAAGAAGAAGCCGAGAAAGCTGATAAGGCAGAATCAGATGCAGTCAGTGAAGAGGTTTCTGATGTAGACAGCGTAAACGGTGAAGCAAACGCTTCGAATGAGGCTTCTGAAAATAAAGAAACGAAAGAAAACAAAACGATCACGGTAACCGTTAACAAAGCGCCCATAGTACTTGATAACAAACCGTCCTATGTTTTCGTTGATGTTTTCGACCATATAGAATTTGATTTATCCAAGCCGCAGGGTCTTGGAATCGTAACGCAGTTAAACGGAAGATCAGCTGATTTTCTCGAAGAACTGCATGAGGGGGATACAATAGAAATTTACTGGAAGGAATAAGAAAATGAGAGTAGTCCCCATAGCCAGCGGAAGCAGCGGAAACTGTATTTATGTCGGAGATGACAATACACATATTCTGATTGATGTCGGAATATCGGCAAAGGCTGTAGAAGAAGGCTTGAATAAACTCGATCTTACCATAGGCGATATCGATGCGATACTCGTTACTCATGAACATTCGGATCACATCAAAGGCCTTGGTGTTGTAGAGAGAAAAAAAGAGATTCCCGTCTATGCTTCGATGGGAACTATAGAAGGAATATATTCTGCCAAATCTCTCGGTTCTTTTAATCTCGATACGCTTAAATCGCTGAGAGATTTGTCTTCGTTTGAAATAGGAGATTTTACTTTTACTCCGCATCCCGTCTTTCATGATGCAAACGAACCGCTTTGTTTTTCTTTTGAAAACAATAAGAAAAAAGCTGCGGTTGTTACGGATCTCGGGCATTATGATGAAGAACTTATCGATTTTCTTGGCGGACTTGATTATATGGTCATTGAAGCCAATCACGATATCAGGATGCTTCAGACCGGTCCCTATTCATATAATCTTAAAAGAAGAATAATGTCTGATGAGGGCCATCTTTCGAATGAATCCAGCGGAAAGTTTATATCAAGATTGCTAAATGACAATATACAAGGTATAATGTTAGCGCATTTGAGTGATATGAACAATCTTCCCGACCTTGCATATGAGGCGGTTAAGGTTGAGATCACAATGAGCGATACGAAATATGACGGTCTCGATTTTCCAATTTATGTCGCTAAAAGAAGCGAGATTTCCAGAGTGGTCGAATTATAGAGAAAATAAAATTACTGAGGTGATAAATTATGAAAAAAACAATCATTACCGTTGTTGGAAAAGACGGTGTAGGTATCATTGCAAAGATTTGTACTTATCTTGCGAACAATCGAATTAACATAGAGGATATTTCCCAGACCATTACGGGCGGGTTTTTTAATATGATGATGATTACCGATATGAATGATGCTCCCAAGCCCATAGGTGAGATTTCCGATGAACTCGCTCAGATCGGCGAGGAAATCGGCGTTGTGATCAAATGCCAGCGTGAAGAAATCTTTGATTCAATGCACAGAATCTAATCTGAAAAACGAGGGAATTAAAATGATAAACATAAATGAAGTATCCGAAACCAATGAGATGATCGAAAAGGAAAACCTTGACGTAAGAACTATTACAATGGGTATTTCTCTTATCGACTGTATTGATTCGGATTTGGAAAAAGTTAAAAAGAACGTATATGACAAAATATATAATTACGCAAAAGACCTTGTAAAAACAGGTAAGGACATTGAAAAGGAATTCGGTATTCCCATTGTTAACAAAAGAATTTCGGTTACACCGATTTCACTTGTCGGTTCTGCGGCATGCAAAACAACATCTGATTTTGCAGAACTTGCCGTTGTTCTTGATGAAGTTGCAAAACAGGTAGGCGTAAACTTTATAGGCGGTTATTCCGCACTTGTTTCAAAGGGTATGACTCCTGCCGAAGAACTTCTTATCAGATCGATTCCCGAAGCTTTGTCGAAAACCGAAAGAGTATGTTCTTCGATTAATTTAGGTTCGACAAAAACCGGTATCAATATGGATGCGGTTAAACTTATGGGCGAGATCATTAAGGAAACTGCTGAATATACAAAAGAAAACGATTCTCTCGGATGTGCGAAACTTGTTGTATTCTGTAATGCACCCGATGACAATCCTTTTATGGCAGGCGCTTTTCATGGTGTAACAGAAGCTGACTGCATTATCAATGTAGGCGTTTCAGGACCCGGTGTTGTTAAGACTGCTCTTGAAAAAGTAAGAGGAGAGAATTTTGAAATTCTTTGCGAGACCATTAAGAAAACGGCATTTAAGGTAACAAGAGTAGGTCAGCTTGTTGCGAAAGAGGCATCTTCAAGATTAAATGTTCCTTTCGGCATAGTAGACCTTTCACTTGCTCCCACACCCGCGATCGGCGATTCCGTTGCCGATATTCTTTGTGAAATCGGTCTTGAACACGCCGGTGCTCCCGGTACTACCGCAGCATTGGCACTTTTAAACGACCAGGTTAAAAAGGGCGGTGTAATGGCTTCTTCATATGTCGGAGGATTAAGCGGAGCGTTTATTCCCGTTTCCGAAGATCAGGGTATGATCAATGCGGTTGAAGCAGGTGCTCTTACAATTGAAAAACTTGAAGCAATGACGTGCGTATGTTCGGTAGGTCTTGACATGATCGCAATTCCCGGAGATACAAAAGCAACTACGATTTCCGGTATTATTGCAGACGAACTTGCGATAGGAATGGTAAATCAGAAGACAACCGCCGTAAGAATCATTCCGGTAATCGGAAAAGGTGTCGGCGAGACAGTTGAATTCGGCGGACTTTTGGGACATGCACCCATCATGCCCGTTAACGGTTTCTCGTGTGATGCATTCATTAACAGAGGCGGAAGAATTCCGGCACC
>JAIKXN010000173.1 GCA_024684055.1 Lachnospiraceae bacterium | reverse complement strand
AGCTTCTCTCCGGCAAGCTTGGTTGCCATGTGAAGTGCTGCTGTTCCGGCACTAAGTCCTACTGCATACTTAACTCCGACATATTTTGCCACTGCTTCTTCAACAGCTGTAATGTTCTCACCGGCAGTTGTAACCCACCCGGATTCAAATGCGTCATGTACATACTTTTCTTCATCTCCATGCATTGTAGGAGATGCAAGCAGGATCTTTTTTTCTGCTTTCTTAAGTCCTTCAAATCTGGAATCATTGAGTATTTGTTCGTTCATAATTTTTTCCTTCTTAATTTATTCATATACCTTCTCTTTGCTTGCTGGAAAGATACTTGTCTTTTTAACTGTCTTCAAGATAATTTCCTCTCTGTGCTTAATCAGTTATACTGGAATGGTCAATTCTTCAACATGCTCCATATGCATTCCAGTAAAGTTCCCGCTAATATAATATTAATAATTCGATAATGCTTTACATAGAATTTCTGGATCAGCAGCCCGGCTCCGATCCACGTTGATGTGGCAATCGTCCCTATCGTCGCAATCAGAAGTTCGAACCCAATCAGAACCCATAATGTCTTATTATATGGAGTAATGAAGCCTGTCAGAGCCGTAATCCCGAACATGTATATTTTTATATTTACAAACTGCAGCAGAAATCCTTTCACGAATGAGGCTGAGTCCTGCTCTTCGCTGATTTCCGGCTTACTTATGGCAATATGGATTGCAAGCCATAGGATGTAAGCAGCTCCGATATATTTCATTACCTGCAGAGCATTTGGAATGAATGTTCCTACTCCATACACAAAAACGGCACATATTATCTGGACCACGTAGTATCCTGTGAATATTCCCCAAAAGAGTGGTTTTCCCTTCTTCCATCCGTAATTGGTCACCGTATTTAATGCCAGTATATTACCCGGCCCCGGTGTAAACGCATTTACCAGCGCATAAATAATAAAATTTGTAAGCGCATAACCCGGCATAGCATAGTCTCCTCTCACAGTGTTAATACCATTTTACTGCAAAAGGAGAATTTATAGGTAACACATATAAAATATGCTTTTGCATAGTTTTAGACTATGTTTGTTGCGGAGCGTATCTTTTCAAGGCATCCACGTAGATCGATCCTAATTCCGACAGATTCTGTCCTTTGCAAAGAACATATCCAATGCGCATTAGTCCCTTCTCTGCAAGCGGCACTGAAACAATCTGTCGACCCTGAAGATATCTGGGAAATATTCCGCTTGATATGGTATACCCGTCGAGACCTATCATCAGATTCACAATGGCTGCCCTGTCACTGACACGAATCTCTTTTTCTGAAAGTTCCGTGCTGAATGGTTCTTCCGAAAAATCCGCTGACTCATAGTTTCCCTGAAGGAAGTTCAATCTCGGATATCCCTTCAAGTCTTTCAACGTAACAGATTCTTTTCCGGCAAGAGGATGTTTCGCCCTGAGAAAAACATGAGGAGCCGCCGAAAAAAGTTCGCGGAAACAGAGCCCCTTCTCATCCATTGTTCTTTTAAGAAACAACTCGTTCCTATCGCATAAATATATAATTCCAAGATCACAGAACCGATTCTTCACGTCTTCTAATATTTGATGTGTCTGAGTTTCATTAAGGATAAATTCAAATCGTTCCTGACCGAATCTTTGTACCATCTCAACAAAAGCATTTGCTGTGAAAGTATAATGCTGCGTCGACACGCAAAAGCGCGGTTTCTCAGGTTTGCTTAAAATGAATCTGTCTTCAAAAAGATTCATCTCCTGAATTACCTGTCTGGCATACCCTAAGAGTTCTAATCCCTCTTTTGTTAATGCAATACCACTTCGGCTTCTTGTAAATATATCAAATCCCACCTCTTTTTCTGCTTCCTTCAACGCAGCTGACAAACTGGGTTGTGATATATGAAGTTGTTTAGCCGCTTCGGTAATTGAACCAATTTCAGTAATTGCAACAATGTATTTTAATAATTGTAGTGTCATATTTGTATGCGCAACCTTCTGCTTTCATTATCTTCCCGTTTACTGTTCCAACGTCCATCCCGGCAAACCGGAAGTTGTTTAACTCCCCGATTCTATCTTTTTCATAGTGTCTTCTAAAATTACCTCTCGCAATTCTGTAAGCCAAGAGGAAAACGCTACTGTATCGAATGCGTAGGTCTTGTTGAGTTCAAACTCATTTTCAGACCAAGT
>JAIKXN010000110.1 GCA_024684055.1 Lachnospiraceae bacterium | reverse complement strand
AAGACCCCTCGAAGACGACGAGGTAGATAGGTCCAAGGTGTAAGCACAGTAATGTGTTCAGCTGATGGTCACTAATAGGTCGAAAGCTTATCCAGGTTTAGGTATCTTGTTTTGAGAGAATTCTGTATTTGGTTTTGAAGGTATAAATCATTTATACATGGCCTAGTGGCTCAGTTGGTTAGAGCGCCGCCCTGTCACGGCGGAGGTCGTCGGTTCGAGTCCGATCTGGGTCGTCAATTCATACGAATTGAATTTTTACTTTGCGTGGGGTCTTAGCTCAGCTGGGAGAGCATCTGCCTTACAAGCAGAGGGTCACAGGTTCGAGCCCTGTAGGCCCCACTCATATTATGGATGGGTTCCCGAGTGGCCAAAGGGGGCAGACTGTAAATCTGTTAGCGACGCTTTCGGTGGTTCGAATCCACCTCCATCCATTTCTCTTTAATAAGGGGTCCCCAAAAATGCTTGCATTTTAGGGGAGAGGAGTTGTGACGCAGCTATAGTGAAATCCAAATTTATTTAGATTGAACAATTGCGAAGTCCACAACGACGATGACGCGGGGTAGAGCAGCTGGAAGCTCGTCGGGCTCATAACCCGGAGGTCGTAGGTTCGAATCCTTCCCCCGCTATTATGCCCAGGTAGCTCAGTTGGTAGAGCAGAGGACTGAAAATCCTCGTGTCACTGGTTCGAATCCGGTCCTGGGCATTTGAATCACCTTAAGGTGATTTTTTTTTGACTTATTTTTGATAAATTGCCTGTTTTCAGGCAATTGCAACTGCCGGTTGACAAATTGAAAAGTCGGATTGTTAGAATGCAACCGCCTTTTTTCATATGATTTTCTTGTAATGAAGAGGGCAAAAAGCTAAACTGTAATTGCCCGATGTTGATTCATTGGGCATGGCCCGGAAAGGAAAATAATATGATATTAGCAGATAAGATTATCAATGAAAGAAAAAAGAACGGCTGGTCTCAGGAAGAACTTGCTGAGATGCTCTCGGTATCCCGACAGTCCGTTTCGAAATGGGAAAGCGCACAGGCTGTTCCGGATCTTAACAGAATTATTAAGATGGCTGAAATTTTCAGTGTCAGTACGGATTATTTGTTAAAGGATGAAATTGAATCTTCTTCCGGTGAAGAAAATACTGAAAGGAATGATTCAGAGAACAATACTGTTACAAGAAAGGTTTCACTCGAAGAAGCGACAAGATATATAAATATTGTTAAAAAGAATACTCCGAGTGCGGTGATCGCAACAATGCTTTTTACAGTCTGTCCGGTTGCACTTATCGAACTTGCAGGTCTGTCGGATGCTTTTGAAGAACTGCTTCCCGTAAATATCGCAGCCCTTGCAGGTTTGATTGTTTTGTTCTTATGTGTGGCTGCCGGTGTTGTTATCTGGCTTGGAGTGGAGGCTAAAGAAAAGGAATTCAATTTCCTTAAATATGATGACTTTGAAACACTTTACGGAATTGATGGTATGGTAAAGGAAAGAAAAAAAGAATTTGAAGGCAAAAGACTTCCGCTTGTTATTCTTGCAATATCGCTGTTTATTTTGAGCCCCGTGGGAATACTCACATCAGCGCTTCTTGAAGCCGATGCGCTCATAATCATATCCATGGTTAATCTTTTGCTTATCATGGTTGCTGCAGGTGTCGGAATATTTATCTATACTTCCAGAATTTCGGGTATTTATGAAAATCTTCTTAAAGAAGGCAGAATTTCTCCTGCTCAAAAGAAAGCAGCCCGAATTAAATCAAAGATAAGCGGAGCATACTGGTGTATCGTTGCAGCCGTATTTCTTGTATTCGGTCTTGGATATGGAAAGTGGGAAGTTGCCGGAATTCTTTTCCCTGTTGCAGGAGTTTTGTATGCGGCAGCAATCGGTATAGTTAAGATCTTTCTTTCAAATGACGACTGATTTCGGGCTTGAATATTTTATTTGAGCAACTCATGATTTCGTAACAGAAGCTGAAAGTTACCTGTTATGTATTGCAGGAGCTAAAACTTCCGGTAACTCTTTGAATAGAGAAGAGTGCTTTATTCAGGATATTACAAATTTGCTTTTACGTGAAAGATTTAAAGAACACAAAAAAGGAACCGAATTATTGGTTCCTTTTTGTATTAATGGTCTTTGATGTCTGCAGCGATCAAGTGTATTGATCGTTTGTGATGCCTGCAGGAATTTCAGGTATTGATCAGTTGTGATGTCTGCAGGAATTTCAGGCATTGATCAGTAGTAATGTCTGCAGTAATATCAGGTATTAATCTGTTGTAATGTCTGCGGTAATTACAGGTATAACTTTGCATAAGTCTTCGAATGCAACTTCAACCTGGAATCCGACTTTTCCGCCGCTGAAGAAAATCTTTTCGTAATTTGATGCGGATGAATCGATTACCGTTTTGAAAAGTTTCTTCATTCCGATAGGAGAACAGCCTCCGTGGATATATCCCGTCAGCGGAAGGAGTTCCTTGGATTTAATCATTTCTATGCTCTTTTCACCGACAGCCTTTGCAGCTGCTTTAAGATTCAGTTCTTTGTTGACGGGAACCATGAAAACGTAGTGTTCGCCTTTTCCTGCCACTGTAACGAGTGTTTTAAATACTTTCTCGGGCGGCTCGTTTAATATTGCCGCAACTTCATCGCCTGCAATTGCTTTCTCGGGATCGTAAGTATAACCTTTATATTCTATTTTCTTTGATTCAAGAACGCGCATAACGTTCGTTTTTGTTTCTTTGGCCATTTTTATTTTCCTTTTGTGATTTTAATTCATACGAAATCAGAATATTTTCAGATAATACAGATTATTCTGCTTCGATTAATACAAACAGAAATATATTTTCTTTGCATATAATAGCATTTACTTCTTTTTTAATCAAATTTTTTGCCTCTTTAAAAAAATTACCAAACCAAAACGGACATCATTCGGACAAATAATATAATATTCACAAAATGCGTGAAAATTTTGTGAAAGTATGGACAAATGGGAAAAAATGAGTAAGATATAACTTACTGACCGACCGTTCGGTCGGAAATTGATTTGATGGATCGGGAAATGGTTTTGGAAATAAATGCCTTAAAAATTTTCCATGGAAAATATCGCTTTCCGGTTTTATATAAATTTTTGAAAATGAATTAAGAAAAATTGAGGAGCCGTTTAAATCGGTTTTTCCAAAAATTCAGTACAGGAGTTAAATTTTATGTCAAAGTACAGCGTTAAAAAACCATTTACGGTATTGGTTGGAGTAGTACTTATTATAGTTCTTGGTGTGGTTAGCGTTATGAGAATGACGACCGACCTTCTTCCGGATATGAATCTTCCCTATGTCATGGTAATCACCGTTTACCCCGGAGGAAGTCCCGAAGAGGTTGAAAGAAATGTTACCGCACCCGTTGAGGCGCAGATGGCAACGACCAAGAATATAAAAACAATTCAGTCGATGTCGTACAACAGTTATTCGCTTGTTATTCTCGAATACGAACAGAGTTCCAACATGGACTCCATAGTTATAGAGATTCAGCAGAAACTTGATCAGGTATCGGGTTCTTTCCCTGCAAATGTTCAGAATCCGATGATAATGCAGCTTGACCCTACCATGCTTCCGGTAATGGTTGCTTCGGTAGACATGGAAGGCATGTCTCAGATTGAGATTTCCGACTATGTAGACAGTACGATCGTTCCTTATCTTGAAAGTGTTGAAGGTGTAGCAAGCGTATCGACTACAGGTAAGGTTGAAGAGAGAATTCAGATCACTCTCGATGAAGACAAGATTGAAAAACTTAACAAAGATGTAGTTAAAAATATTGAAAAAGGGTTTGCCGATGCGCAGAGTGAAATCGATGATGCAAAACAGAAGATAGAAGACGGCGAAAAAGCTCTTGAAGACGGCAAAAAACAAATGGCTTCACAGGTGGCTGACGGTGCCAACCAGATCGTTAACGGCAAGATTCAGCTTTACGTGGGAGAGTCCACACTTGAATCCAATCTTGCGATGATGAAGATGGTTAAGCCTCTTCTTGAAAGAGCCGTAAATGCCATGAATGATTACAACAGGAGAGTGGATGAGTTAAGACAGAAACTCGATCTTATTCAGCAGTATGAGGATCTTCTTAACAATGCTTCCGATGAGGAAATATTCACATCCACCGGTCTGACCAGGGAACAGCTTGTACAGCTTGTCGAGACCCTTAAAGCAGCACGAGATGCCGTAACTCCTTCTCAGGAAGAAGTTGACGCTGCGATCAACGCTTTAAAAGAAGCCGGAATAGATTTGTCGTGGCTCGGCATTACCGCTTCGACAGACAATCCGCAGACTCTTTCGGTTCAGCTTACGGAAGCGCTTGCAAAGGTTAATTCGACCATTGCCACAATGGAACAGGCGAGGGAACCGATTGCGGAAGGAAAAGTTACGCTTGATGATGCATACAAAAAATTAAACGAGGGTATCGTAACGGGTATTCTCGAAATGAGCAGAGCTACAACTGAAATCGCTAACGGAAAGGCTGCTCTCGAACAAGGTCAGGCACAGCTTGATGCAGCAAAAGAAGAAGCGCTGAAACAGGCAGACATTTCAAATATAGTTACGGTTGAAATGCTCGGAAACCTGATACTTGCACAGGACTTCCACATGCCGGCAGGTTACATTGATGAAGGTGCAAAACAGTATATGATCTCTGTCGGAGACAGTGTTAATACTGTTGACGAACTTCGTGACATGGTGCTTCTGGATCTCGGAATGGAAGACATAGAGCCGATCCGTGTCAAGGATGTTGCAAAAGTTGAAGTGGTCAACAATGCAGCAGACTCATATTCAAAAATCAACGGAAACCCTGCAGTAATGCTTTCGTTTGAAAAGCAGACAGGCTATTCGACCGGTGATGTAACCGACAGACTTCTTGATAAATTCGATCAGATGGAAGAGGAATTCCCGGGACTTAACCTGGCTGTTCTTATGAACCAGGGCGTTTATATTGACATAGTTGTAAGCAGTGTAGTTCAGAACATGCTCATCGGTGCCGCTCTTGCGGTTATTATCCTGATCCTTTTCTTAAAGGATTTCAAATCAACATTTATTATTGCCTGCTCGATTCCTTTAAGCGTTATTTTCGCAGTTGTGCTTATGTATTTTACACATATCACTCTGAATATTATTTCGCTTTCCGGTCTGGCGCTGGGCATAGGTATGCTGGTTGATAACTCGATAGTCGTCATAGAAAACATATACCGACTGCGAAAAGAAGGAGCCAGCATTAATAAAGCGGCAGTGGAAGGAGCAAAAGGAGTAGGCGGTGCGATCGTCTCTTCGACACTCACGACTGTCAGCGTTTTTGCACCCATCGTATTTGCACAGGGTATTACAAAACAGGTATTTGTCGATATGGCACTTACCGTAACATATACACTCGCAGCGTCATTGATAGTTGCGCTTACCTTCGTTCCGTCACTTGCATCCGTTATGATCAAGGACGGAGAGGAAAAGCCTACGAAATTCTTTGACAAAATAAGGGATGCTTACGGTTCGGGATTAAAGTATATTCTTAAGTTTAAACCGCTGGTCCTCCTGCTCGCACTTGTACTTCTCGGAGTCAGTATTTACGCAGGTTTTTCGAGAGGATTTTCATTCCTCGATATGGATATTGAAGTGGATCAGATCTCGATGTCTGTTTACGCGCCGGAAGATGAGGAATATACTCAGGAAGATCTTATGGCGGACTGTGATATTGTAACTGAAAGAGTTATGGGTATTGAGGGAATCGATACCGTCGGTGCAATGGTCGGCGGCGGAAGCGTAATCGCAGGTCTCGGTTTAGGCGGCGGAAATTCGGCTACATACTATCTTTTGCTTGACGAAAACAACAAGAGAAAAATGGAAGACATTACGGCTGAAATAATAGAAAAGACAAAGGATTTAAACTGCAAGGTAAGCGTATCGACGACATCGGGCGATATGACTTCACTCATGGGTTCCGGTCTTTCCGTAATGGTTAAAGGAAGGGATCTTGACCAGATCAGGGAATACACGAAAGAGGTTGTTTCGATCATGGAAGAAACACCCGGTGTTAAAAATATAAATGACGGTCTCGACAATACCACACCCTGTATCAAAATTCATGTGGACAAGGTAAGGGCCATGGAATATCAGATGACAACCGCTCAGGTTTTTGCGGAAGTTATGAAAGCCATGATGCCGAGTACTGCCACTACTTCGCTTTCGGCGGATACAAAGGATTATGACATTTACGTGATTGCTGAAGAACAGGCAGATACAACACTTCACGATATCTGTTATCTTGAATTTCCTTATACGGACAGAGAAGGAAATCACAAGATGATCCCTCTTTCAAAAGTAGCTTCTTTTGAAGTAACGGATACACTTAATGTTATTAACCGTGATGCTCAGACAAAATATATTTCGGTAAGTGCGGGAATCGATGATGAACACAATATTACTTTTGTCAGCAATGAACTCCAGAGACGTTTCGACGAGATGAATCTTAAAGACGGTTACTCGATTGAAATGGGAGGTGAGGATGAGATGATCAGAGATGCAATGAAGCAGTTAACGCTCATGCTTATCCTGGCAGTAATATTTATATACCTCATCATGGTTGCACAGTTCCAGTCACTGCTCTCGCCGTTTATCATAATGTTTACCATTCCTCTTGCATTTACAGGCGGTCTGTTTGCACTTTTCTTTACAAAGAACAACGTTTCCGTAATCGGTGCACTCGGATTCGTAATGCTGGCCGGAATCATAGTAAACAACGGTATCGTTATGGTTGACTTTATCAACCAGCTTAGACGCGAGGGTGTGTCTAAAAAGGATGCCATAGTTGAAGCTGCAAAAGCGAGATTAAGACCGATCCTTATGACAACGCTTACAACAGTGATTTCAATGACAACACTTGCTCTCGGTATCGGCGGCGGTTCGGCAATGATGCAGCCGATGGCGATAGTAATGATAGGCGGACTTATTTACGGTACAATTCTTACGCTTATCGTTGTGCCCTGTCTTTACGATATATTCAATTCGAACAAGTCGATGCGAGTTGACGAATACGGTGAAAGAATTAAAGACGAAGAAGAAACATCAATGCCCGAGCCGGTTGTGGTTACGGCTGAAAATGATAAGGCAGTTGATGAAAAAGAACTTCGTAACGCATATTAATGTATCTGGGTGGTTAGTATTATGGAGGAAAACATGGCCGGACAGGAATTAATGGAATTTGTTGAAAAATTATCGAATCTGCCGGACAAGGAAACAAAGGTTTATCTTGCGGTAGGTCAGTTTATAGGCGAGGGAAGGGATATTTCGACTTTAACCATAAGTGAAATATCCTCACGCGCCGGCATCGGAAAAGGCACAACTTACGAGTATTTTAAAAGCAAGGAAGAACTGCTTTCGAGAGCGATTTATTATCTGATGGTTTATGCTGCAAAAGATATTCTTATGATAATGGTTTCCGAGGGCAGCTTTAAGGAAAAATTTTATTCCATTCTTGATGATATATGGAGACGAAGGATCGATGAAGCGACGCTTCAGTCCATTGTCAAAACAATAAAGGAAATAAGCAAACCGGATTTTTCGGATAAGAATCTTTCGCATTTCGGACTCAAATCAAAAGATTGCAAATTTGTCACGATAGAAAGTACTCTCAGGGATTTCGTAAATCAGGGAATCAAAGAGGGAATATTTACGGAAAAAGACGCCACATATCAGAAAAATATTTTCTACTCACAGTTTATTCTTTTTCTTTTCATGATGAAAAATTGCAGATCGGATGAGGAATTCGAAGAGATAAAAGATTTTATATACAAAGGCCTTGTGGCTCTTTTAAACCTAAGATAATCTTAGGTTTTTTCCTTTTTAGGGCTGAATGAAAAACAATCCCGCCCGCAAATAATGCGGATTGGACAAATATGTAAAAAATGGTATAATTAATTGATTATATGCATAAGTAGAAAATGGCAATATAATCGGCAGTTTTTCCGAATACGTTTACAAAGGAGACAACGCATGGGAAGAATCATTATTATGTCGGACAGTACATGTGATCTGTCGGCTGACCTGATTGAAAAATACGGGATTGAAATTATACCTTTATGCATCATAATGGATGAGAAAAGTTATTTTGACGGAATAGATGTAACTTCCGAAGAAATAATCGAATGGTCAAATAAAAACAAAACCACACCCAAGACTGCGGCTGCGGGAATTGAAGAAGCAATCGAAAAACTCAGACCTCACAAAGAGGCCGGAGACGAAGTGATCTTTATCGGTATTTCCGAAGACATGAGCACAACCTGCAATGTTATAAGACTTGCTGCGGATGAACTTGAATATGACAAAGTATATGTCATCAATTCAATGAATCTCTCAACGGGAATAGGACTTCAGGTGATTCGTGCCGCCGAGATGGTTAACGAAGGAAAGAATGCCGAATATATTTATGAAGCGATCAACGGTGCAAGAGAAGATGTAAGAGCAAGTTTCGTTGTGGATACGCTTACATTCCTTGCAAGAGGAGGAAGATGTACCGCTGTAACGGCACTGCTTGCAAATACGCTTCAGCTTAAACCCAGGATCGAAGTCAAGATGGGCAAAATGGGTGTCGGAACCAAGTACAGAGGAAAACTTAAAAAAGTCCTCATCAATTATGTCGATGACATGAAAGAAGATTTGTTAAAAGCGGATAAAACGAGAGTTTTCGTTACTTATTCGGTAATGGATCACGAACTGGTAGAACCGGTCGTAAATTATCTCAAAGAGCTTAATTATTTTGATGAAATTCTGGAAACACAGGCAGGCGGCGTTATCACGAGCCACTGCGGTCCGTCGACGCTCGGAGTGCTTTTCTATGCGAAAGGCAGAGAGGACTGACGTAAGCGCAGAATTTCCAAGTCCCCAAAAGGGATTCCCCGGTGAACTTATGCGAAAGCGTAAAGTGGGAAAACTTTGAATCGGAGAAAATGTTGTAATGGGAAAAATTTACTGTATCTGCGGAAAGAGTTCCACAGGTAAGGACACGGTATACAAGAGACTTTTATCGGATAAGGATCTTAATCTTCACCAGCTTGTAACTTATACCACAAGACCTATACGAGAAGGCGAAGAAAACGGAAGAGAATATTATTTCATAGACGAGGTTGAAGCCGGAAGGCTTTATGAAGAAGGCAAAATAGTTGAATCCAGAGCTTACAATACGGTATACGGGATCTGGAAATACATGACCGTGGACAACGGCGATATAGAACTTGATAAGAAGAGTTACGTTGTTATCGGTACACTTGAATCATACATTCAGATAAGAAACTATTTCGGCAGGGATAAGATTATTCCCATCATGATAGATGTGGATGACGGCGAAAGACTTGACCGCGCATTAAGACGCGAGAGAAGTCAGAGTGAACCCAAATATGAAGAAATGTGCAGAAGATTTCTGGCTGATTCCTCTGATTTTTCAAAGGAAAAAGTCAAAAATGCCGGAATTGAAAAAGTATTTGTCAATGATGTTCTCGAGGACTGTATAAACGAAGTCCGTTCTTATATAGTCGAATCGGAAAAAGAGGTTTAAACGCCTGATTTTGTAAAAGGAGAGCCTGATGGAAATAAAAGTCAATCAAATCACACAGGCAGTTGCCACAGACACGGTTAAACAGAACCCGACGGCAGAAGTTCCTTTTAAATTTGTTTTATCGGCCAATGTTGAGGACGCGGAACTTCAGCAGAGGCTTGTCGGCATGATGGAAGAAATAACCATGCAGGGCGATAAGATCAAAAAGAAAATGGATATCAGGGATATGAAACATTATCGTACCCTGATCAAAAGTTTTATGAACGAAGTGGTTAACAGATCTCATGAATTTTCGAGAGAAAACTTTCTTGACAGAAGAGGCAGACACAGGGTTTACGGAATCATCAGACGTGTTGACGAGGTTCTTGACGAACTGGCCAAAGAACTTGTCGAGGAAGAAAAAGATGCGATATCCATTCTTGGAAAGATAGATGAAATCAGAGGTCTGCTTTTGGACATATTTATGTAGGATGGGGTTAATATGGCAAGATTTGAAGATATTGTCGGACAGGAACATTTAATTGAATATTTACGAAAAGCTGTAAACGGGGGTGAGGTTTCTCATGCCTATATTATTGAGGGCGAAATGAGAAGCGGTAAGGAATTTATCGCCAAAGTTTTTTCGGAAGCTCTTCTTTGCGAGGGCGAAAGCGACAAGCCTTGCGGAAAGTGCCAGTCCTGCCTTCAGATGGAAAACAATGCTCATCCGGATTTTTACAGCATCGTTCATGACAAGCCGAGCATTATAAGCGTTAAGGATATCAGAGATCAGGTTGTAAAAGGAATTTCCACACGTCCTTTTAAAAGCAGATATAAAATATATCTTATAAATGAAGCTGAGATTATGACGGAAGAGGCACAGAATGCACTTCTTAAAACTCTGGAAGAACCGCCTGAATATGTGGTCATCATTCTTCTTACCACTTCAAAAGACAAACTTCTCCCGACGATTCAGAGTCGCTGCGTCAAATTAAGCTTAAGACCTGTAGACAAGAAGATCCTCAAGAAATACCTTATGAAGGAATACAAGATTCCCGATTATAAGGCTGATATTGCGGTTTCTTTTTCGCAGGGTAATTTCGGAAAAGCCAAAATGCTCATTATCAACGAGGATTTTGACAAGATGAAAACAGAAGCGGTTTCGCTTCTTAAGCATATCAACGACATGGATGCTCCCGATATCATGGCGGCTATCTACAAGATAAAAGAGTATAAGTATGACGAGATCGATTATCTTGATATTTTTTCTGTATGGTACAGGGACGTGCTTCTTTTCAAAGCAACCAATGATATCAACGATCTTGTTTTCAAACAGGAAATAAAGCATATTAAAGCTGTGGCCAAAAGAACGAGCTATGAAGGAATCGATGAGATAGTCCGTGCTCTTGAAAAGACCAAAACCAGAATTAAAGCAAAAGCAAATTTCGAGACCTGTATGACACTGCTTCTTGAAGTTATACGGGAAACGCGATAGAGAGGAAAAAAATGGCAGAAGTAGTCAGCGTGCGTTTTCGCACCGCAGGGAAACTTTATTACTTCGACCCCTGCGATTTTGAAATAAAAAAAGGTAACCACGTAATAGTGGAAACCGCGAGAGGAATGGAATACGGCACCGTAATAGGTGAAAGAAGAGAGGTGGCCGAAGAAAACATTGTAAGACCGCTTAAACCCATAATCAGACTTGCGACCGAAGAAGATGATGCAAAGGAACAGGAAAACCTTGCGATAAGAGAAGACGCTTACAAAATCTGTAAGGAAAAGATCGCAAAACATGCACTTCCGATGAAACTCGTGGAGGCGGAATATACATTCGACAGAAAGAAGTTAATGTTCTATTTTACCGCCGACAATCGTATCGATTTCAGAGAGCTTGTAAAGGATCTGGCAGCAGTTTTCAAAACAAGGATCGAATTGAGACAGATCGGTGTAAGAGATGAGATCAAACTCCTCGGCGGAGTCGGCACATGCGGAAGAGAATTCTGCTGTCATTCGTATCTTCACGAATTTGCTCCCGTTTCAATCAAGATGGCAAAGGAACAGAATCTTTCTCTTAACCCCGCAAATGTTTCGGGTGTCTGCGGAAGACTTATGTGCTGTCTTAAGAACGAGGAAGAAACATACGAAGAACTTAACAGGACAATGCCCAATGTCGGTGATACCGTAAGTACAAACGACGGCTACAAGGGTGAAGTGGTAAGCGTTAACGTATTAAGACAGAAAGTCAGAGTCGTAATTGAAGTCAAGGATGAAAAGGAAGTCAGAGAGTACAATTCTTCCGAACTTTCATTTAAGAAAAACGGACGCAAGGAAAAGGAAGTCTTAAGCGACGAAGACAGAAAGGCACTCGAGCTTCTTGAAAAACAGGAAAGAGAAGACATCATAGAGACCGAAAGAGAACAGGAAGAAGAAGCAAAAGAAATCTACGGCAAGGATGCCGGCAGGGAAAAGAAACGTCCCGAGAAAAAGAAAGATTTCGATAATGCAAACAAAGGCTCAAAACCCAAAGAAAAGAAAGAGTGGAGAGACAAGAAGGGAGAGTCCGGCAAGGGAGAAAAGAACAACAATCCCAATGCAGGAAAGAAGAATCATAACGGACATTACCACAATAATCGTCGTGAAAGCAGACCGAGACCCAATGGTGAAGAATAATTTGCTTAAAGACAATGAAAGAATAGATTCGCTTCAGAGAAACGGGTATAGTATAATACAAGACTCTACCCGTTTTTGTTTTGGTATGGATGCAGTTCTTCTGAGTGAATTCGTGAAAATAAAAAAAGGCGACATGGTTGTCGATCTTTGCACAGGTACGGGCGTTATTCCGATACTGCTTAGTGCGAAAAGCGAAGCAAAACATTTTACGGCCGTTGAGATCCAAAACGACATGGCCGACATGGCGAAAAGAAGCGTCATAATGAATGAACTTGAAGACAAAATCGAAATTATCAATGCCGATCTGAAGGAATATGACAAATACTTAAAGAAGGCATCCTTTGATGCGCTGACCGTAAATCCGCCTTACATGGTGCCCGGGAAAGCGCTTGTTAATCCGGATGATTCCAAAGCGATCGCAAGACATGAAATAAAATGCAGTCTTAAGGATGTTTTAAGCGCTTCATCGGCACTTTTGAAAAACGGCGGAAGATTTTTTATGGTTCATAAGAGCGAACGACTCGATGAAATAATAGTTGAGATGAAAAATGTCAGACTCGAACCGAAGAGATTAAGGGTTGTTTATCCTCGTATCGACAGCGAGCCGAACATGATCCTTATCGAAGGCAGGAAATGTGCCAATGCCGGAATGAGAGTCGAAAAGCCTTTGATAATATATGATGAAAACGGAAACTACACACCGGAAGTAAGAAAGATTTATGAGGAAGCATAATGGCCGGATTATTATATTTATGCCCTACACCCATAGGTAATTTAAGCGATATATCAAAACGCGTTCTTTCGACTTTAAACGAAGTCGACCTGATCGCGGCCGAGGATACAAGGAATTCGATGAAACTAATGAATGCCTTTGATATTCACGTTCCGATGACCAGCTATCACGAATACAACAAAACTCAGAAGGCTTATGAGCTTATAGACAGACTTAAAGAAGGAAAGAACATAGCACTTATCACCGATGCCGGAACACCGGGTATTTCCGATCCTGGTGAAGTGCTTGTCAGAATGTGCCACGACGAAGGAATAACGGTAACATCGCTTCCGGGACCCTGCGCATGCATAGTGGCGCTTACTTTGTCGGGACTTCCCACAAGGAGATTTTGTTTTGAAGGATTTCTTCCGGCGGATAAAAAAGAGAGAAACGAAGTGCTGGAAGATTTAAAGAAAGAATATCGCACTATCGTTCTTTACGAGGCTCCGCATCATTTAAAAAACACGCTTTCGGAACTTAAAAGTGTGCTTGGCGGCGACAGAAAAGCGGCGCTTTGCAGGGAACTGACCAAAAAGTTCGAGGAAGTAATGAGGTTTACTTTGTCGGAAGCATGCGAATATTACGATGCAAAGGAACCCAAGGGTGAGTATGTTCTTGTTATAGAGGGCATTGACAGAAATGCAGAAAAAGAAGAGAGCAAAAAAAGCTGGATGGAGATATCCGTAAGGGAACACATGCAGCATTATCTGGACTCGGGGATTGACAAAAAAGAGGCAATGAAGAAGGTGGCAAAGGACAGAGGAATCCCGAAGAATGAGGTTTACAGGGAACTTCTTTCGGAAGATATGAATTAAATGTAAAATTTCTTTGCAAATGGAAAATATCGGTTGACAAAGTAATATACTGATAATATACTCATAGTCGTTAAGGCAAAGAACAGTAAGAAAATATATATAAAATTTTTATGAGGTGTTAATATGCTTGAGAAAATAAAAGAGATAATTATTGAACAGTTAAATCTTCAGGGAGTTGAAATTACGGAGGATACATCTTTCAAGGATGACCTTGGCGCTGACTCTCTTGATTTATTCGAACTTGTTATGGCTTTTGAAGAGGAATTCGGAATCGAAATGCCTCAGGACGATCTTGAAAATATCGAAACAGTCGGAGATGTTATCAAGCTTCTTAAGGATACAGGAATCAACGATTAATTAACGAAGATAAATGAAGATAAAAAAACCGGAGAAATTCGGTTTTTTTTATTTTTGGTTAGCGCTGAAACGGTGCCTCTGAAGAAAAAGGAGCACTCGCTTCAACGAACGAATTTAACTTGATTATAGGGACGATTTTTATTATAATTAAAAAGGTTTGAAAAGAGGATGATTCAATGAACAAAATAGGTTTTGACAACGAAAAATATCTTAAAATGCAGTCCGAAAAGATTAAGGAAAGAATCGATTTCTTCGGGGGCAAGCTGTATCTCGAATTCGGCGGAAAACTCTTCGATGATTATCATGCTTCAAGAGTACTTCCCGGATTTAAACCCGACAGTAAGATCAAGATGCTTTCGCAACTTAAGGATGAGGCGGAAATCGTAATCGTAATTTCCGCAGCAGATATTGAGAAAAATAAAATGAGAGCGGATCTTGGCATCACATACGATGTTGATGTATTAAGACTTATCGATGCTTTCAGAGGCTACGGTCTTTATGTCGGAAGCGTATGCCTTACACACTTTGCAGCGCAGCCGAGTGCCGTGGCTTATCAGAAGAAACTCGAGTCGCTCGGACTTAAAGTATACAGACATTATCCCATCGCGGGATATCCTTCCAATATTCCTCTGATCGTCAGCGACGAAGGATACGGAAAGAATGAATATATCGAAACATCAAGATCTCTTGTTGTTATCACCGCACCCGGACCGGGAAGCGGAAAAATGGCAACCTGTCTTTCACAGCTTTACCATGATTACAAAAGAGGCATTAAGGCAGGATATGCGAAATACGAGACATTCCCTATCTGGAACCTTCCTCTTAAACATCCCGTCAACATTGCATACGAAGCCGCAACTGCTGATTTAAAGGATGTCAACATGATCGATCCTTTCCATCTCGAAGCATACGGCGAGACGACCATCAATTACAACAGAGACGTGGAAGTTTTTCCTGTTCTCAATGCGATGTTTGAAAAGATCATGGGCGAATCGCCTTACAAGTCGCCCACCGATATGGGTGTAAACATGGCCGGTTTCGGTATTGTCGATGACGAAGTTGTCAGAGAAGCTTCCAAACAGGAGATCATCAGAAGATATTATACGGCTCTCTGCCTGAGAAGACAGGGAATCGCAGATGAGGAAGAAAGTTTCAAGATTGAACTTCTCATGAAACAGGCTGAAATCAGCGTGGATGACAGAAAGGTTGTTTCGGCTGCAAAGGTTAAGGCCGAAGCTACGGGTGAACCCGCTGCTGCGATCGAACTGCCCGACGGCAGGATCATTACAGGCAAGACGAGCGAACTGCTCGGCGCATCGAGCGCAATGCTTCTTAATGCGTTAAAGGCTCTTGCGGGACTGGATGATTCAAAAGAACTTATAAAAGCAACCACTCTCGGACCGATTCAGGATCTGAAAGTAAACCATCTCGGAAACAGAAACCCCAGACTTCATACGGATGAAGTTTTGATCGCGCTTGCAATATGCGCTGCTGAAGACGAGGATGCCAAGGCAGCGATGGAACAGCTTCAGAATTTAAGGGGATCGGAAGTGCATTCTAGTGTGATTCTTTCACATGTAGATAAAAATGTATTCAGGAAACTCGGTGTAAATCTTACATGTGAACCTGTATACGAAACAAAAACTTTATATCATAAATAGGAGGGGTAATTATGAAATTTGAAATCAAAGGTGAACCTTTTCCCGTGGTAGTTTGCGAAGTTGACGCAAATGAAAGCGTGAAATGTCAGAGAGGAGCAATGGCTTGGATGTCTCCCAACATGGAGATGAAGACACAGACCGGAGGTCTCGGAAAGATGTTCGGAAAAGCTCTTACAGGTGAATCGTTATTTGAAAATGTTTATACTGCTACAGGCGGAAACGGAACCATCGCATTTACAACAGGTGTTCCCGGAAGAATCCTTGCGGTTAACCTTAAAGCAGGCGACACGATCATTGCTCAGAAGAAATCATTCCTTGCTTCCTCAACATCAATTGAAATGGAAACAGCAGTTACAAAGAAATTCGGTGCCGGACTTTTGGGCGGTGAAGGATTTATCATGCAGAAGTTCTCGGGAGAAGGAGATCTTTTCCTTGAGATCGACGGAAGCATGATCGAATATACACTTGAACCCGGACAGGTTATGATTGTTGATACCGGTTCTCTTGCATGTATGGAAGGAACCGTACAGATGGATATTGAGAGTGTTAAGGGCGGACTCGGAAACAAACTTGTCGGCGGCGAAGGATTCTTCAATACAAAGGTAACAGGCCCCGGAAAAATCTGGTTACAGACAATGCCTGTTTCACAGCTTGCTGAAGCTATCAAACCTTTCATTCCTACAGGAAGATAAATCAATTCATAGTTTCAATATTCACAGAAAGCAGGCTATGCCTGCTTTCTGCGGGTTTATGGGCAATTTTGCAAAGAAATGAATTGTCGGGGGAATTACTATGGCGAAAGAAAAAGAAGAAAAAAAGAAAAAGCGAAAGGGCGGACTGAGTACCACTATTCCTGTCATGACCTGCGGTCCTCTTCTTGTTTTCGGATTACTTACAATCATTTTCTGCGGTATCAGATTTTCATCCGTTATGTATGAAAAAGTTGAATCTGAACTAAAGGAAATAGCTTCGTCTGTTCTTCTTTCGTATGATTATATTTATCCGGGCGAATATACGCTTATTAAGCGCGGAAATCTGGTTGCCTATTTTAAAGGCGAAAATGAAATAACCGGACACAATGAAATTATTGACGGATATGCCGAAATGACCGGTGCGGAGATTTCCGTCTTTTACAGAAATACCAGAATGATCACGACCATTACCGATGAGTCTGGCAACAGGCTGGTAGGTACCGCGGTAAACGAAGTGGTAAATCAGATCGTCGTTGAGGGAATGCAGAGCAAGTTTTACAAAAAAGTAGACATCAACGGAACCGATTACTATGTTTACTATCAGCCGATAATCAATTCATCGGGCGGATGTACCGGGATGGTTGCCGTAGCGAAGGAATGCAGGGAAGTCAATATTCTCGCAATCAGATCCGTGGCGCCGATCCTGATCATCATTTTAATATCCCTTGTTATTGCGGCATATATTTCCTATGCCTATTCAATCAAGCTTGCGGATTCTATCGAAAGCATAAAGGAATCGCTTACAAGAGTTTCAAAAGGAGATTTAACCGGCGAGGTTGATTATAAAGTTTTAAGCAGGGGCGATGAAATTTCCGATATCGGAAAAGCCCTTCAGTCCATGCAGAAATCTCTGCATACGCTTATTGAAAAAGATGCGCTCACCGAACTTTTCAACAGAAGACTTGCAAACAGAAGACTTCAGAAGATCATAAGGGAAGAAGCGGATTTCGGAGTACCTTATTCGGTAGCGCTTTGCGATATAGACTTCTTTAAGAAAGTCAACGATACATACGGTCACGACATGGGTGACGTTGTATTAAAGGAAGTTGCGAAAGTTCTTCGAACCAATATGGTCGGCAACGGATTTGCCGCAAGATGGGGCGGTGAGGAATTTTTGCTCATATTTACAAACATGCAGATTAAGTCCGCTTTTATGGTTACCCAGAAAATTCTCGGTGAAATAAGAGGACTTCAGATACAGAAAAAAGAAATGTCGGAAGAGGAACTCTTCGGCGAATTCCTTGCGGGAAAGACCGGAGAAATCGAGATTATAGAAGACGACGGTTCTTCGACCGAACAGTATATTACCGTAGACGATGCCTATATCCCTTTCATTAAGGTTACAATGACGATCGGTCTTGTAAGCGGCGGCTTCGGAAGAACGCAGGATGAAGTGGTTAAACTTGCCGACGAAAAACTTTATTACGGCAAGGAAAACGGCAGAAACAGAATCGTCATGGAAGAAATCGAAGAGGAAGAAGACGAAGAAGATTACGATGATTATGAGGACGAAAAACCTCGTAAGCCCAAAATGAAAACTTCCGGGAAAAAGAAAAAATGAAAACAAAAAAGATTTTTGACACAGATGCTTTTATAAAAGAGAACAAAACCACGGTGACAAAATGCGCACTGTCAGAGAGGGAGGGCTTTGAAAAACTTTACGAAGCCGTAACTGATTCGACGATCTTTTCTCCGGAAGGCGGAGGACAGAAAAGCGACGAAGGTTTTTTTGACGATGTCAGAGTTGTCGATGTTCAGGAATTTGACGGGGAAATAATTCATTTTCTCGAGAGTGAGATTCCGGCAGGCACAGAGGTTTTACAGAAAATCGACCTCGACTTAAGATTTCGAAGAATGCAGAATCATAACGCGGAACATCTGATCTGCGGACTTATCCATAAAAAATTCGGATACAGCAATGTGGGCTTTCATCTTTCCGAAACTTCTGATGAAAACAGAAATGTGATCAGGATCGAAGCGGTTATGGATGTTGACGGACCGATAGATGCAAAAGATCTTGAAGAGATAGAACTTCAGGCGAATATGGCGATTGCCTCAAACGTTCCGGTTTACGCACTTCTTCCGAGCGCGGAAGAAGCAAAAGACATTGCATACAGAAGCAAACTCGACATAGAAGAGAACTTACGACTTGTGGTTATCGAAGGGTATGATATCTGCGCATGCTGCGCGCCCTGCCTTAAGTCGAGTGCCGAGATGCAGCTTGTAAAGATTATCGATTCCATGCCTCACCGCGGCGGAATGAGACTTACTCTTATCGCAGGAATCGATGCTGTAAAAGACTATATCGATATTCATAAAGACAACAAAAAGATCATGAATATCCTTTCGTCGAAAAGAAACGAATGCGCAAACGCTGTCGAAAACTTATATGAAAAATCGATGCAGCTGCATGAAGAAAATTCCGCTCTCAAAAAAGAGATCACGGATCTTAATACAAAAGAAGTCATCAAAAAAATAACGGAAAACAATTTGAAGTTTTATGTATTTTATGCTCCTGATTTTGATGAGATACAGTCAAGAAAACTTATCAATGAAGTTGCTTTGAAAACCAAAACCGTTATGGCGGTTATGTTTGAAAAGAAAAATTCGACATACAGATTTGTGGTCGGAAAGAATGCTGATGTTACCGACATTTCTCTCAGGGAACTGGCTAAAAACATGCAGAATAAATTATCATCCAGAGGCGGCGGCAGCGAACAGATGATTCAGGGAAGCATTCCCGCGAATGACGATCTGATCAATTCCTTTTTTGAGGAAATGAATAAATAAAAGGCTGGTAAAAAGATATGGGATCGAATTACAGGCATGTTGATAAAATCGGAAAATACTGGGTATGTCCCGGAGATTATTTATCATTCGGCGCCAAGAGAATGCCCGAAGGAGTGAATTTCACGATTCATTCCGTGCATGCTCATGCGATGGAACTTTTGCTTTTTAAAAACGAGCAGACGGAACCTTATGCCGTACTCAGATATCCCGATTCATACAGGATCGGTAATACATATGCCATGGTTGTATTCGGACTCGATATCGCGGAGTTTGAATATGCCTACAGGGTAATCGAGATTGATTCCGAAGGAAACGAAAAAGCATCGCCGAGACTCCTTGATATGTATGCCAAGGCGGTAACAGGTCAGAGGATCTGGGGGCAGAAACCCGAAAAAGATATTACATACAAAGCCAGAGTCGTTGACAGTGATTTTGACTGGGGCAATTTCAAACAGCCTGAAATTCCTTTTAACGATCTGATAATATACGAAATGCATGTCCGCGGTTTTACCATGGATAAAAGTTCGAAAGTAAAACACCCGGGCACGTTTGACGGTGTCATGGAAAAGATACCGTATCTTAAGGAACTCGGGATCAACGCAATCGAACTCATGCCCATATTTGAATTCGATGAACTTGAAGCCGAAAGATTCGTCGACGGCCAGCAGTTGGTGAATTATTGGGGCTACAATACGGTAAGCTTTTTCGCACCCAATACAAGTTATGCTTCGAAAGTTGAGCATAACAAAGAGGGAGACGAATTCAAAAAACTTGTAAAGACACTAAACGAAAACGGAATAGAAGTTATTCTCGATGTCGTTTTCAATCATACATCTGAAGGCAACGAACACGGACCTACATATTCTTTTAAGGGATACGACAAAGATGTGTATTACATGCTGACACCCGACGGTTATTTCTTTAACTTCTCGGGGTGCGGCAATACGATGAACTGCAATCATCCCATTGTAAGAAGCATGATCTTAAACTGCCTCAGGTACTGGGTTACCGAGTATAGAGTCGACGGCTTCAGATTCGATCTTGCAAGCATCCTTGGACGTTCCGAGAACGGTGTTCCTCTCAATGCGCCGCCGCTTCTCGAAATCCTTGCATTCGATCCGGTTCTGGCAAAGACGAAACTCATTGCGGAAGCCTGGGACGCCGGCGGACTTTATCAGGTTGGCTCTTTCCCTTCATGGAAAAGATGGGCAGAGTGGAATGGAAAATACAGGGACGATATCAGAAGATTTTTGAAATCCGATGCGGGCATGGCCGATGCAGCAATAAGAAGGATCACGGGTTCGCTCGATATTTACAATCCGAGATCGAGAGGACAGAGTGCGTCCGTAAACTTTATTACATGCCATGACGGCTTTACACTTCATGATTTATATGCTTATAATTATAAGCATAATGAAAAAAACGGCTGGAACAATACCGACGGAAGTGATGAAAACTACAGCTGGAACTGCGGTTTCGAGGGAGATACCAAAGATCCCGAAATAAAGAAACTCAGAAACCGAATGCGTGAGAACGCTGTATTTACACTAATGGTGAGCCGTGGTATTCCAATGCTTCTTGCGGGAGACGAATTCGGCAATTCACAGTACGGAAACAACAATGCGTACTGCCAGGACAACCGTGTATCGTGGCTTAACTGGGACAGACTTCCCACGCATCAGCACCAGTACAGATTTATAAAAAAGTGCATCGAGTACAGAAATAATCATCCGGTACTGAGAGGCAGGACCTCGCAGGCGAAATGCGGACTGCCCGACTGTTCCATTCACAATTCGGTTCCCTGGAACGATTATACCGATTACGAGACAAGAGTTATCGGTGTTATGTTTGCGGGTTATGACGAGAATAAAAAAAAGGATGACATTGTTATGGTTATAATGAACATGCACTGGGAAGAAAGAAAAGTAGAAATTCCCGAACTTCCGCCCGGATTTTCATGGAAGATGGAAATGAGTACCGGCGATGAGAGCAGATACGACGGTAATAATACCGCTTATCTGATGGGAAGAAGCATTATGGCATTTACGGGTGTCAAAGGCACGAAGAGGAAGTGAGTTTTTTCTTTATGTCTGAAATGAAGGGAAAATACACCAAAAGAAATTTATATATACCGTTGAAGGTATAAAAAATATAAATGACAAATTAGCCGAAAGGCTTTTCAAAAAAAAATAGAGGAAGGGATTAAATTGAAATGAGTGACAGGAATTATTATATTACAACTGCCATTGCCTATACTTCAGGCAAGCCGCATATAGGAAACAGTTATGAAATTGTTCTGGCAGACAGCATTGCGAGATTTAAAAGAAAACAGGGATATGATGTTTACTTCCAGACCGGTACCGACGAGCATGGTCAGAAAATCGAGTTAAAAGCGGAAGAAGCAGGTATTTCACCCAAGCAGTTCGTTGACGGTGTATCGGATGAGATCAAGGATATCTGCAAATGCCTGAATATTTCTTACGATCATTTCATCAGAACAACGGATGATTATCATGAGAAACAGGTTCAGAAGATGTTCAAAAAATTCTATGAACAGGGTGATATTTACAAGAGTTCATACGAAGGACTTTACTGCACTCCCTGCGAATCTTTCTGGACGGAAGCCCAGCTTGTTGACGGAAAATGCCCCGACTGCGGAAGAGAAGTCAAGCCTGCAAAAGAGGAAGCATATTTCTTCAAGATGAGCAAATATGCCGACAGACTTATCGAGCATATCAATACACATCCCGAATTTATCCAGCCTGTTTCGAGAAAGAATGAAATGATGAACAATTTCCTTCTTCCCGGACTTCAGGATCTCTGTGTTTCGAGATCTTCGTTCAAATGGGGAATTCCCGTTGATTTTGATGAAAAGCATGTAGTTTATGTATGGCTAGATGCACTTTCAAACTATATCACCGGAATCGGATACGATACTGACGGAAACAGTTCGGACCTTTACAAAAAATTCTGGCCCGCAGATTTACATCTTATCGGAAAAGATATCGTAAGATTCCATACGATTTACTGGCCCATCTTCCTCATGGCTCTCGGCGAGCCTCTTCCGAAGCAGGTATTCGGACATCCCTGGCTTCTTGCCGGCGACGGAAAGATGAGCAAATCAAAAGGCAACGTAATTTACGCTGACGATCTCGCTGCATTCTTCGGAGTAGATGCGGTTCGTTACTTCATGATCCACGAAATGCCTTACGAAAACGACGGTTCCATCAGCTGGGACTTAATGACCGAGAGAGTCAATTCAGATCTTGCCAACATTCTCGGCAACCTTGTAAACAGAACAATCTCCATGAGCAACAAGTATTTCGACGGTGTTGTGGAAGACAAGGGTGTCAGCGAAGAAGTTGATGAGGATTTAAAAAAGGTTGCAAAAGGAACATATGCAAAAGTATGTTCAAAGATGGAAGAATTAAAGGCAGCAGATTCTCTTACAGAAATCTTCACTCTTTTCAAAAGATGCAACAAATACATTGACGAGACAACACCCTGGGTTCTTGCAAAAGATGAAGCTAAGAAAGACAGACTTGCCACGGTTCTTTACAACCTTACGGAAGGCATAATTATCGGCGCAAGCCTTTTATGGCCTTTCCTTCCCGAGACTGCCGAAAAGATTGCAGCTCAGCTTAATACTTCATTAAGAGAATTTGACGATCTCGATAAATTCGGTCTTTTTGCAAGCGGTACAAAAGTAACCGACAAGCCCGAAATTCTCTTTGCACGTATGGACATTAACGACGTTTATGCAGAAGCAGCAAGGATCGCCGAGATTCAGAAAAAAGAAGCAGGCGTAACGGAAGAAAGCGCCGATGAAAATGCAATTGAAGTTAAGATGAAAGACGAGATCACATATGATGATTTTGCAAAACTTCAGTTTGTTGTAGGCGAAATAGTTAAATGCGAGGAAGTTCCTAAATCAAAGAAACTTCTCTGCTCACAGGTAAAGATCGGCAACATGACAAAGCAGATCGTATCCGGTATCAAGCAGTATTACAAAGCCGAAGAAATGGTCGGCAAAAAGGTAATGGTTCTTTTGAACTTAAAGCCCGCAACTCTTGCCGGAGTTGTTTCGGAAGGAATGCTTCTTTGTGCCGAAGACGAAGAAGGAAATCTTGCGCTTGTAAAGCCTGAAAAAGATATGCCTTCAGGTGCGGAAATCTGTTAATTTAGAGGAATTAAAAAATGAAAAGATCAATAGTTGCGATAGGACTTGCGGTATCACTTCTTGCGTATCCTATGACGGCATTTGCCGAGGGTGAACCCCTGGAAGTTACCGCTTCGGAAGAACCTTCCACAGGCTCTCCCGTTGAAATGTCCGACGATACTCAGGCTGAACCGGCGGAGGAGACAAAGGCTGAAAAGAAACCCTTTATTTCGCTCGGAAAAGATTTAACCGATGAACAGCTTGATTATGTTCTCGGCGAAATGGGTATTACAAGGGACGACCTTGCAAACTATCGCGTTTATTATGTTACAAACCAGGAAGAGCATGAAAAACTCGATTCTTACATCGACCCTTCCGTTATAGGAAGCATTTCTCTTTCGAGTGTAATGGTTAAAGAAAACAATCCCGGTTACGGCATTAAGGTCTCAACCAGAAATATTGATTACTGTACGGTAAGCATGTACAAAAATGCTCTTCTTACGGCAGGTGTAAAAGATGCGGACGTTCTGGTTGTCGGCCCGTTCCCGATTTCGGGCACCGCCGCACTGATCGGGGCGTGGCATGCTTACGAGGAAATGACCGGAGAAGAACTTGTCGATGAAGCAAAGGATACCGCATTAAACGAGATGATCGTTACGGCTTCCATCGTTGATTCTTTTGATGATTCGCAGACGGAGAAAGTTCAGGAACTTGTTGATTATGTCAAAGCGAGTGTGATCGCCGAAGGCATAGAAAATCCCGAAGACGTAAAGGAAATTATCGAAAAAGCAGAAGGGTTATTCGGCATAGATCTGAACGAGGATCAGACAGACAGCCTTTCGAACGTAATGGGCAATGTGGCCAAACTTGATATTGATCCTTCCGTTTTGCTTGAACAGGCGGGAGATATGTACGACAAGTATGGCGAAACAATCCTTGCGGGCGCAAAGGACGCCATCAACGGAATTATTACGGATGAAGTAAAAGCCACAATCTGGGATTCGATAAAAAACATCTTAAGATCGTTTTTCAAATCCATTACGGATTATTTTAAAAACTTGTAAGGATGAGCGTTGTGAACGAACGTTATGCGGTCAGACCGGCAAATAAAGAGGAATGGGAAGATGCCATGGCGCTTGCCTGGCGGACTTTTAAAAAATATGTAGCAGACGATTATACCGATGTCGGAGTAAAGGAATTTTATGACTTTATTTCCGACAACGGCATATACAAAATGTTTCTCATCGGAGAATACCGTCTCTGGGTGGCTCTTTTAAACGATGAGATAGTCGGGATGATCTCCATCAGGACCAGAAGACATATATCGCTGCTTTTTGTGGACGGAAAGCATCAGAGAAAAGGCATCGGCAGGGATCTTATATATGCCGCGGCCGAGTACATGCTTGAGAACGGCGAAAAATCCGCCACGGTAAATGCATCACCTTACGGTGTTCCTTTTTACCATTCGGTGGGCTTTGTCGATACGGGCGCGGAATATATGTCATCGGGAATGAGAGTCACTCCGATGATCTGGGAATTCGAAAACAAAGCACCTGATTCGCTCTTTAATCCGGTAACGGAAAACGGCCGGGATGAAAATGACACCTTATAGGGTGACGGGGAATGATTAATTGATTTGATTGCGGGCGCAGGAAATGCAAGGGAGTGCATTTTTCGGAAAGGGGAAAACAGTGGAGTACATAAGCAGCAAGAACATTTTTCTTTTATTGAGAGATACTCTTAAGCTTCTTGACAGAAGACCCATGGATCACGGTTCAAGAGTCGGGTATCTTTTCTGCAAGATGCTCGAATGCAAGGGCGGCTATGAACAGTACGAACTTGCGGATTTTCTTATGCTTGCGACGCTTCATGATATCGGCGCTTACAAGACCGACAAAATGGGCGACAGACTTCAGTATGAATTCAAGGAACCGATGAAACATTCGGTTTACGGTTTTTTGTTTCTTAAATACATAACTCCTCTTTCTTCCATGGCGAGAATGATTCTTTATCACCGTGTCGGTGTCGAAAATATCCCGAAGGAAAATTTTGAATACTCCAAAGAAACCGAGATCCTTTCTCTCGCGGAAGCTGCCGAGATATATCATAATGCTCTCGGAGAAGGCTTCGATCATGAAATGTTCAGAAGGCAGGAAGGGACCTACTATTCAACGGAAGCTTTAAATCTTCTCGACAAAGCGGTTGACAGATTCGATGTTTTCAAACATCTTGAAGACGAATCATATCAGAACGAACTCGACGGGATTCTCGAGTATATGATTTATACTAACGAAGACAAAGAAAAGTTTATGAAGACCCTGATGTTCTGCATAGGCTTAAGAAGCGATATCACTCTGATCGACAATGTAACGAGTGTTTGTATCGCCTCACTTCTTGCAAAGAAACTGAATCTGACCCCGGCGAGCAGTGAGAAGCTTTATTATGCCACGCTTATTCATGACATCGGAATGCTTTCGATCCCCACGAATATCATTGAGGCTCCCAGAAAGCTGTCACCGACGGAAATCGCACTTATGCGTGCGCATGTCGACAGGGAAGAAAGGATTCTTTTAAACAGAATGGATTCCGATATCGTATCGATTGCGACTGCGCATCATGAAAGAAACGACGGCTCCGGATATCCCAGAGGGCTTACAAGCGCAAATATGACGAGAGAGCAGAACATTCTGCAGATTGCCGACCTTGTGACGGCTTTAACCTGCGAAAGAAGTTACCGTAAGACTTTCACCAAAAACGAGGTTGTCGATATCCTCAAAAAAGAGATTTCGGACGGGAAAATCAATCAGAGGATTGCAGAGTGTTTTATGAATTCGTATGATGAAATCATGACTGAAGTACAGATGCAGACAAAGGAAGCTTTAAACATGTACAACAGCCTTACGGAAAAGTATCAGACGGTTTACGGAGATTTTGAGAAAAACCGTGTAATACACGAATAAACAGACAAAAAAAGCACAATGTAAAGTTTGCACAAAAAAGGAATTTAAAATCATACAAATTAACCCCAGTAAAAGCCTTAAAATGGCAATCTTTACAAGGATTGAGGAAAAGTTTGTATAATTGTGGTATGGTATTTTACGGGCTTTGCCCTTAAAATAGTCACAACGGGTAAAAACCCGCTGCTAAACATTAAATACAGATTATAATGTAGGAGGAAAATTTAATGGCAGGATTATCCTTAAAGAATATCTGCAAAGTATATCCTAACGGCTTCGAAGCTGTAAAAGATTTCAACCTTGAAATCGCAGATCAGGAATTTGTAATTTTCGTAGGACCTTCAGGTTGTGGTAAATCTACAACACTTCGTATGATCGCTGGTTTGGAAGATATCAGCTCAGGTGAGTTGAGAATCGGCGACAGACTTGTAAATGACGTTGAACCCAAGGACAGAGATATCGCGATGGTATTCCAGAACTACGCTCTGTATCCTCATATGACAGTTCAGGAGAACATGGCTTTCGGTCTTAAGTTAAGACATGTTCCCAAGGACGAAATCGATAAGATGGTTAAGGAAGCAGCTAAGATCCTCGATCTTACTCCCCTCCTTGACAGAAAGCCCAAGGCTCTTTCCGGTGGTCAGAGACAGCGTGTTGCAATGGGACGTGCTATCGTTCGTAACCCTAAGGTTTTCCTTATGGACGAGCCTCTTTCCAACCTCGATGCTAAACTTCGTGTACAGATGAGAATTGAGATCGCTAAGCTTCATCAGAGACTTGGTACCACGATCATCTACGTTACACATGACCAGACAGAAGCTATGACACTTGGTACAAGAATCGTCGTTATGAAGGACGGTGTTATCCAGCAGGTTGATACACCTCAGAACCTTTATGACAAGCCTCAGAACCTCTTTGTAGCAGGATTCATGGGATCACCTCAGATGAACTTCCTTGATGCTATCGTAGAAGTACAGGGCGAGACAGCTTACCTTAACGTAGCCGGTCATTCAATTCCTCTTCCTCCCGCTAAGTCAAAGAAACTTATCGAGGGCGGTTATGACGGAAGAAGCGTAACATTCGGTATCAGACCTGAAGACGTTTACGATTCTGAAATGTATGTAGAGACATCACCCATGAGTGTATTCGAATCCCAGATCAAGGTTTACGAATTGCTTGGTGCCGAAGTATTCTTATACTTCGATCTTGAGATGTTCCCTATGACAGCCAGAGTAGATCCCAGAACTACAGCAAGACCCGGCGATACGATCAAGTTCGCTCTTGACGTAGAGAAGATCCACGTATTCGACAAGGAAACAGAACTTGTTATTACAAACTAAAATAATAAATTCACAAAAAAAGAAGTGCTTCGGCACTTCTTTTTTTGAAGTTTTCGACCGGATTTTCACATATAAAAAAGTGAGCGGAAAGCACAGGAACGCAATAATTTGACAACTGTCGCATATTGTGTGAAAATATAGTGGATAATGGCCACGGGGGGACATTGTATGGATATTTCCAAGAAATTGAAAGATGTCAGAGAAAGCAAAGGTTTGTCAGTGGAAGAACTTGCCGAAAAGTGCGGCAGGGAAGCGGATGTTATCAAAGGATGGGAAGAAGGCAGCATAGTACCTTCCGCTTCGGACCTTATCGGTTTGTCCAAGGTTTATGAAATGACCATGGACGAAATGATCTACAATGACGCCGAAGCACCTGAATATAATAATGAAAACGGAACTTACGGAGACGTTTCAAAGCGTAAGAAATCCAAAAGAAAAAGAAGAAAAGGATTTACAAAGGGTGAGATATTTGCACTTCTGATTTTCCCTGTCCTTTGCCTCATTGTTTTTCTTGTGCTCGGTTTTTCCATGAATCTGTGGCATCCGGGCTGGATAGTTTTTGTGATAATACCCGTATATTACATTCTTGTTCTTATATTGAGGAATATAGGAAATGAAACCGATGAAGCGGTTGATGATTTTTTAGAAGAAACAAAATAATCATAAAGGAGTAACTTTAAAATGATTGAGTTATTTGAAAGCGGAGCTTATCTCGTTAATGGTGAAAAGCTCGTTAAAGACTCACCCGAGGCAGTTAATGAAATTAAGAGCCTTACAGGAAAAGACGCAGACAAGGAAGAGGCTAAGAAAGGTACTATTGCTTACGGCATATTAAAGAAGCACAATACTTCCGACAATATGGAAAAGCTTAGAATAAAATTCGACAAGCTTACTTCACACGATATCACATTCGTAGGTATCATACAGACAGCAAGAGCTTCGGGACTTGAAAAATTCCCTGTTCCCTATGTTCTTACAAACTGCCACAACTCGCTTTGCGCGGTTGGCGGTACGATCAACGAAGATGACCACATGTTCGGACTGACATGTGCCAAGAAATACGGCGGAGTTTATGTTCCCCCTCATCAGGCAGTTATTCATCAGTTTGCAAGAGAAATGCTTGCAGGATGCGGAAAGATGATCCTCGGTTCCGATTCGCATACAAGATACGGTGCACTTGGTACAATGGCAATGGGTGAAGGCGGTCCCGAACTTGTTAAGCAGCTTTTATGCCAGACATACGATATCAATATGCCCGGCGTAGTCGGCGTATATATGGAAGGAACTCCTGCAAAGGGCGTAGGTCCTCAGGACGTTGCGCTTGCCATTATCGGTGCTGTATTCGGAAACGGATATGTTAAAAATAAGGTAATGGAGTTCGTCGGACCCGGCGTTTCAAATCTTTCTGCTGATTTCAGGATCGGTATTGATGTAATGACAACCGAAACAACATGCCTTTCTTCGATCTGGCGTACGGATGAAAACATCAAAGAGTTCTTTGAAATTCACGGAAGATCCGAAGAATATGCAGAACTTAATCCTGCAGACGTAACATATTATGACGGCATTATCAAGATCGATCTTTCAAAGATCAAACCCATGATTGCAATGCCTTTCCATCCCAGCAATACATATACAATTGCCGAACTCAAAGAGAATCTCATGGATATTCTCGATGATGTTGAAAAGAGAGCGCTTGTTTCTCTTGACGGTGCGGTTGAATATACACTTAAAGATAAAGTTAAAAACGGTCAGTTCGTTGTAGAACAGGGTATCATCGCAGGATGCGCCGGCGGCGGATTTGAAAATATCTGCGCTGCAGCCGATATCCTTGACGGCAAATTCATCGGAAACGATGCATTTACGTTAAGCGTTTATCCCGCATCAATGCCTATTTACATGGAACTTATCAAAAACGGCTGTGCTGCAAAGATCATGCAGACCGGTGCCGTACTTAAGACTGCATTCTGCGGTCCCTGCTTCGGTGCAGGCGATACACCCGCAAACAATGCATTCAGTATCCGTCATTCAACAAGAAACTTCCCGAACAGAGAAGGTTCCAAGCTTCAGAACGGCCAGATTTCTTCCGTTGCACTCATGGATGCGCGTTCCATCGCTGCAACTGCAGCCAACAAGGGTGTTCTTACTGCGGCTGACGAATTTGACGGTACGATCGGTAAATACAAATATCACTTTGATAAAACGATTTATGAAAACAGAGTATTTGATTCAAAGGGTGTTGCGGATTCCGGTCAGGAAATCCAGTTTGGTCCCAATATCAAAGACTGGCCTAAGATGTCTGCGTTACCTGAGAATCTGCTCTTAAAAGTTGTATCAGAGATTCACGATCCCGTTACCACGACGGATGAACTTATTCCTTCGGGCGAGACTTCAAGTTACCGTTCAAATCCTCTCGGACTTGCCGAATTTGCTCTTTCGAGAAAGGATCCCGAATACGTAGGCCGTGCAAAAGCCGTTCAGGTTGCACAGAAGGCTCTTGAAGCAGGCGAGTGCGCAGGCAAGGCTGTACCTGAAGTAGGAGAAGTAATGTCTGTTGTTAAAAAGACATTCCCGAATGTAGAGCATGACAACCTCGGTGTAGGCTCTACGATCTTCGCTGTTAAACCCGGTGACGGTTCTGCAAGAGAACAGGCTGCAAGCTGCCAGAAAGTTCTCGGCGGATGGGCAAACATTGCCAACGAATATGCCACAAAGCGTTATCGTTCCAACCTCATTAACTGGGGTATGCTTCCTTTCATTATTGAGAAGGGTGCTCTTCCTTTCAAGAACCTTGATTACATCTTCCTTCCCGGCATCAAACAGGCTGTAGAAGAGAAGAAAGAGAACATCGAAGCATATGTTGTAAAGGACGGCGAACTTAAGAAATTCACCATGCAGATCGGTGAACTTACGGACGAAGAAAGACAGATAATTCTCAAAGGATGTCTCATCAATTACAATAGAATTTAGTTCGTGTCAAAATATTATTTATTGATGAAAAACCTCTTTTCTAATAAAAAAAATGTGGTATATTTAATACATCAAAAGGAAATAAACAGTTAACCTTTTAAATCGAAAGATTAAGATTGCTGGCGAAGTTGAATTTTGATCCGAATTCTAAAATTTAATTTTCTTGTTTTCTTAAAAAATAACATTAATAAAAAAGTGACGTTTTTTGTTAAATTCTGTGACAAGAAATTTGAAGATTAGAAGACGGATTGATCGGATACAGAGGTAGGAATTAAGATCAAGTAGATTTGAAAAAAGTGGGGGACAGGAATCATGAAGATTATCCTCCGAAATTACTGTAATCGACATTAGTCGGTTGTCGGTGCTTAGAATCGATGAGGTGTCGAAATGAATTTAGAAAAGTTGAAATAGGAAACGGTCACGGAGAACTCCGACGACGGTTTCCTTTTTCATTACAGGGATAATTTGCGATTCAGCTTAACTTGTATATGATGAAGCGCCGGCGACAATTTCTCCGCCTTTAAGGATCACAACATCGTATCCTGGACTTGTATGGTTTTTCTTCATCAGATTCAGTATCTTTCTTTATGGCGTATCCGGTGTATTTTTTTGCATTCGGATAGCAGCTTTCGATCATTTCTTCCCGGCATGCAAACAGCTCTTTAACTTTATCTGTATTTTCCAACTCGTAAATCATTGATTTTTTCCCTAAAATACGCATATTTACGTAAAAAATGACCAAATAGGTCAATATACGTTTTTCGCCTTTTGGCATGTGACCGGACCATGTAAATCATAATATCCCGAAACTTTCGGGAAGTGAACCTGATGAAATAATTAATTCGACCGGGATATTCTAAAGCCCTTATTTAAAGGTTTCATAAGAGCCAAAGTAGTTCACAGTTTAACAATAAAGATGTATAATAATAAGGATATTGTGAATAAAGGAGATATCATTATGAATATAGCAGTACTTGCCGGCGGAGATTCCACTGAAAGAGACGTATCACTGGTTTCCGGTAAAGAAGTTTATGAAGCGCTTAAGAGCAAAGGACACAATGTAGTTCTTCTTGATGTTTATCTTGGTGTGGATGATGTAGATGTAGAACATGTTTTTGAAGATAAAAGAGACTGGTCGGAAGGAATCAGCAAGATCGGCGAAGAGAATCCCGATATAAATGCGATAAGAGCCTTAAAGGGCAACGATAAGGATTTCTTCGGAAAGAACGTTAAAGAAATCTGTCTTAAGGCTGATTTCGTATTCCTTGCTCTTCACGGAGCCAAAGGAGAGGACGGCAGAATTCAGGCTTCGCTCGACCTTTGCAAAGTGAAATATTCTGGAACGGATTACCTTAGCAGCGCGATCTGTATGGATAAGAGCGTTACAAAGGATTTCCTTATCATGAACGGTATTTCGACACCGAAAGCGTTCAGCATTTATTCCAAAGAACAGGCGGAGGAAGGTTTTGAAAAGATTGGTTTCCCGATGGTTGTCAAAGCTCCCAACGGCGGCTCGAGTGTAGGAGTTTTCATCGTTGACAACAAAGACGAAGCAAAAGAAGCGGTTGAAAAATGCTTTAAGCTTGATAACCACGTTCTTCTTGAACAGTTCGTCAATGGCAGAGAGTTTACATGCGGTATTCTTGACGGAAAGGCATTGCCGCTTGTTGAAATAGAGCCGCTTGAAGGCTTTTATGATTATAAGAACAAATATCAGGCAGGAAGCACAAAGGAAACCTGTCCCGCAAATCTTGAAGAGGATATCACGAAGAGAATTCAGGAAAATGCCGAGAAAGCTTTCAGAGCACTTCATTTAAAGGGATATGCAAGGATCGATTTTCTTCTTGATGAGAACGGACAGGAATACTGCCTTGAGGCTAATACGATTCCGGGTATGACACCCACCTCGCTTCTTCCTCAGGAAGCGCTGGCAATCGGAATTGATTTTCCTGCTCTCTGCGAGAAAATTATTGAAATTGCACTTAAAAAGTATGAATAAAGGTTTAAACCTTTTTCGGAGGGGAATCAGATGTTAACAGTTCAAAGTATTGCACTCGCATGTAACGGGAAAATTGTAAACGGCGAGGGCTTCGAAGATAAAAAAATTGCGGGAGCGGCCATTGATTCGAGAAAAGTCGAAAAGGGCTTTCTGTTCTTTGCATTCAAGGGAGAAAAAACAGACGGACACGATTATATCAAATCGGCTTTTGACAACGGCGCTCTTGCAGTAGTCTGCGAAAGAGTACCCGAAGGCGAAGACGGTATATGTATCGTGGTCGAAGATACGATCAAAGCTTTAAGAAGCGTTGCCCGCTACTACAGAGAGAGTCTTTCGATAAAAGTAGTCGGCGTAACGGGAAGTATCGGAAAAACCACTACCAAAGAATTTATCGCCACCGTACTTTCACAGAAATACAGTGTCTACAAAACCGATAAGAATCAGAACAATCTTATCGGTCTTCCCCTTTCAATCTTAAACATCAAGGAAAACAATGAGATCGCAGTTCTGGAAATGGGAATCAGCGAGTTCGGAGAGATGACGATCCTTTCCGAAATGGCTAAACCCGACATCTGCGTTATCACCAATATCAGCGAATGTCATCTCGAAACACTCGGATCGCTTGACGGTGTTTTCAAGGCAAAGACGGAAATCTTCGAACATATGAAAGAAGACGGATGTGTTGTTGTATGCGGCGATGACGAAAGACTGGCAAAGATTGAAGATGTAAAAGGCAAAAAGCCCGTAAAATACGGCTTTGACGAAAAAAATGACGTTCATCCCGTAAAAGTGTTAAACAGAGGTTTGTGGGGAAGCGAATGTACCGTGCAGGACAAGGACGGAATTTTTGGCATAAGCATTCCTCTTGCCGGAAAACATATGGTATATGATGCGCTTGCGGCAGTAAGCGTTGCAAAGATACTCAATCTTTCCGCCGAAGACATCAGCTTCGGTATCTCATGCGTTAAGGCAATTCAGGGAAGAAACAATATTATCCAGAAAAACGGAATTACGATAATAGATGACTGCTACAATGCGAGCCCGGAATCCATGAAGTCAGCACTCGACCTTCTTACCGAAGCGGTTACTCCCACGGTAGCCATTCTCGGAGACATGTACGAGCAGGGCGAGAACGAAGACAAAAGTCATGAAGAAATCGGCGAGTATGCAGCCAAGAAAGAAATCAATACGATCGTCTGCGTAGGACCTCTTTCGAAGAAAATGTATGATAAAGCCTTCACGGCAGCAGCTGACAAGGAATTTACAAATGTAATTTATTTTGAAAGCGTGGATGAGACGATTGAAAAACTCGATACGTTTATCAAAAAAGACGATACTGTTTTGCTCAAGGCATCAAACGGAATGAAATTCAGTCGTATCCTCGATGCTTTGATGAATGAAGACAAGAAGGATTCATTTACAAAAAGAGAAGAAAAACTTTTCAAGAATACTTCTTTCGGTACCGATGACAGCACAATCGGAAATATCATTAATTTGGGAAAAAATGCCGAAACTGCGACCGAGGGTGCTGCTTCGACAGAAACGGTTACGGAAACGGAAGAAAAAGGCAAAAAGAACAAAAAAGCCGCTGACGGTCAGACTCTGACTTCGGATCAGAAGGAAAAGAAAAGCGCGAAAAAACAGCTTATCGCGATTCTTATTGCGGTATGTGCTGTTATAGTGATCGTTACGGCAGCGGTAGGAATAATCAAGGCCAATGAATATAAGAGGATTACGTCGGGTGAAGTGGTATTCCGCACTTCTCAGGGCTACTGCACAAAAGGTCTTATCGAAGACAATGTGATCATCGCTGCCGGCGAAAACGTGGCAAAGGATCCCGATAATTATCAGAATCCAGCGATTCATTATGACGGAAAGAATTTCTATTTCGAGATCGATAACGGTCAGGCAAAGATATTAAAGGTTTGCACCTCAAACGGAAAGGGTGCAAAAGATATCGCCGAAAACGTTCAGAAATACGAAACTCTCGGAAAGAACAAATTACTTTATAAAGTAAATGACAATCTCTATTTATACAATGCAAAGAAAAACGATACAGAACTTCTTTCGCAGAATGTGCGTTCATATTATCGTAACGGCAGCAATATCATCTTCGAAACATATGATGTGAAGATTTATCAGATGAAGGTTAATTCTAAAGAATCGATCAAGCTTATCGAAGAAAACATAACGGCTCTTTTACATGTCAACGAAAAACAGACCGGAATCATTTACTCAAAAGACGGTGCTTTATGCATGAACAAAAAGGGCAAGAAAACCGTAACGATAACCACGGATTCGATATCTTACTATTTCCCTGCAAATTCAGAAAAATCGAAGGTATATTTTGAGGATGGCTCAAAGGATCTCTGGTATTTCGGAGAGAACAGTTTCAAGGCCAGAAAGGTCAGCGACGACTGCAAGAAAATGATGGGAAAAGAGTTTAACGAAGCTGCCTTTATCATGCGTAAAGGCGACGGTACTTTCTATCTTATAAAAGACGGAAGCGCATTGAAGATAAACGGAATTGATGATGCGGATCCCAAAGAAGTAGTCGGTATAGACAGTAAAGGTAAAAAGCTTTATTTCACGGCAAGGAGCAAAGAAAACGGCGCAACGAATCTTTATTCGGTGTCATATAAGGGAATAGGTTTCTCAAAGACTGCTGTTTGTGTGGACAGCAATATCGAAAATGTTGAATACATCGGAAACAAAAAAGTATTCGTTACAAAGAACGACGGAAGCGGACTTCTTGATCTTTACTGCAACGAAAAACTCGTGGCAAGAAATGTTTCAACGGGAAGCGTTAAGAAAACAGCGTATGGAAACAACTATGTTTTTGCATATCAGGTAAAGGACGTCGACGGTTTCTACAAAATCAATCTTTATAACGGAAAAGATGTAAAAGAGATCGGAAGCAGTGTCGATCTTGATTACGTTCCCGTAACAAAAAAGAAAGTTTATTTAAGAAACATGGGAACGAATATGTTTGCCGTAAGCGTGTATAACGGAAGAAAAGCCAAGGTTTACAAAGACGGCATAGACGAATTCGGCTTCTATTTTGTAAACGAAGAAGAGTAGCTTAGAGGAGACAAAATGACGATTATTAAAGGCGGATTCATTATCAATCCCGCTAACGGAGTTGAAGGAATCGGCGATGTATATATTAACGGAGAAATAATCGAATCGGTGGTTCTTTATGATTCGGAAAACGGTTTAAATGGAAGTGTTTCGGATGCAGGGTTGAAGGATGAGAATCCCGATGCCAGGACAAATGCAATTATTTCTGATGCAGTGGAGGATCCGGGAGTCGGATTAAACGTTAAATTTTCCCCGGACGAACTTAAAGATAAATATTCCGATGCTGAAGTTATTGATGCAAAAGGCCTTACGGTTATGCCGGGGTTAATAGATGTGCATTCGCATTTCAGGGATCCCGGATTCGAGTATAAGGAAGACATTTTAACCGGTGCAAAGGCAGCGGCAGCAGGCGGATATACCACAGTGGTTCTTATGTGCAATACGAAGCCGACCGTGGACAATGCCGATACTCTTGATTACGTATTAAACAAAGGCAGGGAAACAGGCATAAAAGTTGAATCCTGCGGAAGCGTAACATATGGCCTTAAGGGAGAAAAGTTAACAGATTTCGATGAACTTATAAAACATGGTGCCGTCGGTTTTACGGATGACGGAATTCCCCTTATGGATGAGAATATTTTAAGGGAAGCATTTTTAAAAGCGAAAGGTCTTCCTATAAGTCTTCACGAAGAAGACAAAACACTCATAAAAAATAACGGGATCAATCACGGAAAAGCTTCCGAACACTTCGGAGTTTACGGGGCGCCGAGAGAAGCCGAGATCGTTCTTATCGAAAGAGACATTAAGATAGCGCTTGAAACAAACGGAGTTCTTGATGTTCAGCATATATCGTCAAAGGAAGGCGTTGAACTTGTAAGAAAAGCCAAAAATGCAGGCGGAAAGAATATACATGCGGAAGCAACGCCTCAGCATTTTTCACTTACTGAAGATGCACTGATCGCGAAAGGGACTCTTGCAAAATTAAATCCTCCGTTCAGAACGGAAGAAGACAGACAGGCGATCATAGAAGGCTTAAGAGACGGAACCATAGATATCATCGCAACGGATCATGCTCCTCATGCTTTGGAGGAAAAAGCAAAAAGCATAACGGAAGCACCGAGCGGAATGATCGGACTTGAGACCGCATTTGCTCTGGCTGTTACGCATCTTGTCAATGAATCAGGAATGAGTTTAAAAGATGTTGTTTCAAAGTTTACAATCAATCCCGCAAAACTTTACGGGTTTGACAGAGGAACGCTTACACCCGGCAAGGCAGCGGATATAACGATAGCCGATATTAACGAAAAATGGACGGTTAGCGACAGTGATATTCAGTCGAAATCACACAATACACCTTTTATCGGCGAGGAACTTACCGGACGCATCAAAATGACAATATGCGACGGAAAAATCGTATACGGAAAGTAAAGACGGATCTTGTATCGATCCGAAACTGATCAATGGGTTAAGGAATAATTCTTTCATTGATCGAAAAGGGAAAAATGATTATAGAAAATATAAAAACACATGATTTATGGAGGATGCATGTTTTACAGAGGAATTGATGAAGGAAAAGTGATTTCACAGGAAGAGATCTCAGACGGGATATTCAGTCTGCTGATCGAAAACAAGGGTGCTGAGGCAGCAAATCCCGGTCAGTTTGCGGGTATTTTCCCAAACTCAAAGGATACGCTTCTTATGCGTCCGATAAGTATTTGCGAGACAAAAGACAAAGCAACAAGATTTGTTTACAGAGTTGCGGGCAAAGGAACAAAGGAATTTTCTTCCTTAAAAGAAGGAGATACGGTAAGAGTTCTTGCAAATCTCGGTAACGGATTTCCCATTGAGGAAGCCGAAGGCAAGTGTGTTGTATTAATGGGCGGCGGAATCGGAATCCCTCCCATGCTCGGCGTTGCAAAAGCATTAAAAGGAAACGATGTTCATTCATTCCTCGGATACAGAAACAAAGATACATTCCTTTCCGACGAATTCATGCAGTATTCCAAGGTTTATCTTGCGAGTGAGGACGGAAGCATCGGAGTAAAAGGAAATGTTCTTGATGCATTAAGAGCAAGCATCTATCTTAAGCCTGACATTATTATGGCATGCGGACCGATGCCCATGCTTCGTGCAATCAAAAAATACGCAGAGGAAAACGGAATCAAAGCATACATTTCTTTGGAAGAAAGAATGGCCTGCGGTATAGGCGCGTGTCTCGGATGCGTATGTAAGACCGTAAAGAAAGACGATCATTCAAACGTAAACAACAGAAGAATATGTACAGAAGGACCCGTATTTGATGCCGAGGAGGTGGATATCTGATGAATACTAAAGTTACTATAGCCGGCGTAGAATTTAAAAATCCCGTAATGACAGCATCGGGAACTTTCGGATCCGGAATGGAATATTCCATGTTCGTCGATCTTAACAAACTCGGCGCGGTAGTTACCAAAGGCGTAAGCAATGTTCCCTGGGAAGGAAACCCCACGCCCAGAGTTGCGGAAGTTTACGGAGGAATGCTCAATGCCATCGGACTTCAGAATCCCGGCGTTGATGTAATGATAGAAAGAGACCTTCCTTTTCTGGCAAAGTATGATACGAAAGTAATCGTTAATGTTTGCGGAAAAAGTGTCGAAGATTATATAGAAACTGTTGAAAGACTTAATGACCAAAACGTGGATATGTTTGAAATCAATGTCTCATGTCCCAATGTAAAAGAGGGTGCGATCGCCTTCGGACAGAAAGCAGATGCGCTTTTTAACATTACGGACAGGATCAAAAAGGTTTCAAAGAAACCCATTATCATGAAATTAAGTCCCAACGTAACCGATATTACCGAAATGGCAAAGGCTGCCGAAGCAGCGGGAAGCGATGCGATTTCTTTGATCAATACGATTACCGGCATGAAGATTGATATTGAAAGAAGAAGATTTATCCTTGCAAACAAAACGGGCGGAATGTCAGGTCCTGCCGTTAAACCAGTGGCGGTAAGAATGGTTTATCAGTGTGCGCAGGCCGTTAAGATCCCTATTATCGGAATGGGCGGAATCATGACGGGCGAGGATGCTATAGAATTTATGATGGCAGGTGCAACGGCGGTAGCTGTCGGAGCAGCCAATTTCATGAATCCTTACGCAACCGTTGAGGTTAAAGAAGGAATTGAAAAATACATGATGACTCACAACATTTCGGATATCAATGAGATTATCGGATGTGTTTAATATGAGCATCCGGCGGTTAATTTATTTAATTCAAAAAGAATGCCGACCGTAATTGAAAGCACATTCGGATATATAAAAGGAATGCTGACCGTAATTGAAAGCATATTCGGATATATAAAAGGAATGCCGACCGTAATTGAAAGCATATTCGGAAATATAAAAGGAAGTCCGATTCGGTTACAGCATTAACTGACAGGTAAGACAGGAAAGATTCGGGTAAAAAGATGGCGATAAGCAAAACCGTAAAAGAAAAAGCATATGCAAAAATAAATCTCGGACTTGATGTTCTGAGAAGAAGAGAAGACGGATATCACGAAGTTAAAATGATAATGCAGACCATAGGTATCTGCGATGAGATCACATTCGCAACAAGCCCGTCGACCGAAGGAGTCAATTTGATTGCAGATGTAGATAATCTGCCTCTTGACGGAACAAATCTTATTATCAAAGCAGCCAATCTGATGATGGAAAAGTATAATATCAGACAGGGTGTTGATATCAGACTTATAAAGAATATTCCCATGGCTTCCGGAATGGCAGGCGGAAGTTCCGATGCCGCAGCAACACTCAGGGGTCTTAACAAGCTTTTCGGTCTCGGACTTACTGAAGAAGAACTTTGCAGACTCGGCGTGAAGATTGGTGCCGATGTTCCGTTTTGCGTATATGGGGGTACATATCTTTCAGAAGGAATCGGAGAAAAACTTACCAGGCTTCCCGATGTTCCTCACTGTACGGTTCTTATAGCAAAGCCGAAATTCGGCGTATCAACCGGATATGTATATGCGAATCTTCATGTTGAGAATATAAAGAAGCATCCGGATATCGATTCGGTAATCGATTCGATTAACAGAAAAGACATTAAGAGCATAGCATCAAATATAGAAAATATTCTTGAAAACGTAACCTTAAAGGATTATCCGTTTGTTCAGGAATTAAAAGACATAATGAATGCACACGGTGCGATGAAATCGCTTATGAGCGGAAGCGGTCCTACCGTATTCGGTCTTTTTGACAACAAGGCAAATGCCGAAAGGGCAGCAGTCGAACTCAGAGCGCTTGATGAAGTCGGCGATGTGGTTGTTACCTGTTTTGAAGACTTAAGCAGCGATGAAGTAAGAAAGAAAGCGCAGATACGAATTACGTCCTCAATGGACGGCGAAGATCCCGTCGAAGAAGTCCATGACTGTGTTGCCACGGAAAAAAGAGGAAGCATCAGTATTACATATTACGAAAAAGACAAGGACAGCAAGTACGATATCATAAATACTCTGACGATAAGCGACAGAAAACTTCTTTATACAAAGTCGGGTGCGGTAAGTACCAGCATGCTGATCACCCCGGATGAAAGCACGAGTTCTGTTTACAGCACGGCTTACGGAGACATCAATATTGATATTATTTGTCATGAGTTTGTTTTAAATGAAATAGCCGACAGACTTGTTCTTGAAATCGATTACGACATAATGCAGGGCTATGAGAGCCTGAATCACTGCGAAATGAAAATCGAAGTTGAATATAACATATAAATTGAAACTGAAATATTTATATTTAAGCGGAATATTTAAAATTGAAGCTGAATATAAAAATTTATATTAAAATGAAGCAAAACAAAATATTTAATTGAAGCAGAATATAATAAAAAAAGAAGCGATGCTCTCGTTTCTTTTTCTATAGATAAAACAATTTACTTCTTTTTGATGGGATTTGCTCCGGCCTTCTCCTGAAGGTTTTCGACCATCTTCTTGAAAGCGCTTTTCTTTTTCTGAGGAACCGCTTCCACCTTGCCGTGTGCTGCTTTTACGGAAATAATGTACATTCCGCTTAAAACGGCCTTAACTTCCTTTTTAACGGGAATTGAATCGAAGATCTTGTCGTCTGAGATCAGTGTAACTATCTGAGGACCGATCTTTGCCTTGACTACCGGAACTTTCATGAGTCTCGACATCTTCGGAGCCTGATCCACAACGTACTGGGGAAATCCGGCATCCTTGAATCTGATTTTTTTCTTGTCGATGATAAGCATTGTTACGTTCTGCTTATTCTCTTCCATGAGCTTCTGCTGCTCTGCGTTTTTCTTGTCAAGTCTTTTGCCAAGGAAGAAGAGAACGATAACGCCTATAAGTAAAACTCCCGTAATGGAAAGCATTACGATGGAGAATGTATTAATTAACAGTAAATTGGTCATTGGATATAACCTCCTGGAAAATATGCTCTATCATTCTAACAAAAAACTTTGAAAATAGCAAGAATTCACAAGAATATGCTTCTTGATTTATAAAAATTGCTGTGTTATCATAGACGCGATAATTTTTATCATAAGGTATATACTGGTTCGCCGTAGAATGAAATGTCTTTTACGGAAGAATCTCTCGCGAATATCAATATATGTCCGATATTTAATCCTTGATCACAATTTTTTTGAACGGTAAAAAGAATGAACGAAAGAACATTTAATATTATATGCGGTCATTACGGCTGCGGAAAAAGCAATTATTCCATTAACCTTGCGCTTGATATGGCAGGAAAGGGAAGAAAAGTAATGCTCGTCGATCTCGATCTTGTTAATCCTTATTTCCTTTCATCGGGCTATAAGGACATGCTCGAGGAAAACGGAATTCAGGTGATTGCTCCGCTTTTTGCAAATACGAACGTTGAAACGCCTGCTCTTCCCGCGGACTTAAACCTTATGTTTGAGACGGACAGGGATGTTGTGCTTGATCTGGGCGGAGATGATGCGGGTGCGGTAGTGCTTGGAAGATACGCTTCACAGATTTCCGCGATTGATTACAAAATGACATATCTCGTAAATAAATACAGAAACCTTACTTCCGAAGTTGACGATACGGTGGAGATTTTAAAGGAAATCGAAGCAGCTTCAAGATGCCATGCCACGGAAGTAATAAACAATTCCCACTTGAAGAAGGAAAGCACACTTGCGATCATTGAAGAATCGATTCCTTATGCAAAGGAAGTGGCTGAAAAACTTGGTCTCCCCTTTATCGGAACGACGATTCCCCTGTTTCTTCTTGAGGATGAAAAGACAAAAGAGAAGATTGAATCTTCCGACGAGGTGTTCTTCCCGATAGACATTTATGTGAAGGCTCCGTGGGAATGATTTCTTTAAACTTTAACATTTTTTTTGTTTACATACTGAAAATTAAGGCATATTATATATAAATACGGCAAATGGAAAGATAGGGAAAGAGAGGATAAATACTATGGCAAAAGTGACAATTAACGAAACCTTATGTAAAGGTTGCGGTCTTTGCGTTGAAGCTTGTCCTAAGAATTTATTGGAACTTGCGACAGACCATATTAATGCTAAAGGTTACCATCCGTCCACTATGAAAGATGAGTCACAGTGCGTAGGATGTGCTTCATGTGCGATTATGTGTCCCGATGTGGCAATTACGGTAGAAAGATAGGAGGAAAGTATAAATGGCAGAGAAAGTTTTGATGAAAGGTAACGAAGCACTTGCCGAAGCTGCTATCCAGTGCGGCTGCAAACATTACTTCGGTTATCCTATAACACCTCAGACAGAGGTAGCCGCATATATGTCAAAGAGACTTCCCAAAGAAGGCGGTGTATTCCTTCAGGCAGAATCGGAAGTAGCGGCAATTAACATGGTTTTGGGAGCAACAAGTGCAGGTGTCAGAGCTATGACATCTTCATCCTCACCCGGAATTTCGCTTAAATCAGAAGGTGTATCTTACATCGGCGGTTCCGATCTTCCCGCTCTTATTATAAATGTACAGAGAGGCGGCCCCGGACTCGGCGGTATTCAACCCTCACAGTCAGATTACTGGCAGGCTACAAAAGCTTTGGGTCACGGTGATTTCCAGCTTTTCGTACTTGCACCTTCAACAATTCAGGAAATGGTTGACTTCGTTTCACTTGCTTATGAAGTAGGCGAAAAATACAGAGTTCCCGCTATGATTCTTTCCGACGGTATGCTCGGACAGATGATGGAGCCCGTAGAGTTTCCCACAAAGAAGGACGAACCCATCGCAGATAAGCCCTGGGCTACAAACGGTCACCAGAACAAGAGAAAGAAAAATATCATCAACTCATTATATATTCAGCCCGAAGAACTCGAAAATATCATCAACGAGAGATATGAGCGCTATGCAAAGATCAAAGAAAACGAGCAGAGAGCTGAAGAGTTTATGTGCGATGACGCTGAAATCTTCGTAGTTGCTTTCGGCGCAAGCTCACGTGTTTCAAGAAGTGCAGTTATGCAGGCAAGAGCAGAGGGTATCAAGGCAGGTCTTATCCGTCCCATCACACTCTGGCCTTTCCCTGACAAGACTATTGAGAAGAATATTGATAAAGCCAAGAAGTTCCTTTGCGTTGAAATGAACAAGGGACAGATGATCGATGATGTCAAGCTTGTAGTCAACGGTCGTAAGGATGTTGAATTCTTCGGACGTACGGGTGGTATCATTCCCACACCTGCCGAAGTACTTGGCGAGATTCGCAAGCTTGCAGGAAAGGAGAATTAATCATGGCTGTAGTATTTGAAAAACCCAAGGCATTGGCTGATGTGCCTTTTCATTACTGCCCCGGATGTACACACGGTATCGTACATCGTCTTGTGGCAGAAGTTTTAGATGAACTCGGAGTAGAAGGACAGACTGTAGGCGTTGCTTCGGTAGGATGCTCCGTATTCAGTTACAACTATTTTAACTGCGATATGGTTCAGGCGGCTCACGGACGTGCTCCCGCAGTTGCAACAGGTCTTAAGAGAGCGCTTCCAGATAATGTAATCTTTACATATCAGGGCGACGGTGACCTTGCAGCAATCGGTATGGCTGAAACTGTTCACGCAGCTACAAGAGGCGAGAATATCACAGTTATTTTCATTAATAATGCCATTTACGGCATGACAGGCGGACAGATGGCTCCCACATCGCTTCCCGGACAGGTTACACAGACTTCTCCTTACGGAAGAGACGTAAAGACAGCAGGTTATCCCATCCGCGTATGCGAACTTCTTTCAACACTTTCAGGAACAGCTCTTGCACAGCGTGTTACCGTTGATTCGGTTGCTCACGTAAGAGAAGCAAAGAAAGCTATCAAGAAGGGCTTTGAAAACCAGATCAACAAAAGAGGATACTCGATCATCGAAGTTGTATCCACTTGTCCTACCAACTGGGGACTTTCACCCAAGGAAGCAATGAACTGGCTCAGAGAGAATATGATTCCTTACTATCCTCTCGGTGTATATAAGGATGTTACCGCAGAAGAAGGAGGAAATAAGTAATGAGTACACTTAACGTTTTACTTGCCGGATTCGGCGGACAGGGTATTCTCTTCGGAGGAAAAACACTTGCTTACTCAGGACTCCTTGACGGAAAGAATCTTTCCTGGCTTCCCTCATACGGACCTGAAATGCGTGGCGGTACATGTAACTGCTCAGTAGTTATCAGTGACGACCCTATCGGTTCACCGTTAGTAACACAGCCTGACGTTCTTGTTGCAATGAACCGTCCTTCACTGGAGAAATTCGTTAACGCAGTTGTTCCCGGAGGAATGATCCTCGTTGACAGCTCAATGGTTGATATCAAGGTTGAAAGAGACGATGTTAAGGTATTCTACATCGACGCTACCAAGATCGCAGACGAAAACAACATGAAGAGCTGTGCGATCATCATCCTCATCGGAAAGATGTTCAAGGAAATAGGTTTCCTTAACAAAGATGTTGTTAACGATGCGGTTAAGAAGGTTATTCCTGCCAAGAAAGCAGCAATGATCGATCTTAACTTAAAGGCTATCGAAATCGGCCTTAACGCTTAAAACTTTATAAAGGGGTGCATTTTTGCACCCCGATATTATATAATATAGACACGCCGCATGTGTCGGTTAATACCGATAAAATGTGTGGCGTGTAATATGTTTTTTATACAATGAAAATTTTTGATGAAAGGTGTGAACAGTATGGATGAAATCAGAGAAATAGCCATGAGAATCAAAGAACTCCGTGAAGTGTGCGATTATACAGAAGAAGAAGTGGCACAGCGAGTCGGCGTGAGCGTTGAGACTTATCGCGAATACGAGAAGACCGGAAAAGATATTCCCATCAATACGATTTTCCAGTTGTCGAAAATGTACAAGGTCGATATGTCGGAGATTCTTACAGGTGTTTCTGCGAAGCTTAATACTTATCAGATAGTTCGCGCCGGACAGGGTGCAAAGGCAGACAGATATCCCGGCTACGAATTCAAGGATCTGGCTTATCATTATTCAAACACGCTTATGCAGCCTTTTATAGTAACACTTGATCCGTCCGACAAACCCGCAGATCTTGTTACGCACAGGGGGGAAGAGTTCAACCTGGTGTTGGAAGGTACGGTCGTCGTCACCTTTGGTGACAAAGAACTTGTTTTGGAAAAAGGCGACAGTATTTATTTTAACCCCAATTACCCTCATGGACAAAGATGCGGCTCGGATACACCGGCTACATTCCTGACCATGATTGCGGAATAACAGGAATGGAGAAGAGAAAGAAAAATGTTAGAGAAATTTTTACCGCGTATAGAATTTGATTCATACGAAGATTTTAAGAAAAATTACAGAGTTGATGCGCCGAAGGATTTTAACTTCGCTTACGATATTGTAGATGCATGGGCTAAGGAAGAGCCCGAAAAAAGAGCACTTTTATGGTGCAACGATCATGACGAGGAAAGAACATTCACCTTTACGGAGATTTCGAAAATGTCATCGCAGGTTGCCAATATGTTTAAGGCACGCGGACTAAAAAAAGGTGATGTTGTAATGCTTATTTTAAGAAGACGCTGGGAATACTGGATTGCAGCAACAGGACTTATGAAACTTGGTGTTATCATCGTTCCCGGAACTCTTCAGCTTACCAAAAAAGATATTGCGTATCGTGCTAATGCAGCGCATATCAAAGCTTTTATTTGTGTAGACGACGAATACGTTATGGAGCAGATGGAACTTGCGCGTCCCGAAGCTCCCAGCGTTGAAAGTATATTTCTTGTAGACAACAAGGAAAGAGAAGGCTGGATCAATTTCAATGCCGAGATAGCAAAATATCCCGATACATTCGAAAGACCGACTGACGATCAGAGAACGGTCGGAACAGACCTTATGCAGATTTATTTCACATCCGGAACCACGGGTATGCCCAAGATGGTTTGTCACAACTATTTCCATCCTCTGGGACATATCGTAACTGCTCACTACTGGCAGAGAGTTCAGGAAAACAAACTTCACATGTCGGTATCGGATTCCGGCTGGGCTAAATTCGGCTGGGGAAAAATCTACGGACAGTGGATCTGCGGCGCAACGATCTTTTGCTACGATATGGATAAGTTCCATGCCAACAATCTTTTGGCAAAGATCGAGCAGTACAAACTTACAACATTCTGCGCACCGCCCACCATGTACAGATTTATGCTTCAGGAAAAGGTTGAGGATTACGATTTATCAAGTGTTGAACACTGGGCAACTGCAGGCGAGGCACTTAACCCCGAAGTATTCAACAGATGGGAAGAATTAACCGGCAAAAAAATTGCATCAGGTTTCGGTCAGACGGAAGGAACGGTTCTTATCGCAAACTTCGAATGGTTTGAATCCAAACCCGGTACACTCGGAAAGCCTTCACCCATTTATGATTTAAGACTTTACAACAATGACGGCGAGGAATGCGAAAACGGTGAAGAAGGCGAGATCGTTATCTGCGATGTTTTAAACAATCCTCCCATCGGTCTTTTTGTAGGATATTACAAAGATAAAGAACTGACCGACGAAGCACTCGGTTCGGGAAATTACAATCTTAAGGATGTTGCATGGCGCGACAACGAAGGATATTACTGGTTCGTAGGACGTCATGATGATGTTATCAAATGTTCGGGATACCGTATCGGACCTTTCGAAGTTGAAAGTGCCCTTATCGAGCATCCTGCCGTTGTAGAGTGTGCCATCACCGCAGCGCCCGACCCCATCAGAGGTCAGGTAGTTAAGGCAAGAATCGTACTTGCGGAAGGATATACTCCCTCGGAAGAACTCACAAAAGAACTGCAGAACCATGTAAAACATGCTACTGCACCTTATAAATACCCGAGAATTGTAGAGTATGTTAAAGAATTACCTAAAACGCTCGGTGGCAAGATAAAGAGAAAAGAACTTAGAGAAGAAGACGAGCGTATGTACGCTAACAAGTAATTCGGAGGTATAAATGAGCAGCGATAAAAGAGAAGCACAGAAAAGAAACAGAGAGCAGGCAATGAAAAAGGCCGAAACCAAAAAAGGCATTAAGGCAGCAGTCATAATAGGAATCGTACTGATCGTTCTTGCCGGCGTCGGTTTCGGAGCATGGTATTATGCCGGAAAAGCAGTTACAAACACAAAACCCGTCAAGAATTTAAGCGAAGGCCTCAACGATGACGGGTCGATAGCAAATGTTAAGGCGCTTGATTACGTTGATCTTTGCGATTACAAAAATATGACCGCACCCAAAAGTGAAGTAGAGCCTACAGATGAAGAGATCAATGAACAGATCGATGCTCTTCTGGCTTTGTATCCCATAACAAATACCGATACTTCAAGAAGAATTAAAAGCGGCGATACGATTAACCTTGATTATGTGGGAAGTATCGACGGAGTCGAATTTGAAGGCGGCAATACAATGGGAGCGGGAACGAGCCTTACAATTGGTTCGGGTGCATATATTCCCGGATTTGAAGATGCCATTATAGGACACAGTGTCGGTGAGAATTTTGACATTTTTGTTACATTCCCCGAAACCTATGCCAAAGCAGAACTTGCGGGGCAGGAGGCAAAATTCAATATTACGGTAAACAGTGTTCAGGAAAAACCCGAACTTACCGATGAGTTCGTGGCAGCAAATTTATCCGATATTGCCACTACTGCAGACGGACTTAAAGAGCACTACGCAAGTACGATTACCGATAAGAAACTTACTGAGTATATCTCGGAATATTTAAAGAACAACTCAAAGGTAAACGAGTATCCCAAGAAATATCTTGAAGTCCAGAAGGGCATCATTAAAAATGATGATATGGCTACATACGAATATTACAAATCAAGCATGGGAAATTCATTCACGTTTGAAGAGTACATTGAAATGATGGGAATCGGAATGAAGGAATATGAAGCTGCTTTGACTACACAGGCCATGAATTCCCTGGATTCGATCCTTATCATGCAGGCTGTCTGTGAAGACGGCGGAATCGTATGTACGGAAGAGGACGTTGCTACTTTCTTAAGTTCATACGGCCTTGACAGTTCATATATCAATGCATACGAAAGCCAGCTAGGCAAAGGATATCTTTACCAGGCAGGAACTCCTTATGCGGCTGTTAAGTATGTTAAACAGTTTGTAACCGTGGTTGAACAGTAAGACCCGGAAGAATCGGTATACAGGAGTTGAAAGCTTTTAAGGCTGAAGATTTCAAAGGGTATATCATTTCCAGTCTGAAGGAAGTCGGAAAGCGATAAGGCTTCTGGATTGGTAGTTTTAAGGCTGAAGATATGCAAAAATTTATAATTGTTGAAACGAAAAAATAATTATATAAAGGAGATTACAATATGAGCTCAAACGTAAGACCGGAATCAATGGAAAGAATTACCACTAAAGCTTTGGCTGATGCATTTATTGAAGAGCAGATTGCAGAAATCAAAGCACAGGTAGGTGACAAAAAAGTACTTCTTGCATTATCAGGCGGAGTTGATTCTTCTGTAGTTGCCGCACTTCTTATCAAGGCGATCGGACAGAATCTTGTATGCGTGCATGTTAATCACGGCCTTTTAAGAAAAGGTGAGCCCGAGCAGGTTATTGAGGTATTCAAGAATCAGATGAATGCCAACCTCATTTATGTTGATGCAACTGACAGATTCCTTGACAAACTTGCAGGTGTTGATGAACCTGAAAAGAAGCGTAAGATTATCGGTGCAGAATTCATCGATGTATTCGCAGAAGAAGCTGCCAAGCTTGAAGGAATCGAATTCCTTGCTCAGGGAACAATTTATCCCGACATTCTCGAGAGTGACGGCGTTAAAGCACATCATAACGTAGGCGGTCTTCCCGAAGAACTTAATTTTGAACTTGTTGAGCCCATTAAATTATTATACAAAGATGAAGTTCGTGTAGTTGGCAAAGAACTCGGTCTTCCCGACAACATGGTTTATCGTCAGCCTTTCCCCGGACCCGGACTCGGTGTTCGCTGCGTTGGTGCTATCACAAGAGACCGTCTTGATGCTTTACGTGAAGCAGACGCAATCGTTCGTGAAGAAATCGAAAAACTTCCCGAAACACCCTGGCAGTATTTCTGTGCTATACCCGATATCAAATCCACAGGTATTAAGTACGTAAACGGCAAGGGTGAGCGTTACATGGGATGGGCAGTAGTCATCCGTGCGGTTAACACAACAGACGCAGTAAAGGTTACTGTACCCGAAATTCCTTTCTCAGCTCTTTGCGCAATGCGTGACAAGATCGTTCAGATCCCCGGTGTAAACAGAGTTCTCTGGGATATCTCAGAAAAGCCTGTTGCCACAATCGAGTGGGAATAGTAGTGCATTTCCCGCAAGCCCCTATTTGCAGGGGTTTGCGGGATTTTTTTTGTTTTTAATCAGTTTTTTTGAAAAATATAAAATAAAAATATTATTTTACATATATAAGAAGGAACAAGAAAAAATGATCACATCTTTTTTTCTGGATTAAGACATTTTTATTGTAACAGTAAAACGAAAGATTAAATCTTTCATGAAAAACA
>JAIKXN010000058.1 GCA_024684055.1 Lachnospiraceae bacterium | reverse complement strand
GTGTTGTAATATTCAATTCGTGAACACGAAAGGAAGAACATATTCGGTTCTTCGTTCAAAACAGGTCAACTAAATAAATGTGATAAAGGCAATGGCGTCTTTAGTGGAAGTGGTATTACTTTATCCATTAAAGAGGCTTTTTTCTTTTTTATCACGCAGTTTAAGGAGGATTTAAATATGTCATACGTTGATGAAGTACTCGAGAAGATCAAAAAAAGAGATGCTGATCAACCCGAGTTCATCCAAGCAGTAACAGAAGTTCTTGATTCCCTTCGTCCCGTTATCGAGCAGGATGAAGCAAAGTATCGTAAGCTTGCTATCCTTGAGAGAATTACAGAGCCCGATCGTCAGATCATGTTCAGAGTTCCCTGGGTAGATGACAACGGACAGGTTCAGGTAAACAGAGGTTTCCGTGTACAGTTCAATAACGCAATCGGACCTTACAAGGGAGGTTTAAGACTTCACCCTTCAGTAAACTTAGGTATCATCAAGTTCCTTGGTTTCGAGCAGATCTTCAAGAACTCACTTACAACACTTCCTATCGGTGGTGGTAAAGGTGGTTCAGACTTCGATCCCAAAGGAAAATCTGATCGTGAAATCATGGCATTCTGCCAGAGTTTCATGACAGAACTTTACAAATACATCGGCGCTGATGAAGACGTTCCCGCTGGTGACATCGGAACAGGCGCAAGAGAAATCGGTTTCATGTTCGGACAGTTCAAGAGAATTAAAGGAACATACGAAGGCGTTCTTACAGGTAAGGGACTTACATACGGCGGTTCACTTGCAAGAACACAGGCTACAGGATACGGTCTTCTTTACTTAACAGAAGAAATGGTTAAGTGCCATGGTGATAAGATGGAAGGCAAGACAGTTGCAATTTCCGGTTCAGGTAACGTTGCAATCTACGCTATCGAAAAAGCTCAGCAGCTTGGTGCAAAAGTTGTTACATGTTCAGATTCAACAGGCTGGATTTACGATCCCGAAGGAATCGACGTTGCTCTTCTTAAGGAAGTTAAGGAAGTTAAGAGAGCTCGTCTTACAGAATACAAAGCAGCTAAGGCTTCAGCTCAGTACTTCGAGAAGAAGAACGGCGAGCACGGTGTATGGCAGTACAAGGTTGACATCGCTCTTCCCTGCGCTACACAGAACGAACTTGACCTTGAAGATGCAAAGATGCTCGTAGCTAACGGTGTACAGTATGTTGCAGAAGGTGCTAACATGCCTTCAACAATCGAAGCAACTCAGTACTTCCAGGCTAACAACGTTCCTTTCGTTGGCGGTAAGGCTGCTAACGCAGGCGGTGTTGCAACATCTGCTCTTGAAATGAGCCAGAACTCCGAAAGACTTTCATGGAGCTTCGAAGAAGTTGATGCTAAACTTAAAGGCATCATGGTTGGTATTTACCACAACATCGACGATGCTGCTAAGGAATACGGTATGGAAGGCAACTACGTTGCAGGTGCTAACATTGCAGGCTTCAAGAAAGTTGTTACAGCAATGGAAGCTCAGGGTGTTTGCTAATATAAACATTTCAACTTAATATAAACAAAATTATTAAGGCAATGGCGTCTTTAATGCGAATAGCATTAGAGGCGCCTTTTTTGATGATTACAAAAGGAGGAAAATATAAATGGCTACTATTAATGATTATTTCGGAAGTCTCGTATTTGACGAGAGAACAATGAAATCAGTCCTTCCGGCAAAAGTATTTGCATCGTTAAAGAAAACAATCGACGAAGGCACACCTCTCGATTCTTCAGTTGCAGATGTTGTTGCACAGGCTATGAAGGAATGGGCTGTTTCAAAAGGTGCTACACATTACACTCACTGGTTCCAGCCCATGACAGGTGTAACTGCCGAAAAACATGACAGTTTTATCTCTCCTGCTCCCGATGGCGGTGTACTGATGGAGTTCTCCGGAAAAGAACTTATCAAAGGTGAACCTGATGCATCTTCATTCCCTTCAGGCGGACTTCGTGCAACATTCGAAGCAAGAGGATACACAGCATGGGATCCCAGTTCATATGCATTTATTAAAGGAAAAACATTATGTATTCCCACAGCATTCTGTTCATACAGCGGACATGCACTCGACAAGAAGACTCCTCTTCTTCGTTCCATGGAAGCTTTGAACAAGCAATGCCTGAGAATTCTCAAACTCTTTGGAAATGATACAGTTAAAAACGTTCGTACATCCGTAGGTCCCGAACAGGAATATTTCCTTATTACAAAAGAAATGTATGACAAACGTCTCGACCTTAAGATGACCGGAAGAACACTTTTTGGTTCCAAATCTCCCAAAGGTCAGGAAATGGATGATCACTACTTCGGTGTTATCAAACCCAGAGTAGCAGCATACATGGAAGAACTTAACGAAGAACTCTGGAAGCTCGGTATCTTTGCAAAGACGGAACATAACGAAGTTGCTCCCTCACAGCATGAACTTGCTCCCATTTACGAGACAACAAATATTGCTACAGACCATAACCAGCTCACAATGGAAATCATGCAGAAAGTTGCTCAAAAGCACGGTCTCATCTGTCTGCTTCATGAGAAACCTTTCGCAGGAGTTAACGGAAGCGGTAAGCATAACAACTGGTCCATCTCCACAAACAACGGACAAAACCTTTTGTCACCAGGAGCTACACCTTATGAAAATGCTCAGTTCCTTTTATTCCTTTGTGCAGTGATCAAGGCTGTTGATGATTATCAGGATCTTTTAAGACTCGCCGTTGCCACAGCCGGTAACGACCACAGATTAGGCGCTAACGAAGCACCGCCCGCAATCATCTCAATGTTCCTTGGCGACGAACTCAATGCAGTTTTGGATGCCATCGAAAATGACAAACCTTACACAGATATGATCAAGCAGAAAATGCAGCTCGGTGTAGATATCCTTCCTCCCATCAGCAAGGATACAACGGACAGAAACCGTACTTCACCTTTCGCATTTACAGGTAATAAATTTGAATTCAGAAGCCTTGGTTCTTCAAACAGCATCGCATGTGCAAACATTATGCTTAACAGTGCAGTTGCAGAATCACTTAAGATTTTCGCAGACAAACTTGAAGGATCAAGCGATTTCGAAAACGATCTTCATGCTCTTATCAAAGAAACAATTAAAGATCACAAGAGAATCATATTCAACGGTAACGGATATGATGATGCATGGGTAAAGGAAGCTACAGAAGTAAGAGGATTATCCAATTACAAGACAACTCCCGACTGTATGCCTCATCTTCTTGATGAAAAGAACGTTACAATGCTTACGGCACACAAGGTATTCTCAAAGGCAGAACTCGAATCCAGATGCGAGATTATGCTTGAGAATTACTGCAAGAGCGTAACAATCGAAGCCAATACAATGGTTGTTATGGCTAAGACACAAATCCTTCCCGCAATCGAAGCTTATGCAGGCGACGTTGCAAAGAAGGCTAATATCAAGAGAACTCTTGATTCCTCAATCGCATGTGAATACGAGTCAACTGTAGTTAAGAAGCTGTCCGCTTTAACGGACACCATCTATGCCGATACAGAAGAACTCGCAAGCGCAATTGTTAAACTTTCAAAAGCTGAAAATATCATAGCTGAATCAGAAATGATTCGTGATGACATTATACCCAAGATGGGTAAATTAAGAGTTTCATGTGACGAAGCTGAAACACTTACCTCCAAAGAGTACTGGCCGTTCCCTACATACGCCGATCTTCTCTTCGGAGTATAAATATCAGATTATTAAAGCAAAAATTTTTCCCCGGGGTTGCTTCGTAATCTGAATTCCGAAATCAAAATAAATAAAAAAAAAACGGTTTGGTCGGCTTCGGCCGGTCAGGCCCGAAAAAGGAGATGATTTTAAATGGATGAAACCATGATGACATTAGTCAAAGAAGCAACTTCCCAGGAAGTATTCAGTGTCTGGTTCTTGATCGGTGCTGCCCTCGTCTTCTGGATGCAGGCAGGATTCGCAATGGTAGAAGCAGGTTTTACAAGAGCCAAAAATACCGGAAACATCATAATGAAAAACCTTATGGACTTCTGTATAGGTACCGTAGTATTTATCGCCATAGGTTTTAGTTTACTGATGGGCGAAGATTTAGTAGGTTTTATCGGAAAACCCGGATTTGATTTATTCACTTCCTATGCTAACTTCGATTTCTCATCTTTCGTATTTAACCTTGTTTTCTGTGCAACAACCGCAACAATCGTTTCGGGTGCCATGGCAGAAAGAACCAAATTCTTATCTTACTGTGTATATTCAGCAGTTATCTCAGCTTGTATCTACCCCATTGAAGCTCACTGGATCTGGGGCGGCGGCTGGTTATCTGGTTTAGGTTTCCATGATTTTGCAGGTTCATGCGCAATCCACATGGTTGGTGGTATTTCCGCATTGATCGGTGCAAAGATCTTAGGACCCAGAATCGGTAAATTCAAAAAAGACGAAAAAGGCAAAGTTGTTAAAGTTAACGCTTTTCCCGGACATAACATTGCAATCGGCGCACTCGGTGTATTTATCCTCTGGCTTGGCTGGTACGGATTCAACGGTGCAGCTGCAACCACCATTCCTCAGTTAGGTTCTATCTTCCTTACAACTACAATTGCTCCCGCAATCGCAACAGTTGTATGTATGATCTTCACATGGATCAAATACAAAAAGCCCGATGTTTCAATGTGTCTGAACGCTTCACTTGCAGGTCTGGTAGCAATCACTGCAGGATGTGATGTAACAGATGCTTTCGGTGCCATCATTATCGGTGCTGTTTCAGGTTTACTCGTAGTATTCGGTGTATGGTTCCTTGATTATGTTCTTCATATCGACGATCCCGTTGGTGCTGTAGCAGTTCACTGCCTTAACGGTATCTGGGGTACACTTGCTGTAGGTCTTTTCGCAACAAACTCAGCTCCCGATTATGCAATCGCTGACGCAGCAGGAAACGAAATGATCGGTTTGGTTTACGGCGGCGGTTTCAAGCTTATGGGAACTCAGTTATTAGGTTTCGGAAGCGTAGCTCTCTGGACAGCAGTAACAATTACAATTACATTCTTTATCATTAAAGCAATCTTCGGTCTTCGTGTTTCGAGAGAAGAAGAAGTTACAGGTCTTGATGCAACAGAACATGGTCTTCCCAGTGCATATGCAGGATTCGCAATGCTTCCCGATTATGTTGAGGAAGGTGCTGCTGCTCCCGTAGCAGTTACAGGCGATGTACCTGAAGCCGAAGCTGTTCCCGTTAAGAAAATGCCTACATTCTCTGATGACGAACATAAATTCACAAAGGTTGAAATCCTTTGCAAAGAAGCTAAATTTGAGGCTCTTAAGAGCGCAATGATGGAACTTGGTATCACAGGTATGACAGTTTCGCACGTACTTGGCTGCGGCGTACAGAAGGGCAAACCCGAGTACTACAGAGGAGTACAGATTGAAGCCAACCTGTTACCCAAGATTCAGGTTGATATCGTAGTCAGCGCTGTTCCCGTAAGAAGCGTTATCGAGACAGCAAAGAAAGTACTTTATACCGGCCACATCGGCGATGGCAAGATCTTCGTTTATGATGTTGAAAATGTTGTCAAAGTTCGTACCGGTGAAGAAGGCTACGACGCCTTACAGGATGTTGAATAAATAAACCCATATACACAGGATTTGCGGCGTGCTCTCTCGCTGGTCACCTCTGCACTAAATTCGAACTTCGTTTCCTGAAACCGACTCGACCCCGCGAACTCGCTTGCTTCGCTTATTTGCGAAGCAGCGCTCAGACAAGCGCTTCGGTCGAGATTGGAAACTCGTTCTCATTAAGTGCCCGGTTAATGCTTCGAGAGCATCGCCCGACAAATCCGAAATATAATATCCGCCTAAGCTGTTTGGACCTGATTATTCAAATTGTCGGAAGCGAAAATAAACCCTTCGTCGTAAGGCGAAGGAAATAATATTTATAAAAGATTTAAATGTTTTAAAACGAATCTTAAAAGATTAGATTTTCTTTTAATAAAAGATAAAAAAGCTATACTAAAATTTTTACAAAAAGGATGATTTTACTATGTGTTCGATTATAGGTTATTGCGGTGTCTGTGAAGATACGGACACTTTCATGGAAGGTTTTATGGAGACTGTTTCAAGGGGACCTGATGACAGTCGTGTAATAGATACAGGAAAAGGTCTGCTGGGATTCCATCGTCTTGCGATCATGGGACTTACCGATTCGGGAATGCAGCCTTTCGAATGTGACGGAAACTATATAGTTTGTAACGGCGAAATTTACGGATTTGAAAGTTTAAGACAGGAATTAATGAAAAAGGGATATCGTTTCAAAAGCGATTCCGACTGTGAAATACTTTTACCTTTATATAAAGAATACGGAACGGATATGTTCAGACTTCTCGATGCGGAATATGCATTAATTATCTACGATGCAAAAACGCGCGAGTACATTGCGGCAAGAGACCCCATCGGAATCAGACCGCTCTACTACGGATATGACAAAAAGGGAAGCATCATCTTTGCAAGCGAAGCAAAGAACCTCGTAAAAATGTGTGACAAGATCATGCCCTTCCCTCCCGGACATTATTACAAAAGAGGACAATTTATATGCTACCGCGATATGACAGAAGTTAAAACCGTTCATACCGGCGACATCGAAAGCATATGTGCAAATATAAGAGAAAAACTGATCGCAGGCGTTGAAAAAAGAATGATCGCCGATGCAAAAGTCGGATTTCTTTTATCAGGCGGTCTGGATTCATCGCTTGTATGTGCAATAGCCGCCAGAAACAGCGATAAGCCTATCAAGACTTTCGCGATCGGTATGACCGAAGATGCGATCGATCTTAAATATGCCAAAGAGGTTGCAGAATTTATCGGAAGCGATCACACGGAAATCTACATGACTCCTTCCGATGTGATCAATTCACTCGAAGAAGTGATCCATCTTCTCGGAACATTTGATATCACAACGATTCGTGCCAGCATGGGAATGTATCTTCTCTGCAAGGGAATTCACGAACAGACCGATATCAGAGTACTCCTTACAGGTGAGATTTCCGATGAACTGTTCGGATACAAATATACGGACTTCGCTCCCAATGCTTATGAATTCCAGGAGGAATCAAAGAAGCGTATCCGCGAACTTCACATGTATGACGTTCTTCGTGCGGACCGCTGCATAAGCGTTAACTCACTTGAAGCAAGAGTACCGTTCGGCGATCTGGATTTCGTTGAATACGTAATGTCAATCGATCCCGAACTCAAGCTTAACAAATACAACAAAGGAAAATATCTTTTAAGACATGCGTTCGAAAAAGACAATCTCCTTCCTTACGACATTCTCTTCAGAGAAAAAGCTGCATTTTCGGATGCAGTCGGACACTCGATGGTAGACTACCTCAAAGAGTATGCCGAGAAAATGTACACAGACGAAGAATTCAGATCGCTCAGCGCGACATACAAGCACGCAAAGCCCTTCACAAAAGAATCTCTTCTCTACCGCGAGATCTTCGAGAAATATTATCCCGGTCAGGGAGAAATGATCAAAGATTTCTGGATGCCCAACAAATCCTGGAAAGGGTGCAATGTCAACGATCCTTCCGCCAGAGCCTTGTCCAACTACGGCGACAGCGGCAAGTAATCGTAGACTTCATCATAAAAAATCATCCTTAAACTGCAAAAGGTTCACGCTTCCGGCGTGAACCTTTTGTGTTACGCGGTTTATCAAAGCATACAGCGTTTGACAGTCAGTTCTTTCATACATTATTTTCATGTTTAATCTCACCGAAAGATCATTTTTCATCCCGATATGTGTTTATTGATTTACATAAAAAATCCAATTGTGTATTTTTTTTAAATTTGCTTTGATCCGCCCTGAAATTTTGGTCAGAAAATACATTACAAAGCCACTTTGTCCCATTGACAAACACCAAAAAATTCGGTATATTTGTGGGGTGTAAAGGCAATGGCGTCTTTAATGATTATCAATCATTAAGGACTCATTGCCTCTTTTTTTGGGTTTACGGCAATCCGGAAATGCCGCAAATCTGTCGGATATGATGACAGATATCCGATATTTTATGTACATTTATGGAGGATTTTTTATGACAAATTGCGCTATTGTCGGTATCAACTGGGGTGACGAAGGTAAAGGCCGTATGGTCGATCTTCTCACAGAGAATTATGACGTTGTCGTTCGTTTCCAGGGTGGCGGAAACGCAGGACACACAGTCATCAACGAAAAAGGCAAATTTGCTTTGCATCTTCTGCCTTCAGGTGTATTCAGAGACGGTGTGGTAAACATTCTCGGTAACGGTGTTGCCCTCGATCCCGAAAACCTTTTAAAAGAAATCGATGATGTAACTTCCAAGGGAGTTGCGATCACACCCGAAAATCTTAAGATCAGCGACCGTGCTTCGCTCCTGCTTCCCTGGCACAGACTTCTTGACGAACTCGAAGAAAACCGTCTCGCTGACAAAAAATACGGTTCCACAAAACAGGGAATCGCACCTTTCTATTCAGATAAATATCAGAAAAAAACCATTCTTGCCGGCGAACTCTTCTATCCCGAAGAATTAAAGGCTCACCTGGCAGATCTGCTCGAATGGAAAAACCTTACGATCACAAAAGTATACGGTGCAGAAGCTGTATCAATGGATGACATTGACAAATGGTTAAATGATTACTGCGAAAGAATCAAACCTTTTGTTGAAGATACAGGTCTTTTCTTAAAGAATGCAAGCGAAAGCGGAAAGAAGATCCTTTTCGAGGCACAGCTCGGATCGTTAAGAGACCTTGATTACGGTATCTATCCTTACACAACTTCTTCAAATACAACAGCAGCATACGCTCCCATCGGTTCAGGTTTTGCTGCAGCAAAGATCGATACGGTTATCGGTGTTGTTAAAGCATATTCAACATGCGTGGGCGAAGGACCTTTCGTCTGCGAAATGTTCGGCGACGAAGCCGAGGAACTCAGAAAAGCAGGTTCCGAATACGGTGCAAAAACAGGTCGTCCCAGACGTGTCGGACCCGTTGACATCGTTGCCACAAAATACGGTGTTGAAGTTCAGGCAGCTACCGAAATCGCACTTACAAAACTCGACGTATTAAGTTATCTCGACGAGATTCCCGTATGTACAAAATATATCGTAAACGGCCAGGAAACAGACCGTTTCCCGTTCCCCATCGCACAGAAATACGCAAAGCCTGTTATTGAATATTTCAAAGGCTGGAAATGCGATATCTCAGGCATCAGAAAATGGGATGATCTTCCCAGGGAAGCAAAGGATTACGTGCTCTTTATCGAGAAGAACATCGGATGTCCCATTAAATACGTTTCCGTAGGTGCAGAACGTGAAAGCATTATCATTCGATAAAACTGTATAAACGTAAATAGAAATCGAGGTTGAAATGACAGATAAAATATTGGTTCTCGACTTCGGCGGACAGTACAACCAGCTGATCGCACGCCGTGTCAGAGAGCATCATGTATATTCGGAAATTAAGCCTTACAACAAGATCTCCGTTGAAGAGATCAAAAAAGAAGGCTACAAAGGCATTATTTTTACAGGCGGTCCGAACAGTGTTTACGACCCTGCCTCACCGCATTACGATCCCGAACTTTTAAACGCGGGAATCCCCATCCTCGGCATATGCTACGGCGACCAGCTCATGGCTTACATGGCAGGCGGAAAAGTTGAAAGCGCTGAAAACTCAAGCGAGTACGGCAAGACAATGGTTAACCTTGAAAGCAACATTCTTTTCAAGGATATTCCTTCAATGATGATCTGCTGGATGAGCCATACGGATTACGTAAGTGCTTTGCCCGAAGGATTTACAAAAATAGGTTATACGGACAAATGTCCCATTGCAGCAATGTGCGATGAATCAAGAAAACTTTACGGAGTTCAGTTCCATCCGGAAGTAACCCATACCGAGTACGGCAGACAGATCCTTTACAACTTTATCTTCAGAGTCTGCGACTGTACCGCCGACTGGAAAATGGAAAGTTTCGCTGCTGCATGTATAGAAAAATACAAAGAAGAATTAAAAGACAAAAAAGTTCTGCTCGCTCTTTCAGGCGGCGTTGATTCATCCGTTGTCGCTCTCCTTCTTCACAATGCGATCGGTCAGAATTTAACCTGCGTATTCGTGGATCACGGTCTTTTAAGAAAGAACGAAGCAGATTTCGTTGAAGAAACTTTCAAAGGTAAATTCGGACTTAATCTTATCAGAGTAAATGCCGGAGAACGTTTCCTTACAAAGCTTGCGGGAGTCAGCGATCCCGAAACCAAGAGAAAGATCATCGGTGAAGAATTCATCAGAGTTTTCGAAGACGAAGCAAAGAAAATCGGTAAGATCAATGTTCTTGCGCAGGGCACGATTTATCCCGACGTAATCGAAAGCGGAAAAGGTGATTCGGCTGTTATAAAGAGCCACCATAATGTAGGCGGTCTGCCCGACACCATTTCATTTGATTCGATCGTTGAACCCTTGCGTGATCTTTTCAAAGACGAAGTAAGAGAGGTAGGCGAAAAGCTCGGAATACCGAAGGAACTTGTGTGGCGTCAGCCCTTCCCCGGTCCCGGTCTTGCAGTAAGGATTATCGGTGAAATCACCGAGGAAAAAGTTAAAACTCTTCAGGATGCGGATGCAATTTTCAGAGAGGAAATCGCTGAAGCAGGTCTCGAAAAAGATACAAACCAGTACTTCGCGGTTCTTACGGATGTTCACTCCGTCGGAGTCATGGGTGATGCCAGAACATACGGCGCTACCATTGCTCTTCGTGCGGTAACGACAGACGACTTTATGACTGCGGATTGGACCAGACTTCCTTACGATGTCCTTGCAAAAGCAAGCGGCAGGATCACCAACGAAGTCAAAGGAATTTCCAGAGTAGTTTATGACATAACTTCCAAGCCACCCGCAACGGTCGAGTGGGAATAAAAAATTCTTAATACATACGGAAATATTTTATATTTCAAACCGGATACTGCATTTCAGAAACATTCAGTTATAAAAATTTACCGGTCAGAATTTCAGAAGATCAAAAAATTTACCGGCCATACTCCGATATGGCATTTCCTATCTGCCTGATGTTTCTGAAATTTCTGACAAATCCTGTCAGCTGAGTGTTTCTGAAATGATCCGGTATAAATTCAGTGAGGTCATCAAAATGTGCGGAATAGTAGGTTACACAGGAGTTCAGGGTGCATCACCCATTCTTCTCGAAGGACTTAAAAAACTTGAATACAGAGGATATGATTCGGCAGGTATCGCACTCGTAAACGAAGGCGTGATATCCATTGCAAAAGTTACGGGACGAATCGCTAATCTCTGCGAAAAAACAAACGACGGAAAAGACTATCCCGGCACATGCGGCATAGGTCACACGAGATGGGCCACTCACGGTGCTCCGAGCGACAACAACGCTCATCCCCATTTAAGCAATGACGGAAGATTCGCGATCGTGCATAACGGTATCATTGAAAACTACATGTCACTTCACGATGAACTCACGGCGAAGGGCTATCATTTCGAAAGTCAGACCGATACCGAAGTAATCGTTCATCTTCTTGAGATGTACTATAAAGGGGACATCAAGAAAGCAGTCATCAAAACGATTGCAAGACTCCAGGGCTCTTACGCATTAGGCGTTATCTGTACGGAACATCCCGATAAACTTTACGTTGCAAGAGAAGCAAGTCCTCTTATTTTAGGCGTCGGTGTGAGTGAAAACTTCTTTGCCTCCGATGTGACCGCACTTGTTTCCTACACAAGAAATGCAATCTATCTTGAGGACGGCGAATTCGCTGAGATCTCACCTGAAGAAATAAATGTTTTTGACTGTACATTAAAACCCATAGAAAAGAAGATCACAAGAATTGTCTGGGATATCAAGGCAAGCGAAAAAGGCGGATACGAACATTTCATGTTAAAAGAGATCATGGAACAGCCCCGTGCTTTTAAAGCCACTATCGCACCCAGAATCAAAGACAACGATATAGTTCTTGATGAAACGGAACTTACAAAAGAATATTTGGAAAGCGTAAACAAGATAGTAATCACAGCCTGCGGAAGCGCTTATTATGCAGGATGTGCTGCAAAATATACAATCGAAAAACTCTGCAGGGTTCCTGTAATCACAGAGCTTGCAAGCGAGTTAAGATACTGCGATCCGCTTATCGATGAACATACACTTTTAATCGTTCTTTCGCAGTCAGGCGAAACAGCAGATACGATTGCAGCCATGAAAGAATGCAAGAGCAAGGGTGCAAAAACAATCGCTGTTGTAAATGTTGTGGGAAGTACAATCGCAACACTTGCAGATCATGCTCTTTATACATGGGCAGGTCCCGAGATTGCGGTTGCCACAACCAAAGGCTTCACCACACAGCTTGCGGTTCTTTATCTTTTTGCTTTGTATGCGGCAAAGAAATTAAACAATATCGATGAGGAAAGATATTTATCGCTTCTCTCTTCACTTAAATCGATGCCCAAAAAGATTCAGGAAACACTCGATACCAACTCCAACATTCACAAAATCGCGATCAAGTATTATGACAATAAATCCATGTTCTTCATCGGAAGAAATACCGACTATGCAATTGCACTCGAAGGTGCTCTTAAGATGAAGGAAATATCCTACATCCATGCCGAATCATATGCAGCGGGCGAACTTAAACACGGAACCATCGCTCTTATCGAAGAGCACCGCCCGGTAGTGGCTCTTTGCTGCAACGAATCGGTAATGGAAAAAACTGTCAGCAATATAGTTGAGGTTAAAGCGCGCGGAGCCGATGTTCTCGCACTTACATTTAAAGGAAATTCAAAGATCGTTTCGGTTGCAAATGACGTGATCTACGTTCCGAAAGTTGAAACATTTTTCTCGGCAGCCGTTGAGATCGTTCCTCTTCAGCTTCTCGCATATTATGTTGCAAAGCTTAACGAATGTGACATAGACAAACCTAAGAATCTGGCTAAATCAGTAACAGTAGAGTAAGGAGGGTTATATGACAAAATACATATTTGTAACAGGCGGCGTTGTATCGGGACTCGGAAAAGGCATCACGGCGGCATCACTCGGCAGACTTCTCAAATCACGCGGTCTGAAGGTAGCAGCTCAGAAACTCGATCCTTACATCAACGTGGATCCGGGAACAATGAGTCCCTATCAGCACGGCGAAGTATACGTTACCGAAGACGGTGCGGAAACAGACCTTGACCTCGGTCACTACGAGCGTTTTATCGATGAAAATCTTAACAAATATTCAAACCTTACAACAGGAAAGGTTTACTGGAATGTACTCAACAAAGAAAGACGCGGTGAGTATCTCGGTTCCACCGTACAAGTCATTCCTCATATAACAAATGAAATAAAAGAATTCGTTTACCGCGTTGCAAGCAAAACAAACGCAGACGTGGTAATCACTGAAATCGGCGGTACCATCGGTGATATCGAGTCACAGCCCTTTATCGAAGCGGTAAGACAGATTTCACTCGAAGTCGGCAAAGAGAACAGCCTATTCATTCACGTTACTCTCGTACCCTTCCTTCACGGTTCCGACGAACATAAATCAAAACCCACACAGCACTCGGTTAAAGAGCTTCAGGGAATGGGTATCAACCCCAACATCATCGTGCTTCGTGCCGACGAACCTCTTGAAGAATCAATCTTCAAAAAGATCTCTCTTTTCTGCAATGTCAAGCCCGACTGTGTAATCGAAAACATCACTCTGCCCAACCTTTACGAAGCACCTTTAATGCTCGAGAAATCAAACTTTTCTTCGGTTGTCTGCAGAGAATTAAAACTTGAAACGAAAGAACCCGACCTTGCCGAATGGAAAGCAATGGTCGACACCATAAAAACAAGAACGGAATGTGTGGATATCGCACTTGTCGGTAAGTACACAGGTCTTCACGATGCTTACCTTTCCGTTGCGGAAGCTTTACGCCACGCAGGTTATTTCCACAATTCCAAGATCAACATCGTCTGGGTTGATTCGGAAGAACTCACCACCGAAAACATTGAAGAAAAACTTTCTTCGGTCAACGGAATCCTTGTTCCCGGCGGTTTCGGAAGCAGAGGTATTGAAGGCATGATCCTCGCAGCACAGTATGCGAGAGAACATGACATTCCTTATTTCGGAATCTGTCTCGGCATGCAGATCGCGGTTATCGAATATGCAAGAAACGTTGCAGGGATCAAAGATGCTCACTCAGGCGAATTCGATGAACTGTGTCAGAACAAGGTAATCGACTTTATGCCCGGACAGAGCGACACGATAGATAAAGGCGGTACATTAAGACTCGGCGCTTATCCCTGCATCATTGCAAAGGGCACCACGATGGAACGCTGCTACGGCACAACCGAAATCAGCGAACGTCACCGTCACCGCTATGAATTCAACAATGACTACCGCGAAGTACTTACCGGCTGCGGCCTGACGATTGGCGGTCTCTCGCCTGACGAAAGTCTTGTTGAAACAGTGGAAATCACCTCCAGGCCTTTTTACCTCGGAGTTCAGTTCCATCCCGAATTTAAGAGCAGACCTAACAAACCTCACCCTCTTTTCAAAGGTTTCATCGGCGCTGCACTTGAACGTAAGAATTCGAAATAATCGGAGAAAACCATGAGTATACATGAAGAATGCGGTGTATTCGGAGTATTTTCACCCGAACCCGCAAATGTTGCCAATCTTTGTTATTACGGTCTTTTCGCTCTCCAGCACAGAGGGCAGGAAAGCTGTGGAATCGTTGTCAATGATGACGGTCTCTTTGCTTCGCACAAAGACCTCGGACTCGTCAGTGAAGTATTTTCAAACGATACTCTCTCTCGTCTTCCCGAAGGACACATGGCAGTCGCACATACAAGATACGGAACAACAGGCGGTAACTCAAGAAGCAACTGCCAGCCAATAGAAGTGAATCACCAGAAAGGCCGCATGGCTCTTGCACATAACGGAAACCTTTCAAACGCTTATTCGTTAAGAAACACACTCGAACTTTCGGGTGCAATATTTCATACGACAAGCGATACCGAAATTATTGCCTACATAATCACGAGAGAGCGTCTTTTAACAGGCTCGATCGAGGATGCTTTAAGCCAGGCAATGTATTCGCTTGACGGCGCATATTCACTTATTCTCATGTCACCGAAAAAGCTTATCTGCGCAAGAGATCCTCACGGATTCAGACCTTTGTGCTACGGCAAAACAAAAGACGGAACCTACGTGATCGCATCCGAAAGCTGCGCACTTAAAGCGGTGGATGCCGAATTCATACGTGACGTCGAACCCGGTGAGATAATCGTATTCTCAAAAGAAGGAATTACCTCCAAGAAAGAACACTGCGAAAAGAAACCCAAGAAACTCTGCATCTTCGAATACATTTATTTTGCAAGACATGATTCCGTAATCGACGGTGTCTGCGTTCATAATGCAAGACTTCTCGCGGGCGCTGCACTTGCAAAAGCTCATCCCGTGGATGCGGACCTTGTGATCGGTGTACCCGATTCCGGACTTGATGCCGCACTCGGATACAGCCGCGAATCCGGAATACCTTATGAAATCGGTCTTATCAAAAACAATTACATCGGCCGTACATTCATAGCACCCGGCAACAGACTTGATAAAGTAAGAATCAAACTCTCCGCAATCGAAGAGGTCGTAAAGGATAAAAAAATTGTATTGATCGATGATTCGATAGTACGCGGAACCACAAGCGGCCGCATCGTAAAAATGCTTCGCGATGCCGGAGCAAGCGAGGTGCATATGCGAATTTCCGCACCGCCCTTCCTGCATCCCTGCTATTACGGAACTGATATCGATTCGGAAGACAATCTTATCGCATGCTCACACAGCGTGGAAGAAATTGCAAAGATAATCGGTGCAGATTCGCTCGGATATCTTCCCGTCAAAGATCTCTGCACGCTTGCCGGAAACTGCGATTACTGCGATGCATGCTTCAGCGGCGACTATCCTACCACGATACCTCAGGATACAAGAAAAGACCGATTTGAAAAACGTTTATCCGAACTTTAACATTAGGCATAATAAACCTATTCACATCGGCCGGATACAGTCATTAAGCAAATTAATTTTTGGGAAGCAACAGGAATAAAAATATGCAGACAATCAATGATTTCAATCGAAAAATAATACTTGAAGACGGAAGCGAATATTCAGGATATGCATTCGGCGATTCCGAAGACAAAGTATGCGAAATCGTTTTCAACACATCCATGGTCGGTTATCAGGAAATCATCTCCGATCCCTCCTATACCTATCAGGCTGTTGTTATGACATATCCTCTGATTGGTAATTACGGAATGGCATCCGAAGATTACGAAACCGTGGTTCCGACAATCGGCGCACTCATAGTTCGCGAGATCAACGACGAACCCTCAAACTTCCGAAGCGAAGAAACCGTGAATTCGGTTTTAAATAACTTTAAGATTCCGGGAATCTACGGAATCGATACAAGAAAACTTACAAGATCGATAAGAGATCTGGGAAGCCGTAAAGTGCTTATCACAAACATAACGACTTCTCTTGAAGAAGGAATGGAAATCTTAAAGAATACCGAAATTCCGAGAGACTCCGTTTCAAAGGTAAGCTGCAAGGAAATCATTTCCTATCCCGGAAGCAACGCTACAAGCATTTCAAATGTCAGACCTTTGAATGTCGTTGCTATCGACTGCGGAATGAAACAGAACATCGTACGTTCACTTACCGCAAGAGGCTGCAATGTGATCAAAGTTCCTTACGATACATCCGTTTCGGATATCGTAAGACTTAATCCCGACGGCATCTTCATTTCAAACGGCCCCGGAGATCCCACAGACGTAAAAGTTACCATTGAGACCATCAGAAATCTCAAAGGAAAATATCCCATCTTCGGTATCTGTCTCGGACATCAGATCATATCTCTTGCATGCGGAGCCAAAACATACAAATTAAAATTCGGTCACAGAGGCGGCAACCATCCCGTAAGAAACATCGCAACCGGAAAGATTGAAATAACATCGCAGAACCACTCTTACGCTGTTGATGCTTCCACTCTCGAGGGTACCGGACTTGAAATATCACACATCAATCTTCTTGATAACACAGTTGAAGGTGTGTCCAATAAATCGGACAGAATATTCAGTGTCCAGTATCATCCGGAAAGTGCACCGGGTCCTCAGGACAGCTCATATCTCTTTGATGAATTTATAAAAATGATGCGTCATTAAAATGCATTGGCCTTCTTTTATATATTTTAAATACGTTTATCCGGTCGAATAAAATCCGCTTTTGCTTTTACACTCAAAATACAAAAAACTGATTGGATAATAATCCATTTTTCCGGATAAAGTCAAAATACAATTGACGTAATTTTATAAAACTGCATTTATCTTAATACAGAAAATAAATAATTTTATATCCCGAATAAGAGGTTATAGAAATGTCAAAAAGAACTGATATAAAAAAGATACTTGTAATAGGTTCCGGTCCTATCGTTATCGGACAGGCTGCAGAATTTGACTATGCAGGAACTCAGGCCTGTCTTGCACTTAAGGAAGAGGGCTATGAGGTTATTCTTTGCAACTCAAATCCAGCCACGATCATGACCGATACGGCCATCGCCGACAAAGTTTACATGGAACCGCTGACCCTCGAATACATCGCAAAGATCATCCGTTACGAAAGGCCTGATGCCATTTTACCAGGCATCGGCGGTCAGACCGGACTTAATCTTGCAATGCAGCTTGAGAAAAAAGGTATTCTGCACGAATGCCGCTGCGAACTTCTCGGCACGAAAAGTAAAAGTATCGAGCAGGCCGAAGACAGGGAATTATTCAAGGAACTCTGCGAAAGCCTCGGCGAACCGGTACTTGCTTCCGACATAGCTTCTTCAGTTGAAGAAGGTCTGAAAGTTGCTGAGTCAATCGGCTTCCCCGTTGTTCTTCGTCCCGCATTTACACTCGGCGGTACAGGCGGCGGATTTGCCGACAACGAAGAAGAATTCATTCCTCTTATGAAAAATGCCCTTTCGCTTTCTCCCGTAAGCCAGGTGCTTATCGAGAAAAGTATCAAGGGTTACAAGGAAATCGAATATGAAGTAATGCGTGACTCAAACGACACCGCAATTACCATCTGTAACATGGAAAACCTCGATCCCGTCGGAATCCATACGGGTGACTCCATCGTTGTCTGCCCTTCGCAGACTCTGACAAACAAAGAGTATCACATGCTTCGTGACAGTGCCTTAAAGATTATCCGTGCACTTGAGATTGAAGGCGGATGCAATGTACAATTTGCACTCGATCCATGCTCTTTCCAGTATTACCTCATTGAGGTTAACCCCAGAGTTTCAAGATCCTCCGCACTTGCTTCAAAAGCCAGCGGTTACCCCATCGCAAGAGTTTCCGCAAAGATCGGTGTCGGAATGACTCTCGATGAAATTCAGATAGCAAACACACCTGCATCTTTTGAACCCACACTTGACTATGTGGTTACAAAAATGCCCAGGTTCCCGTTCGACAAATTCACGGATGCCAACAACTCTCTTTCAACTCAGATGAAAGCAACAGGCGAAGTCATGAGCGTCGGAAGAACTTTCGAAGAGAGTCTTTTAAAAGCAATCCGTTCACTTGAGATCGGTCTCTTCCACCTTCATCATGCAAAATTTGATAACGAAGAAACCGACAAACTGCTCGAATACATAAAGATCGGTACTGATGACAGGATCTATGCGATCGCAGAACTCATAAGACGCAAAATTTCCGTGGATGAGATCAATTCTCTTACTGCCATCGACCGTTTCTTCTTAAGAAAGATCAAAAACATTCTCGATGCCGAAATTGAAATCGCTTCTCACAAAGAAGATATCGAAATACTGAAAAGCGCCAAGAAAATGGGCTTCTGCGACAAGGAAATCGGTATTCTCTGGGGAATGAACGAAATTGATATTTACAATCTCAGAAAACAGAAAGGAATCACTCCCGTATATAAAATGATCGATACCTGCGCGAGTGAATTCGAAAGTTATATACCCTACTTCTATTCGACTTACGAAGATGAAAACGAATCCGTTATTTCCGAGAGGAAAAAGATCGTCGTTCTCGGTTCGGGTCCCATCAGAATCGGTCAGGGTGTCGAATTTGACTACTCTACCGTTCATGCAGTAATGACTATCAAGAAGGCCGGATACGAAGCCATCATCATCAACAACAACCCCGAAACGGTTTCAACGGATTATACCTGTTCGGACAAGCTTTATTTCGAGCCTCTCTGTGTTGAAGACGTAATGAACATCATCGAACTCGAGAAACCTTTCGGTGTAATCGCAACTCTCGGAGGACAGACAGCGATCAACCTTGCGGAACCTCTCAGGGAAAGAGGCGTTACGATTATCGGTACCGACTGCGATGCAATTGCAAGAGCCGAAGACAGAGATCTGTTTGAACATCTTTTGATAAGTCTCAATATCCCTCAGCCCGAAGGCTGTGCGGTTACAAGCATCGATGCAGGTATTGAAGCTGCCAACAGAATCGGATATCCCGTTCTTGTTCGTCCTTCATTCGTTCTCGGCGGACGTGCAATGCAGATCGTTGCCAAGGAATCCGAGCTTATAAGATATTTAAAAACCGCAGTTGAGATTGACGAAGACAAGCCTGTACTTGTAGACAAATACATTCGCGGTAAAGAAGTCGAAGTTGACGCAGTATGCGACGGAACCGACGTATTCGTTCCCGGCATCATGGAACTCGTTGAAAGAACCGGCGTTCATTCAGGCGACTCGATAAGCGTATATCCCACATACAGCCTTTCCGCAAAGGTTAAGGAAAAGATCCTCGATTATACAAAGAGACTCGGACTCGGAATCGGTATCATCGGTCTTTACAACATCCAGTTTATCGTGGATGAAAATGACGAAGTATATATCATCGAAGTTAACCCCAGATCGTCAAGAACGGTTCCTTTCCTTTCGAAAGCAACATCTTACTGCCTCGCCGACATAGCCACTCTGGTGATCCTCGGAAAATCCCTCAAAGAACAGGGATTCACCGAAATATATCCGAAAGAAAAACAACGCTACTATGTAAAAGTACCCGCATTCTCATTCTCGAAACTTCGAGGTATGGACTCATATCTCTCACCTGAAATGAAGTCCACGGGCGAAGCAATCGGATACGATGCAAAGCTTCACAGAGCAATGTACAAAGCGATGATCGCATCAGGATTGAAACTTAAGAATTACGGCACCGTTTTAGTCAGCGTTGCCGATGAAGACAAGGAAGAAACACTTCCTCTCGTAAAGAGATTTTACAACATGGGCTTCAACATCGAAGCAACAACCGTTACCGGCGAGTTCTTAAAAGCAAACCATGTTAAGACCAGAATTCTTCATAAGCCCAGTGAAGGCAGCAACGAAATACTCAATGCCATCAATTCGGATTATGTAAGTTATATAATCAACACTCGTGCCGTTTTATCAGGCAACCACTACGGCGACGGCGTTGCGATAAGACTGAAGGCAACGCAGAACAACATCACGATGCTGACATCACTCGATACGGTAAGAATGCTTCTCGATGTACTTGAAGAAGTAACCATGGGAATATCAACGATTGACGCATAACGTTGTACTTGAAGATATAACCACGGTAATATCGACAAATGATGCATAACAATGTACTTGAAGAAGTAACCATGGGAATATCAACGATTGACGCATAACAATGTACTGAATAAAGCTTTCCTGTGTAAGAGTAAAACACAAGTGGATATTATTCATGAAAATGAAAAAAGCCCGTGTAAACAGACAAAAAGGAGAATAAATAAAAGTCTGTAAATACAGGCACAAAAGAAAATGAATAAAAGTCTGTAAATACAGGCACAAAAGAAAATGAAATAAAGTCTGTGCGATCAGACAAAAAAGGAAAAGTATTGCAATGTTTACTCTTTGTAAAAAGGTAAACATCATCAGAAAATAAGGAGGTTTCAAATGCACTTTACGAAAATGCACGGTCTCGGGAATGACTATCTGTATGTATTTGGCGAAGTTCCCAAAAACATTAAAGATTTATCGATAAAAATGTCGGACCGTCACTTTGGCGCCGGTTCAGACGGTATGATATATATTTCAAAAACAGATAAAGCGGATTTTCAGATGCGCATATTTAATGCGGACGGCAGCGAAGCAAAAATGTGCGGAAACGGAATACGATGCGTCGGTAAGTATGTGTACGATAAAGGGTACACAGACAAAACAAAGCTCAGCATAGACACACAGTCCGGAATCAAGTATTTAACGTTAAGACTCATGGGCGGCGTTGTCGACAGCGTATCCGTTGACATGGGTAAAGGAATTTTAAACGACGGAAATTTAAGTTTAAAGATCGAAGCCGGAACTTCCGAATATGCGAAACTGAAAGAAAACGAAAACATGATCAGATCATCTGCAGGCGATGCAATTACTTTTGATGACGAAGCAGTTTCGATCAAATGCTCTTCCGTTTCTACCGGAAATCCTCACGCAGTAGTATTCGTATCGGATGCCGATTTCATTCCCCTTGATACTATCGGTCCCATCTCGGAACATCATGAAGCTTTCCCCGACGGAGTAAATACCGAATTCATCGAAGTTCTCGAGAGAAACGAACTCAGAATGCGTGTATGGGAAAGAGGAAGCGGAATTACGATGGCCTGCGGAACGGGTGCATGCGCATCGGCATTTGCTGCAGTAAAGAAAAACCTTTGCGATTACGATACTCCGATCAAAGTAGTTCTCGACGGCGGAGTTCTTAATATCACGATTAAATCGGATGACTCGATCATCATGCAGGGTCCCGCATCATTCGTTTACGAAGGCGAAGTGAAATAATCTTTTCAAAAGAAAGGAAGCATAAAAATGATAACTCCCAATATGCATTACAGCGAACTCAAAGATTCATATCTTTTTTACAATATATCTTTGAAAACCAAAAAATATCTTGAAGAGAATCCGGATAAAAAGCTTTTAAGACTCGGTATCGGCGACGTTTCTCTTCCGCTTTGCGACGAAGTGATCAAAGCGCTTCATGAAGCAGTAGACGATCAGAGCAAAAAAGAAAACTTCCACGGTTACATGCCTGAAGCCGGCGCTCCTTTTCTTCGTGAAAGAATCGCCGGATACTACAAAAGAAGAAATGTAAATCTCTCAACCGACGAAGTATTCGTATCAAGCGGAGCAAGCGACGAGCTCGGTGATATCCTCGATCTTTTTGACAGATCTTCATCCGCTCTCGTAATAGAGCCTGCATATCCCGCTTATGTTGATGCAAACATAATGGCAGGAAGAAAGATCATTCACCTTCCTTCAAGCAAGGAAGACGGATTCCTTCCCCGCCCGAGCGAAGATGCGAAAGCAGACATAATCTACCTCTGCTCGCCGAACAACCCCACAGGTGCCGTATTTAACAAAGCACAGCTTAAGGAATGGGTTGATTTTGCAAACGCGAACGGAAGCGTGATCCTTTTTGATGCAGCATATGAAGCTTTCATCGAAGACGATTCACTTCCTCACAGTATTTTCGAAATCGAAGGCGCAAGAGAATGTGCGATCGAAATCTGTTCATTCTCAAAAACAGCCGGATTTACCGGAACAAGACTCGGTTATACGGTTATTCCCAAGGACTTAAAGAGACAGGGAATGTGCTTTAACGATATGTGGTTAAGAAACCGTACTACCAAGACAAACGGCGTTTCTTACATCATTCAGAAAGGTGGCGCAGCCGTATTCACCGAAGAAGGTTTAAAGCAGATCCACGCTAATATCGACATCTATAAAAACAACGCACGTGTTCTTATGGAATCTCTCGACAAGCTCGGGATCTGGTACTGCGGTGGTCAGAACTCACCTTATATCTGGATGAAATGTCCGGGTAACATGGGCAGCTGGGAGTTCTTCGATCTTCTATTAACAAAGATTCAGGTAGTCGGAACACCCGGAGAAGGTTTCGGCGCATGCGGTGACGGATACTTCAGATTCTCAATGTTCGGAAGTCTTGAAGATACCAAAGAAGCCGCTAAAAGGCTTTATGAGCTATTAAAATAAACTTCCTTATCACAGTT
>JAIKXN010000045.1 GCA_024684055.1 Lachnospiraceae bacterium | reverse complement strand
ATATTGGCAGCGAAAGGAAAGAAGAATAGAATGAAAGCAGTCAGGATTGCCGTGGAGTGCTCATTAGAGCACAGAGCGGCAATCTATACAGCCGCCACCTCGATGGTGCAAAATAAAAGCAAAGAAACTGAATACAATGTTTTTCTTATGGTAAACACTGAAGAAGAAAAACGTGCGTTTGAAAGCATTTTCGTACTAGCAGGCGAGAATATAAGTTTCGAATTTCTTGAAGGTGGAATTGAAAAACTGAAAAACACCGGAAAGCTTATTCTTCTTTCCGGGAACATTTTGGTACAGGGCGATTTGTCGGTGCTTTTCAATTGTGATTTGGAAGGAAAATCCGTAGCAATGGCTGTAAACATTCCGGATAAGGACTGTTATTTCAGCAATGAATCCGAGTTTGATGATGCCGTGGTTTTGATTGATACCGACAAAAGCACAGAAATATGCAGGCTAAACGGCAACGATATTCTTGAACTGCCTGCATTTTATAACCTCGGTTTCGAGGAAATACTTACAAGAAAAAATGACATTGCTTTTAACAGATCGGAAGAACTTTACACAGAATGTGCTGATTCGGAAGAACTGGCTTTGATATTAAGATTTGACAAAGATTTTTCGCCGGAATTTTTCTTTGATACAAGGATGGAATCTTTGTGGATGAAAAATTATTTGCAGTCCCCGATTAAGGGAGAGGTGCTTGAGAGAAAATCGAGTGTTGATAATACTGGAAACATTCCGGCTTTCAATCCTCAAAACATACCGGTGCTTATAAGAGTAAACGATGAGACAACGGCAAATGTCGTTGGATTAATAGATTCGATAAAGAAAAACAATTCATCGAACAGAAAATATGATATACGTTTGATTTACAGTAACTTATCAAAGAGCAACATGAACATTCTGTCTGATGAGAAGGATGAATGCATCAGCATAGTGCTGCACTGTATTAAGACAGATATGCCGGATGAGCAGATTGCAGCAGCGGTTTTTAGCGGATATGACAAAGCGATTTGTATTTATTCGAAAGCTTTGGTAAAATGTAATCTGGGAGATGTATATGATATCGATCCGGCAGGTAATTATATTTGTGCCATGGCGGATGCAAAAGGCAGAATGAAGGAAATGTATGAAGGAAAATATTCGGAAATTTTCCTGAACATGAGATTCTTTGATACAGGCTTAACACTTGTTAATATCAAAGACTGGATAATGGATGATCTCGGAACGCAGATAAGAAAAGCCGAAAGGAATTATCAGCTTAATCCCGCTGCATTTCATGAAATTCTTAATATACTCTGCCTGAAAAAAAGACAGTTTCTGCCTGATGATATTAAAATTTTATTTGATTATACCGAATCGGAGGAATACGAAAAACAATTGGATACGTATATTTCCGGTAATAAAAATGCCGATCGGTTAAATAAGTACAGGGCAGATATTCTTTTGACAGAGGATGAAGAAATGAAAGAAACTCTTAAACGTCTTGAGGCTGTCGAGAAAGAAAATGAAAATTTAAGACAGGCCAACGAGCAGTTAAGATGCGAAAACGACAGATTATCAGGTGAAGCCGGACAGTTTTTATATGAACTGTTGGAAACAAGAAAATCTTTTACTTACAAGATCGGAAGGGTGATTACCTATATTCCACGAATGATAAGAAGCGGTGGAAGCAATTAAGGGACAGAAAATGAAGAATACGGGTACAATCATTCCTGAAGGGTACATTAATGCGGTCTTTGCGGGACATAATGACAAAGAGATCAAAGTTAAGATTATCGATGAAGACAGTTTGAATTCTTACAGTCTGGCATTATACAATCCCCGTGAGGGAATAATAGAATCATCTGATTCTCAAAAAAATACCATAGATTTATCCAAAATAAACAAAGAGACTTTGAATAAAGGTCTCTATGTTGTTGTAATTATTTATGAAAAAGAAGGCAGACAATGCATTTCCTGCCTGAGAAACATGATGCTTACCGTGCCGGAGGAAGCCAAAGGCAGAATTTATGACAGAAGATGCTTATACGGAAAAGAAAAGAAATATGAAAATTCATATTTCTTTTTGCCGTATTATATGACTGATAAAACTCTGGCGATTGAAGTGCATTCCGATGCGGAAAGCCTTTTTGAAGGACAGCTTGTAAATGAAGTTGTTTTCAAAGAAGAGTGCAAAGAAGACGGAAACGACGGAATCAGATTTTTTATAAAAAGTAAAAAAATCAACGGCAATTATATAGGATTGTGCGATGAGGAAGGGCATATTACAGAATATACCAAATTTGAGGCAGATGAAGATTTTGTATATATGTCTTTTTTTGTGAGCAAAGAGAATTTTAAAGGATTTGAAAAATATAAAACTGTTTGGACGAACAATCAGGTATTATACAGAGCCGGACTGGCCAGCAGAAAAGATTTTGAATGCGCCCGTGTTGAAGGATTTAAAATCAACAAAAAAGAAGTCAGACTGTTTTTATGGTATGACAAAAAGTATGGCGAGGATTTTGAAGAAGCCGTATTCGTGCATAAAGCAGGATATTGGGAACCGAAATGCGATCTTGTATTATCGGTGGAAAAGAAGGAAATAAAAGAAGATAAGGTCTTTATTACGGCAAGTTTTACACCTGATGATACTATGAAAAGCATAGGGGTGTGGGATTTACTTATAAGAATACATAAAGACGGAGAAGTAATTACTCTTCCCGTCAATGCCAATAAAGGCATCAGGCATGGTGTATTTCTTAATTCGGATGGAACGAAATATGCATATGCCTTTGTTTCCGATGCAGGCAGGCTTCAGATAGAAAAAAAATACGGACACAACGTATTATTCAAAAAAAATATACAGCAATGTCCGAAAAATACCACTCTGGATGATTTTCTCAAGACAGCATGGACGGGAATGAAGGGTGATATTTTCGGTGAGTTTGTTCAGAATGAAAAAGGAAAAGCGAATATACGAATTTATCAGAATATAGACGGCCTTATTGAAGCAAAACTTGTAATGGTTCATGTTCAGTGGATGGGGATTCTCTCCGTACAGGATGTTAAACTCAAAAACGGTGAGATACAGGATATTGAAGTGGAATGCCCTGATATAGACAGCGACGGAAAGTTTGACAAACCTGTTCCGTCGGTGTGGTTTAGAATTGCGCTGGCACTTCGTACTGCCAGAGGGGTTTTTTACTGCAGACTGATTAATTATGATTTAAAGGCTGAAGAACAGACAAATATCATTTATGACAAAAGAAATCTGTTTTTAAAGCCGATGGAGAAAAAGGTAATTTGCGGTGTTGAAATGACATCACTGCCTTACTATGCGGATAATAAGTATCTGTCAATGAAATTCGTCAGAAATAATCAGATATACAGAAGTCAGTTTACGAATGAACTTCTAAATGTGACCATTAAAAATGATATATTAACCGTTGTAATGCGATGCAGGGAATGCGGCATGGAGTACAAAGGTGTGGTTATGGAATATCGCAAGGTTAAGGAAGATGATGATGAGACGTTCCTGGTGCCGTATGAGAGCCTTTGTAAAAAAGGCGGCTGGTATATCATGACCACGAAAATAGACATGAAGAAGCATTACATGCGAATGCTTTACTGGGATATAAGATGCGCTTTTGAAGAAAACGGGGAAATTCAGACTGTTTCATGTCATTCGAACAATATGCGTTTCCTTAAAAAGTATAAAAATGTTTTTGTGGACAGAAGCTATCCCAACGAAAACAGCATAATGTTTCCTTATGCAACTGATAATCAGTCTGTTGCTCTTATGCACAGGGAATCCTGTCCTCAGGATCATTGGAAGTTCAGACTTAAGGAAAAACTGGCAATGTTTATATACAGTCAGTTTAAAGAACGTTTTGACTCGAAGAACATTTACCTGATATTTGAGAAATACTGTACCATGGCTCAGGATAACGGATTTTATTTCTTTAAATACTGTATGGAGGCCAATGTGGAGAAAAATTTTGACGGACAGATTTTCTACGTTTTGGATCCGAAGCAGAAAGACTGGGAAAATATTCTTCCTTACAGAAAACATGTTCTTAAATACCTGTCATTAAAGCATATGATTTATCTTCAGGCATGTAAGCTTATGATAAGCACAGATACGAAGGGACATGCGTATGTCTGGAGATCGATGGGATCGGAAATCAAGGCCATGACATACAGGAAAAACCTTGTTTTCCTTCAGCACGGCGTAACCGCATTCAAGCGCGGACATTTTGAAAGAGGAACAAATGTCGGCTGTGAGAGTTTCATAACGACATCGAAATTTGAACAGAATATTATCTCAACATATCTGGGATATCCTATAGAAGAGGTACCGGTTACAGGATTCGCAAGATGGGATGTTCTTAAGGATAAATCGGAAGGACACAAAGAGATTCTTATGATGCCGACATGGCGAACCTGGCTTGATGATGCCGAAAACGAAATATTCGCAGAGAGCGATTATTGTAAGAATTATATGGCATTGCTTAACAATCCCATGCTTGACAGTATTCTAAAAGAATATGACGTGACATTGAATTTCTACCTTCATCCCAAATTCCGAAAATTCATCACCGAATTTTCGGTCGTATCAGATCACATAAGGCTCATTCCGTTCGGTGAAGAACCTCTTAACGAACTGATGATGCAGTGTAATATGCTTATTACAGATTTTTCGAGTGTGGCATGGGATGTGTATTACATGAACAAGCCTGTTGTTTTCTATCATTTTGATATAGAAGAATCCAGCAAGACACTCGGGTTCTATATGGATATGAAAAACGATCTTTTCGGAGACAGAGCGGAAACACCTGAAGAACTCATGGACCTTATCAAAGAGAACATAGAAAACGGATTTGCCATGAAAGAAAAGTATTCGAGCGAGAGAAGCAAATATTTTGCTTATATCGATGACAATAACAGCGAGAGAATCTGGCAGGCAATTCAGAATAGAGACTGGACTGAAAACGTTGCAGAATTAACTTAGGGGGAATGAAAAAATATGGTAACTGCTTTGATTTTTGCCGGCGGTGTCGGAAAAAGAATGAAATCCAGGGAAATACCCAAACAATTCCTTGAAGTTGAAGGAAAACCTATCATCATCCACACACTGGAACATTTCTCAAATCATGATATGGTTGACAGTATAGTAGTGGTTTGTCTGGAAAGCTGGATAGACGAATTAAACAAGGATATTAAGAAATTCGCCATTAAGAAAGTCAATGATATCATTCCGGGAGGGAAGACCGGATTTCAGTCGATTCATAACGGACTTGAATTGATTTCAAAACAAAGTAAGGATGACGATATCGTATTGATATGCGATGGAGTAAGACCGATTCTTTCTGAAGAACTGATTACCACATGCGTTAACGATACCGTAAAGTTCGGAACCGCCGTGCCGGTAACACCAAGCATAGTCTCGGTTCTTTACAGTGAAGACGGAACAAGTTGCAGGAAAAACATTGAAAGAAAGAAAATATTCATAACTCAGGCGCCTCAGGGATACAGGGTTAGAACGATCATGGATGCGCATGATGAAGCCATTAAAAAAGGTGTTGAATCTGTATCTTCGGGCGATCTGATGATAGAACTCGGACATGAGATACATATCTTCCAGGGGATTCGAGAGAATATTAAAGTTACCACGCCGGAAGATTTGAATATAATGCGTGCCACGCAGTATTACGAACATTTTAAAAACTTTTCAAGAGAAGAATTAAAATACCAGATTTAATCGGAGGAAGAAAATGAGTAAATTTTATTTCACTATGATCGTATACGTGGATGACGATACTGCTTTGGACAGATCCATTCGCAG
>JAIKXN010000015.1 GCA_024684055.1 Lachnospiraceae bacterium | reverse complement strand
AGATAGTTCAAATGCAGCCCATTTTTTATATGTATCGCTGTCCTTTCTTAAGTCCACGATAACATCCCAGGCTTTTCCCGAAACAACGCATACGTACTTTGACTGAGGATTTCTTGTCTGAAAATGAAGCCCTCTTACAACGTTTTTCGAAGAAGTCGAAACAAACGACTCAAACATGTCAAATTTGATGCCGGCATCTTCGAAAACACTTCTTTCGAAAGTTTTGGTAAAACTACCGCGGGGATCGGATGAATTAAAACAATTCACAAAATACGCACCCTTTAATCCGGTTTCTTCAAAAGAAAAAGGTCTCATCAAGAATTCTCCCTTATCCAGTCCATTGTATTTTTTATGCCTTCGCTGAAAGATACCAGCGGAACAAACCCCGTATCTTCGGCAACAGCATTAATATCAAATTCTTCATACGAAAGGCTTATCCCGTTAAAAGGAAAGTCGCCGAGTCCGATTTCAAGATTGGGATTTACGCAGTCTCTCATTTCGATAAGAAATTCTTTTAACGGTCTGGGATTTTTCGAACCGATATAATAAGTTTTATCGGTAACACCCTTTTCGCCGAGAGCAGCAAAAGTTTTTGCGGCATCATCAACATATATAAAATCATACATCTGATCTCCCGGTGAGAACGAACATCTCTCGCCGGTTAACATTTTTCTGATACTCGAATTAATTAATCTGGGACTTGTTTCTCCCGGACCATAAATATTCGAAATAACCGCTCTTATATAATCAACACCCAGGCTTGAAGCAACAGTTCTCGCCATAAAATCCGCAGAAAGTTTTGCGGAAGAATACAAAGTATTGGCGGACGGTCTGGAAGAAGAATCCATAAGCTTCATTATTTCATATTCCATGATACTCGATGCAAAGATAAATCTCCCGATTCCAAGAGCAGCGCAAAGTTTTACCGCTTCGCAGGTATATCTTATATTGTTAATCTGAACATCACAGTCAGCTCTGAGAGGCCCTGCACTTCCAATCCACGCAAAATGATAAAAAACATCAATATCCTTGTCCTGAACAGTTTTTTCAAGATCCGCAATATGTTCAAGATCGCAGTAAACAATACGCAGTTTATCAAGATCTTTTATTTCATCGATATATTCATTTTCATCTTTTATAACAGCTATAACTTCAATGTCCTCAGCCGAAAGAACTCTGCACACATTCTTTCCGACAAATCCGTTGGCTCCGGTTACTATGACTTTTTTCATATTATTACCCGTTAACAGCTTCGATAAGGATCTTTGCCATATAATCAATCATTTCATCCGTCATTCCCGGATAAACTCCGATCCAGAATGTATTGTTCATGATGAAATCAGTATTCTCAAGACTTCCGGCAACTCTGTAAGCGCCGGTGCCTCTTATATCATCAAAGCAGGGATGAAGAATAATATTGCCCGAGAACAAAAGTCTTGTCTGAATATTATGTTCTTCAAGTTTTCTTGTAACAGCATTTCTGCTTAAGCCTGATTCCGGACGAACCGAAATCAGGAAGCCGAACCATGAAGGATTGCTTCCGGGAGCAGGCTCGGGTAAAATAAGTTTATCCTCAACGCATTTAAGTCTGTCGTAAAGTTTTTTCCAGTTTTCTTTTCTCTTCTCGGTAAACACGGGAAGTTTCTTTAACTGCTCACAACCGATTGCAGCCTGCATATCCGTTACTTTAAGGTTATAACCGAGATGGCTGTAAACATATTTATGATCGTATCCTTCGGGAAGTTCGCCGTGCTTTCCTTCGAATCTCATCTTGCAGTGATTATCTTCACCTGAAGAACAGATGCAGTCGCGGCCCCAGTCTCTGTAAGAAAGAATCAGCTTATGAAGAAGGGGATTATCGGTATAAACACATCCGCCCTCTCCCATTGTAAGATGATGAGGGGGATAGAATGAACTTGTACCTATATCACCCCATGTACCCGTGAATTTCTCAACACCGTCAATGGTATATTTTGAACCGAGCGCATCACAGTTATCTTCAACGAGCCATAAATTATGCTTTTCGCAAAAATCCTTAACATTTTTAAGATCAAAAGGATTTCCGAGAGTATGCGCGATCATTACAGCTTTTGTTTTATCACTCAGTGCACCTTCAAGAAGAGATGCATCTATATTGTACTGAGGAATCGCTGCATCAACAAAAACAGGAACCGCACCGAAATTCAGTATAGGTGTAATCGTTGTGGGAAAACCGCATGAAACGGTAATGACTTCATCTCCGGGTTTGATTCTTCTCTCTCCGAGTTCTTTGGCTGTTAAAGCCATAAACGCAATAAGGTTTGCGGAAGAGCCCGAGTTTACAAGATGAGCATACTTAACTCCCATGTATTCGCAAAAATCTTTTTCAAACTGCTCGGCAAATCTTCCGGTCGTAAGCCAGAAATCAAGCATGGCATCGGTAAGCGCCATCATTTCTTTTTCATCAAACACACGTCCTGCGTATCCTATACGATCGCCTTCCTTAAAAGGTTTGTCATTCTTTTTAAAATCAAAATAATATTTCGAAACAAGATCCTTTATTGCACTTCTTGCTTCTTTTTCATTATTCCATTCCATATAAGCCTCCGAATAATATTTTTACCATGTTTTCCAGGGAGCATTCCCCGAATCCCACAGTTTCTGAATCTGCTGTTTTTCTCTCATGGTATCCATGCACTGCCAGTAACCTTTGTGAAGATAACCTGAAAGTTCATTCTTCTCAACAAGTTCTTCAAGAAGTCCAGATTCAAGGATCGTATTATCGCCTTCAATCATGTCTATGACCTGAGGTTCAAGTACCATAAAGCCGATATTTATAAGATCTCCGTCAAGGTCTGATTTCTCTCTGAATGCTTTTACATTTCCGTCTTCCGAAACTTCAACAATACCTTTGTTCTGTCCGAAGTTGTACATCGAAATAGTACCGAGTTTCTTCTGACTGCGATGATATTCAATCACTTCGTTTATATCTATATCACCTACAGCATCACCGTAAGTTAACATGAATGTCTCATCCCCGATATATTCTTTCACTCTTTTTAGTCTTCCGCCGGTCATGGTATTCAATCCCGTGTCAACTATTGTTACCTTCCAAGGTTCCGTATGTTTGTTATGAACGATCACTTCCCTGTTTCCGCCCGAATAATCAAATGTAATATCGGATGTATGGAGAAAATAATCAGCAAACCATTCTTTAATCATATGCTGTTTGTAACCTGCACATATAACAAATTCATGAAATCCGAAATGTGAATAAATTTTCATAATATGCCAGAGAATCGGCATCTCTCCGATTTCAACCATAGGCTTCGGTTTAAGAACCGACTCTTCCGAAAGACGGGTTCCGAAACCACCCGCAAGAATTACTACCTTCATATAACCCCTCCTAGAAATAATTAAATATGTCTATGATCGTCAGTTTATCCGTTAGCATTTTGAGAATGTTGCAGGATAAAGGAGTAATGTAAACATAAATAATCGCTATTGCAAATACCACATAATAAACAGTAAGTATGATTCTGTTC
>JAIKXN010000256.1 GCA_024684055.1 Lachnospiraceae bacterium | reverse complement strand
GGGCAGTTATCCTGAAACTTTTTCTGCTTTTGCTTCAGCTCTGAAAGCCTTCTTCAGTTTGGATATCTGCACAAGATAGTTCTTGATGGTTTTAAAAACTTTCACGGTCGTATTATAATCTTCGACCCATTCGACGGGGATTTCTTCAATTTCAACACCCATTCGTTCTGCACGAAGAAGCATTTCGACAGTGTAGAACCAGCCGTGATCGTCGGAGCATTTTGCAACGAGTTCTTTTGCGAAAGGTGTTCTTAAAAATGTGAAGCCGCAGAGCGCATCGGAAGATTTCATTCCAAGATAATGTTTAAGAATGAATACAAGTCCTGCGGAAGTGATCTTTCTGTACCACTTGCGCCCCCTGGTGTTTGATTCCCTGCTGAATCTCGAACCGTTAACGTACATTAAAGACGGTCTTTCCTTAAACAATTCCACGGTTTTCTTAAGGTATTTAAGGTCAGTTGAAAGGTCTATATCCATGTATCCGACGATATCTGATGTGCATTCCTCGATACCTGTTTTAAAGGCGATGCCGACACCGCGGATTTCGAGGCGTCGATATTCGACTTCGGGATATTTTTCTGTAAGACTTTTTGCGATTTCCGGCGTTTCGTCATCCGAACCGTTATCCACGATAACAAGTTTAAAAGGAATGTCTATATTTTCTCTTGCATAAAAAAGACAGGTTTCTATTCCTTTTTGAAGACGCAGCCTTTCGTTTAATACGGGGAAAAGAAGTGTTATATTCATACGTTTCCACCTATTTTTTCAACAGATTCAACGATGTATTTCTGTCTTCTGAAAATAAGATTAACGATCACGGAAAGATATTTAAGAATAATTGTCAGAAGAACAAATACTCCAAAAAATCCGAATGACATGAAACATATCGTCGATGACCATCCTTCCATTATGGAGCCGTTTGTGAAATGATCCCAAATGGCGTATGCGGCCGATCCGACGGAAAAGAGCAGGAAAAATGCACTGATTCCCGTTGAAAGTCTCTCGAGGAAATTTGTGAAATATACAAAAGAATCAAAAGCAAGATCGAGACGCTCATTGGCTTCCTTTTCTTTTTTGATCTTCTGCGTGGGGGTGTATTTTATCGTTTCGCATTTAAGTCCGCAGTTGGCATACAATGCTTTTCTGTAGGGGACGAAATCGCTGATCGATTTTATCCTGTTGATGGCTCTTCTGGAGATCAAACGGAAAGAATCCGAGCAGATGGCATTGTTGTTCCTGCTGAAAAGGTTGAAGATTCCGTAAAAAAGAGCAGAAGTGAGTCTGGTTCTTCCTTTTGGCGCAACGATTGCGATGTCAAATCCCTTGGTTACGGATTCGAAAGCTTTCATGATATATTCGCTTTCATAATCTATTTGGGGAGTATCGAATTCAAAAACGAAATCGCCGATCGAAAAATCTCTTCCGGCATTCATGGAAGATTCAAGCCCCTGATAAGAGCCCATTTTAAGCACCGAAATATTATCATTGGGATACTTTGAGCAAAAGTAATCTTTGACAACCGAAATCGTCTTATCGGTGCAATTGTCATCAACACAAATAAGCTCATAATGCTCGAAGTTTTCCCTGATTGTTTTTATCGAATTATCCAGGAAGTTTTCGATGTATTTTTCATGATCATGCAGATATAAAACAACAGAAACAAATTTATTTTCCATTGAAGTTCTCCATTGAAATCTGTAGAGAAGATTTCCCAAAAAGCAAAAATTTAGATATATAAAGCGTTAGGTATTACCAAAATAAAGCAAAAATTTAGATATATAAAGCATTCGGTATTACCCAAATAAAGCAAATATTATGATATATAAAGTGTTCGGCATTTCCGATACAGAGTAACTATTGTAATATACAAAGCAGTCGGAATATCCGAAATATAGCAATTAAAAATATCTGTCTGTAACTGCGTATTCCGACCACTATCGGCGAAAGAAGCATCAGATCAGGTACTCATCCATATCGTAGATCGTATTGATCTTGCCCGATAAAACGCTCATGAATACAGGACCTTCGCTTTCCTTACGCCTGCCGTCCAGGAACTTAAAAGCGGTAGGTCTTGAATCATCGATCTCCGAACTTTTCAGTATCGGTTTCATGGAGAAAAGCGATGAGTGATATTTGTATCCATATTCGGGTCTTAAATATTTCGATGCAAGATGCGACATGTAGGGCCATGCGCTTTCGGGCTTCGCGGGACACATGTTGCAGTTTCCGAGCGATGAAGCATTGCAGAGAAAATCCGTTCCCTTAACCTTTTCCTGACATTTGAATTCGGGATTGGTATCAAAACTCACCGAATGCGGTGTGAATGTTACGGAAGTAAGACTGTGGTAAGGTGTCATTCCGAAAGGCATTATGGAAAAGAAAGGGCCGTCCATAACGGTGATGCCGACATTCTTTAAAATATCGTTCGGCTCGCAAAGAATGATTTCGCAAAGCTCATATTTTATCTGAAAAGTATCATCTTCGGAAAGCATCGAAATGATTTCGTTTACCGATGCATATGTGGCATTTACGACAAAAGAAGTTTCATATGATTCATTTCCTGCTGAAATCAGAATCGATGAATCATCTTTTTCAATCTTTGTAATACCGGTATTAAACTTAAGGGTTATGTTCGGATTGCTTTCGATTTCTTTGAGAAAATAATCTCTCAAAATCAGTGCATCGTAAGTGTATTCTTTTGTTATAAATGCCCCGTCACAGGTATTTTTGTTGAAATATCTGTCGGGCGATACTTCTTCGCATTTTATGCCGGCAGCATCGCAGAAGGTTTTGAACTGCGTTGCATCCGTCCAGCTGAAAGCACCGGATGTGGCATAAATCTGTTCGAAAGAAGAGTGTATGCAGAATTTATAATCTTCACAAAATCTGGAAAAATAACCGGCTGATTTGACCGCGGTGGCAAGGCTTCTCGGATAATGATAACCCATGTGCACGCGGGCCTGATTAATGTATGTTGCACGCGTGAAAGCCGAAGATTCTTTTTCTAGCACAAGAACTTTCAGGCCTTTTTTCGCACAAAAGAGTGCGGCGTAAAGACCGTATAAACCTGCACCGATTATTATCCTGTCGTATTTAAGCATTCCAAAAGATACTCCGTCTGAAATTTATCTAATAGATTTTATCATAAAACAGCATGTTTTTACAACTAAGAAGGGAATCTTCGCAGGCAGCGCGAAGAGGAAGATCTAAAGAAAAAGCAAAATGAAAAATGTGAGTTTGAAAAGCGGGAAATGAATTATTTTTTGGATCGATCCGACAGACGAAAAACAGGAAAAAAGTTGCAAATAAGATGTTTATGGGATAACATCAAATAGGAAACCAACATTATTACCCGGGATTGAAAATGAACGAAAAAGATACGAAAAAAACGAATAAAGGAAGGCTTGCGATTCTCTTAGCTGTTTCGGCTGTAAGCGTTTTGATTCTTATAGTCGTATGGAATCTTGCAGCTCCCTTTTTAATCGATAATGACAATATATATCTAAAGACCGTTGCATCGGGCGAAATGACCGGAACACCGGAACCTCACATGTATTAC
>JAIKXN010000210.1 GCA_024684055.1 Lachnospiraceae bacterium | reverse complement strand
TAATAAAGATGTAATAACCGAAATCCGTAACCCTGCTACTGTCACACTGAGAAAAGAAGCTGACCATATTGAAATAGAGTCAGGTACTACATATATAGGCGAGTATGAATTTGCTGGATATGCCAATGTGAAATCCGTTGTGATACCGGAAGGTGTGACTGAAATAGGCGTTGGGGCGTTTTCGGGATGCACCAGCCTTGAAAATGTATCGTTTCCAAGCACTCTGAAGAAAATTGAACGACGAGCATTTGACAACTGCCCTAATTTAAGAGAAGTGGTGTTACCTGATAGGTTGGAAGAACTTGGGGACAGTGCCTTTATAGAATGTCGCTTCGTCAAAACAGGACATTGGGACAAAGAATATGACAAACCCGAAACAATTACTGAATATAACACAATTATATATAGGGGTATAAATCTTGTTAATAATGTAAAGCCTCTTCAACCTCATTATGATGAAGAAACTCTTTTTATGGAAGACGCTTTTGAACTTGTCAAGCAATCAGTACAACCTGAAAATCAAAGGTTTACGGAAGATAAAATCGCTACAGTGGTAGAAAATATAGATAATATTACAAAAATCAGTTCTACTCAGATAGATAATGTTAAACAGACGCTGTCTGATAATCGAGAATCTATACAAATACAGGTAAAAGAACAGACGTTGGAAAATTTGGGGCCACGAACCAAAGAAACAATTAAACAACAATTGGCAGAGAATAAAGACACAGTAGATAAGAGCCTGACAGCCGCAAAAGCGCGTCAAATGTTTGGTGATGGCAACGGACCGGCACAGAATATATCGCAGGTATTTGGATGAAGATAAAACAGATATTAGACAGAATAAAAGAAGAAGATCGGACAACGTACGAACATAGCATACGTTGCGGTAATTATCTTGCTGTTTTTGCAGAAGAACAGGGCATGGGCCGAATTGACGTACAAAACTACAGAGAAGCTGGATATTTACATGATGTAGGAAAACTCCAGGTAATGAAATACGTCAAATCCAATGTGAACATCCGCGAACTGTCAGAAGAGGCCAGAAAAGACTATAAGACGGCTCTTACGATGCATGTCAAATACTCTCATCCCATACTTTTAAGTATTTCTGATTGCAAACAGGAATATCTCGACGCCGCAGACTATCATCATGCTCACAATAGTGATCCTAAAGCAGGATATTCTATAGAAACGGTTAGAGGCCAATCTGATGTAACCCCAATTAAATCCGCAATACCAAAAGTAGCAAAGATGCTTGCCATAATAGATGTATACGACGCTCTTACAGATCCAAACAGAGCGTACCGGAACGGCGCTCTTTCGGAAGAAAAAGTTCATAAGATCATGCAAGAAAACTTGAACAATGGACAGTTTGATCCACATTTATTCAAGGATTTTTATGAAAAGGTGCTTCCTCGAATTAAAAATATGACAAGCGAGGAAAAACTTAATATAAAACTTCCTTCGGATCAAAAGAAAATGCTTATGAATATGTTCAAAGAACCAAAGCAAGACATATATTCACTTAAATCGGAATTATCCTCAGACGATAATATGCCAAAATTAGACAAAAATATGAATATGTGATAAGATCGGATTAAGAGGAGAATGAGTCATGGACAATCTTAACAGATATATAGGTTTAGATATACCGGATAATGCCATCGATCATGTACGCACAATGATATGGCTCGCCGCAGAAGTTAATGTCGACGAAGAAACCAAAGATGAAACTTTTTGCGAGATAGACAAAAAACTGCGGTTTAAAGCGTATACAGATTGCGAAAGCAAAGTAACGTTCAACAATCTTAAGGATCTTTGTAAATATTACTATGACCAGTTCAGACATGACATTCGAGTGAATATAGATACTAATACAGATATTCTTCCTTCCGATCCTGATGAACTGACCGCCTATATGGCTAGTAATTTTGGTGTAACTTATTAAGAAATGATTGATTGCTTTTATGTTTTATTCATGGTATAATATACTCGTAAACATAAACTGAGATTACTTTAAGATAAGAAAACGGCCCAAAACCAGGGCTGTTTTTGTTTTAAAGAAATCACCAACTTCCAAAGGAGGAAAACGTATGAAGTTAAGTTACTTTACTGTAGGCACAGCCGGCCAGGTGATCATGGACAAGCTTTCATCAAAGAAGGCAGTGGTCACAGAGGTAGCAGAGGGCAAGATTACGGCGGTCGAGACCAAGAACGGCGAGGTCGTTGAAGACGGTGAAGTCTTTGAGATTACGGAGGACAATGCAATTTGTTTCCGTTTCATCAAGGATCCTAATCCGAAGGATGTTCCGCAGCCTTATGGTTTTGATAGCGACAATCTGTCAGCTCCTGATGGCAAGAAGATCCCTCTGGGCAATATCGTTGTTCAGAAGATTCTCGGTTACATCAGAGGGTTTGTGGTTCTTCTTTGCGGATCCGAGAACGAGACGCCTTCCGTAAGGCTCTACAATGTTCTCAAGGACAAGTTCCAGGGTTACGAAGAACTCCTG
>JAIKXN010000202.1 GCA_024684055.1 Lachnospiraceae bacterium | reverse complement strand
CGCCAAAAAAATTTGAAAACATCAAAAAGACGAAATTTTCAAAAATGGACACTAAAAAGACAAAAACGTCACACAAAAAGCCTCCCGGGAAAAGGAGGCTTTTTGCTGTGTAAAAGGGGAATTCTTTCGGAATGATCTGTTTGTAAAATCAATTCGAATTACAGTTAGAATTATATTGCCTACCGGAGTATAAATATACAAATATTTTGCTTAAAAATAGCAATATATTGCTCAAAGGATTTTTTGACACTTTTTTTGCATGGTATTATAATTATTGAAGAGGGTAGGGTTATTATGAGTTTGGCTGATATTTTTGTATTTGTACAACTTTTAGGAATAATATTTGTCAGTTTTCTCTGCATCGTTGTTTTGCAGGAAAAATCTTCCATTCACGAGAAGCTTCTCGGACTTGTCGGAATATCACTTCTTTTTGATATGATCGCCTATTTTCTTGAAATTGGCGCAAAAGATTTCAATTCCTCGCTGATATGTTTGAAATTCGAACTGTTTTCCCTGCTGCTTGTAAATACTTTTCTTCTGGTCCTTGTCTGCAGACTGTGTGATATAAAATTTATAATGGCTTTTCTTTATATCATGATTGCTGCTGATTTTATTTTTGGCTTTTATTTTTTAGGTTTTGACTTCGACAAGGTATTCAGCCATCTTTCGTATGATAATTTCGGTGTCTTCCCGCATCTCGTATATAAAAAAGGAATCGTATTTGCACTCAACTGCATTTACAATACAATACTTATAATCGCGCAGATCGTGCTTATTTTCATTCGTATCAGAAACAGGGGCAAGAAAGTTTCCAAAGAATTCATACTTCTTCTTATATCTTATATCTTCCCGATTCTGGCAGTGGCATATCACCTGACGCCGTTTTTCGAACGTTATACTTTTGAGCCTTTTCATATTGCCAATGTATTGGGCTTTGGTTTCTTTACGCTCATTATCTTTAAGTTCAGACTTTTCGACTCGGTTCAGACGGCGAAAGAAGATATCATTAACGGTATTGAAGACGGATTTATCGTTATTGACGTAAGAAAGAATTTCCTTTACGCAAATGAGGTCGCTTACAGTCTGATCCCCGAACTTTCGCTTCCGAATATGGCTGACAGCATGATCAACAGGGTTTACAGAAACAATAAGAAGGTTCTTGATATCGGCGGAAAGGAATTCCTTGTCAGAGTAAAACCTTTCTACGACAAAAAGATGCTTAAAGGTTATCACCTCTGGCTTTATGACAAGACGGAAGAAAACAAATACAGTAAGAATCTTATTGAACTCAAGGAACAGGCGGAGAGAGCCAACCAGGCGAAGACCGTTTTCCTTGCGAATATGTCTCATGAGATCAGAACTCCCGTTAATGCGATCATGGGTTCTACTGAAATGATTTTGAGGGAAAAAGACAAGAGTGAGAAAATCGAGGAACTTGCATACAGTATAAAGAACGCTTCGCTTATCCTGATTTCCATTATTACCGATATTCTTGATTTCTCAAAAATTGAAGCCGGCAAGATGAACGCGGCTGAGAACGAATATGAGCCGGGCATTCTTATTAAAGATATTACCGATTCCATAAGAGAGAGATTAAAAGAAAAGAATATTGAACTTTACGTCAATGTTAACGAAAAACTTCCCAAAGTCCTTCGAGGCGATGAAGTTCATGTAAGACAGATTTTTACGAATATTCTTAATAATGCGGTTAAATACACGCAAAGCGGAAGCGTTACGGTAAATGTTGACTGGAACCTTCAAAGCGGAATGGCGCTTATCAGAGCTTCTGTGGAAGATACCGGTATCGGTATTCCCGAAGAATCGCTTCCCTCGATCTTTGACTCTTTCCAGAGAGCCGACATGATAAAGAACAGAACAATTGAAGGTACCGGACTCGGCCTTGCTATTACAAAGAGACTTGTCGAAAGCATGGGCGGTACGATCAATGTTAAGAGTACATACGGAAAAGGAAGTATTTTCTCATTTACTTTCTTCCAGAATGTAGTCGATTATACTTATACGGGCAAACTGTCCGACATCGTGATTCCCACCAAGGGAGATGACTCCAACGAATCCTTTATCGCACCCATGGCCAAAGTGCTTGCGGTTGATGATAATGCGACGAATATCAAGGTTATTCAGGGAATTCTCGCCATGTATCAGATAAAGGTGGATACAGCGATGAGCGGCGAGGAATGTCTTGAAAAAGTGATGAAGAATCATTATCATCTGATTCTTATGGATCAGATGATGCCGATAATGGACGGTATTGAAACAGCCGAAAGGATCAGACGTCTTCCTCAGAAAGACAAGAAGAATGTTCCTATCATCGCACTTACTGCGAACGCCATAAGAGGTTCGAGAGAGATGTTCCTTGAGAAAGGTTTCCAGGACTATCTATCCAAGCCCATGAACATAAATCTTCTCGAGAATCTTCTTATTAAGTATCTGCCGGATGAGTTTATCCATTTTGTCGACAAAGAAGATCCGAATATTAAAGTCGGCAAGAATATCACCATCGCAGGCGTGGATACTCAGGCGGGCATTAAGAATTACAATAACAGCGTTTCAAGATATGTTCAGGTTCTTAAATACATCTATGATGACGGCGAAGGCCAGATCGAAAGAATGGAAAAGATGATCGCGAACAAAGAGTACGAAAAGTATACCTTTGAAACACATGCGCTTAAAGGTCTGGCTCTCGGAATCGGTGCGCTGTCTCTTGCGGAAAAGGCTAAAGAGGCAGAATATGCCGTAAGGGAAGGCAACTATGATAAAGTACTGAAAGAAGCTCCGAATCTTGTGGAAGAGTATCGCATGATCCTCGCCAACATCAAGTTTGTGCTTGTCGATAACGGTATTCAGATCGGAAAAGAGATTGAAGTTACAAAAGGCGCGATGTCTTTTGAAGATGAAAAAGAAGCTCTTATGTCACTCAGAGACAGTCTCGAAATGCTTGACATGACGGAATCCGACAAAAAGATTTCCGAAATTTTAAGCACGGACTGCGAAGAAAGCAAGAGAGAGAAATACAAAAAGATTAGGGCGGCCGTAAAAGAATTTGATTATGATGAAGCGATAATCATAGTTGATGAAATATTAAAAGATGAATAAGGGGTGGATTCTATGGGATTTGAAAGTGAAAGAAAAAGTATCGAGGAAATGCTGAATGAATACAGGGATGTGGTTGCCGATATATCCAAATACCTTCCGTGGCTTGAGACCAAATCGGGAGAAAAGTCTGTTTCGTTTGTAAATCCGGAAGGCTCTGAAAATACGATGGCGATTCCGGTTTACGATTCGACGCTTCTGGCATTCGTAAAAATGCTTGATAAGACAGGAAGAATGAATCGTAATTACGATTATGTTTTCAAAAGATACAGGATTTATTCCGTTGCTGACGAATTAAGTCTCATTCACCGCGCCGATTTAAAGGATATGGATATGCTTTTTGCGATTCTTTCCAAATATGTAATAAGAGGAAGAAGCAAGGGCGCATACTGGAATGAAGCGGTACAGAACGGAGTATTTTATGAAACCGTCAAAAAAATGAAAGAACTGATCGAATTCTGGAGCATGCCGATGCAATAAAGGATAAACATTAAAACACCCGGATGAAATCATCCGGGTGTTGTTTGAATGGTAAATTATTTATTCAGAATAATTATGTTTTATTTGGAATCATTTTAAATCATTTTAATTTGAATCATTTAAAATTATTTGGAATTATTTTGCTTTGTTTTTCTGCGGTGCTTTTTTTAGGACCGTATTTTTCTGAATGACATTTTTCTTGGGTGCGTAATCCGCATTTAATGTGACTACACGTCCGAGGCTTGTAACTTTGACACTCTTTAAATCGCTTAAAAGTTTAGAGAAACGTGTGTATCCGTAGTTTTCATAATTAAACGAAGGATGAAGAGCGAGAAGCTTCTGGCTTAACTGACCTGTGTAGCAGGAATTCTTATCGCATTCGCTTAAAATATTAATAATATCGTTTTCAACGGCCATGAGCGAGATTTCTGAATCTTTGAGAATGGCGGTTACGGTATTTTCCGTGAATTTAAGTTCTATATTTTTGAAATTCTCAAGGAATTTCGAGAATTTTGTATATCCGTAGTTTCTTATATCAAATGCGGTATCGTATTTTGTGATACGGCTTCCGAGTTCGCCGATATCCATAGAATTTCCGTTGATACCGTTTTCCATGATGATTTTGCTTATAAGTGATTCAAGGGCAGCCATTGGTGTAACTGCGTCTGTTTCGGTGTTACCGTCCGGGTTCTTTTCCTCGTCGGTATCTTCCTCGTCGGAGAGAAGATCGATATAAAAGAATCTTTCGCAGGATACTCTGAAAGGCTCAGGAGTTTTCTGTTCGCCCATTCCGATAACGGTCATGCCGGATTCGCGAAGTCTCATGGCAAGTCTTGTGAAGTCCGAATCGCTTGTGGCAAGACAGAATCCGTTTACGCTTCCCGAATACAAAATATCCATGGCATCGATAATCATTGCAGAATCGGTGGAATTCTTTCCGGTTGTGTAATTGTACTGCTGTACGGGATTGATCGAATGAGACAAAAGAGCGTTCTTCCAGCTCTTGTTATTTGATTTGGTAAGATCGCCGTATAATCTTTTATACGTGATGGTACCGTATTTTGATAATTCTTCGATAATGATTTTGATATATTTTGACGATATGTTGTCAGCGTCGATCAGCAACGCGAATTTTTTTTCTTCCATTGTGTCCCCCTCGTTAAAAAGATACATATATGAAAATAGATTTTCATGAATTCACGAAAATCTATTCCGCAAATGCAGGAAAAGGGATTTGAACCCTCACGATGTTGCCATCACACGGACCTGAACCGTGCGCGTCTGCCGTTCCGCCACTCCTGCATATTTAATTTAAAAAAACCTTGAAAACAAGGTTTATAACCTTTCTTATTTTAGCCTTATTGATGTAAAAAAGCAAGTATCACTTTATTCATATCGATAAAGAATAAACTTCTTGCGAAATTGACCGAAATATATATGGGGAAATTTTGAATAAATGGTGAGAAAATGAATAACAAAATGGGGAAAGAAACGAATATGGATAATGTTTCAGGCAGAAATCCTGATTTTTCGGATAATAAAAACACAGAGAATAAACGTGAAAAAGGAATCAGAGGAAAAGGGAAGGGCATTAACTCTTCCTGTCTCATCTGTGCCGTTTTTGCACTTTGTTTGCTTATAGTAAGCATAATAATAAGAATTTATCTGCTAAACTGGTTTTCGATCATAAAACCGGAGAATGTCTATTCGGTGATTATCTCGCTGGATACACTTTCTTATGTGAGTTTCATAACAGGCCTTATATCTTTTCTTTCGGCAACGGCATCGGTAGTGCTCGGAATGTTCGGAAAAGGGTGCTGCCTGGGAAAGAAAAGATGCATGGCGGGAATGATAATAGGGCTGACGGCATTTATCGGATCTTTTGTCTATATCTCGATATTCCTCGGATATCTGATAGTGAACAGTATCTGGGAGTGAAAAAGAGTATTACCGAATCTGACATTGATTAAGAAAAAAGAAAATTATTTGTCTGCGAAACACGCTGATTTGGAAAATAATTATCTGAGAAACGAACCGATTTTTGATAAAAAGGACATAAAAAACCGTCCGATTAATCGAACGGTTATGTAAATGCGGGAAATGGGACTTGAACCCACACGTCGTTGCCAACACTAGATCCTTAGTCTAGCCTGTCTGCCAATTCCAGCATCCCCGCATGTCATTCGCGACTCATCTATATTAACAAAGCCTAAAAGAAATGTCAACAAAATAATTGTAAAAAATAAAAAAGGATTTTAGAAAGTTTGCGAGAATAATTAATTGGATAGTCTTTTTGGGGTGAAAAAATGACGATTAGAGAGAGAATAGAACAGGAAGAATGCAATATTTTAAGCCCTTATGCGTGTCTTAGCATTAAATCAAAAGGCAGAGCGAGGGACGAGGAACAATGTGACATACGTCCCGTCTTTCAAAGAGACAGAGACAGGATCCTGCACAGTAAATCATTCAGAAGATTAAAAGACAAGACTCAGGTTTTCCTTCTTCCCGAAGGTGACCATTACAGAACAAGACTTACACATACTCTTGAAGTTTCTCAGAATGCGCGTACGATAGCCAAGGCACTTCGAATGAATGAAGACCTGGTTGAGGCCATATCGCTCGGACATGATCTCGGACATACTCCTTTCGGTCATTCCGGAGAAAGAATTTTAAATGAAATATGCCCTTACGGGTTTAAACATAATGAACAGAGTCTCAGAACAGTTGAATTGCTCGAAAAAGACGGAGCAGGCTTAAATCTTACATTTGAAGTAAGAGACGGAATTTTGAATCATCAGACTTCGTGCATGCCGAGTACTCTTGAAGGCAAGATTGTAAGACTTTCTGACAAGATAGCATATTTCCATCATGATATGGACGATGCGATCAGAGCGGGTATACTGACGGAAGACGATGTACCCGAAGATATCAGAAAGGTACTGGGAGACACAACGGGAATCAGACTTGATACTTTTATCCATGATATCGTAACCAATTCGCTCGGAAAACCCGATATAATCATGTCGGAACCTGTTGCCGAGGCAATGGTTAATCTTAAAAGCTTCATGTATGATTCGGTTTACAAGAATCCCGTAGCCAAAAGAGAGGAAGGCAGAGCGAAGCTTCTTTTAAGTACGCTTTATGATTATTACCTGGTTCACATGGAAGCTCTTCCCGAAGATTTAATGAAATTAGTCGAAAAAGGCGAGCCAGAAGAAAGGGTTGTCTGCGATCATATTGCGGCAATGACGGACAGATTCGCCATTACAAAGTTTGAAGAAATTTACATACCCAAAGTTTGGTACTGAGGTTATAACATGTATTATCCGCAGGAACTTATAGATCAGATTCAACAGAATAACGATATTGTGGATGTAATAAATGAATATATACCGCTTCAGAAGAAAGGATCGAATTACGTATGCATATGTCCTTTCCATGCAGATACGAATCCGTCGCTTTCGGTAAGCAGACAGAAACAGCTTTTCAAATGTTTTGCCTGCGGCGAAGCCGGAAATGTTTTCTCGTTTTTACAAAAATATGACGGAAAAACTTTCAGGGAAGCGGTAGAAACTCTTGCCGACAGGGCGGGAATAAAACTGCCTCAGAATGATTCCGGTGAGTATTCAAAGGAAAAACAGGATCACAAGCAGAGACTTATCGAATGCAATACGGAAGCGGCAAGATATTTTTATGCGCTTTTAAGGAGCGAAAAAGGTCAGAGAGGTCTTGATTATTTCAAAAAAAGAGGCCTTTCGGACGAGACGATGAAAAAGTTTGGTCTCGGATTTGCCAATGTGGACGGAAGAGACTGTATCGCATATCTTAAAAATCAGGGATTTACCGACAAGGAGATAATTGATGCCGGAATCGGCGTTTACAATGACGAACGACACGGCTTAAGAGCCAAATTCTGGAACAGGGTAATGTTTCCCATCAAAAACCAGGGCGGAAAGGTAATTGCTTTCGGCGGAAGAGTTTTGGGAGACGGCGAACCGAAATATCTGAACTCCTCGGAAACCCAGATTTTCAACAAAAGTACGAACCTTTATGCGTTTGACATAGCAAAAGCGTCAAGAAGCACCTATTTTATCCTTTGCGAAGGGTATATGGATGTAATAGCGCTTCATCAGGCCGGATTTCCGATGGCGGTTGCGTCACTCGGTACGGCATTTACGCCCGGTCAGGCGCTGATGATAAAAAGATATGTAAAAGATGTATATCTATCGTACGATTCGGACGGACCCGGAGTCAAAGCGGCGATAAGAGCTGCGAAAATCTGCAGGGAATACGGTCTTTCTTGCAAAGTTATAAATATGACTCCCTACAAGGACCCCGATGAATTTATCAAGGGTGAGGGCAGGGAAGAATACGAAAACAGAATTAAAGAAGCCAAAAATGCATTTATTTTTGAAATAGAAGTACTGAGAAAACAGTATGACCCGTCGGATCCCGACGAAAATACGAGATATGACGAAGAGGTTGCGGCACTTTTGGCGGAAATGAGCGATGAAGTTGCCAGAACAAATTATATCAGAGCGTGTGCAAAAGAGATGCAGATAAGCGTCGATGCTCTGACAAATATGGTTGCAAAGCAGGCAGGCAAAATTCGAAATTTCACACAGCCGGTTAAAGAAAGATCCGGAATTCATGAAAAGAAAGATGATTCGAAGATGCGGCCTCAGCAACTTATGTTAACTTACCTGGCTGAATATCCTTCAATTTACAATCAGATTTCAAAATATGTCACTCCGGAAGATTTTACGGATGAGCCGTATAAAACGGTTGCCGTACAATTCTTTGAAGACTTGCAAAACGGTGAGGCTTCGCCCGCCAGAATGGTCAGTATGTTTGAAGATGAAGAAATTCAGAATCAGGTTTCGGACATGTTTACCGCATATCTGAAAGGAATTGAAAGCAAAGAAGAAAAAGAAGCGGCTTTGGTTGACATAATATACAGACTTAAATCTGTTGCTTTTGAAGAAATGAAGAATTCGCCAAACGGAGTCGATCCGGCAGTCTTTATGTCAAAGAAAAAAGAACTGATGGAAATCAGAAAAATAAAAATAGACTTACCTGAATAAGGAGAACAAAAATGGCAAGAAAAAAGAAAAGCGAAGAGATTATTGAAGAAATAATTGAAACGGAGGATATTGACGAAGCAAGCGAAGAAAAAAACGAAGATAATAAAGTTAACGAGCTGTTCGAAGAAAGACTTAAAAGTCTTCTTAAAGTAGCCAAAAAGAAAAAGAATACTCTCGATCCCGATGATGTTTCCAAACATTTTGAAGGCGTGACCATGGGAGAAGAAGAGTATGACAGACTTCAGGAATTCATGGATGCCAACAATATCGACATCTTCAGACCGATGGATGATGACGATCTGATTTCAGATGATGAACTCGGCATTATGATGGATGAAGCCAGTGAAGTTGAATCCGAAATCGACATGGATATCGATAAGATCGATTTATCCGGCGAACTTGGTATAGATACCGACGATCCCGTAAGAATGTATCTTAAGGAAATCGGTAAAGTTCCACTTCTTTCAGCTGAAGAAGAAATCGAACTTGCGAAGAGAATGGAAATGGGCGATGAAGAAGCAAAGAAGAGACTTGCTGAAGCAAACCTTCGTCTCGTAGTTTCCATAGCAAAGAGATATGTCGGCAGAGGACTTCTTTTCCTTGATCTTATTCAGGAAGGAAACCTCGGTCTTATCAAAGCTGTAGAAAAATTCGATTACAGAAAAGGTTATAAATTCTCTACATATGCAACATGGTGGATCAGACAGGCAATCACTCGTGCCATCGCAGATCAGGCAAGAACAATCAGAATTCCCGTTCATATGGTAGAAACGATCAACAAACTTATCAGAGTGAGCCGTCAGTTACTTCAGGAATACGGTCGTGAACCGACTCCCGAAGAAATCGCGGATTACATGAAGATGGATGTTGCAAGAGTCAGGGAAATCTTAAAGATTTCACAGGAACCCGTATCTCTTGAAACGCCTATCGGTGAAGAGGAAGATTCACACCTCGGCGATTTCATTCCCGATGAAAATGTTCCCATTCCCGTTGAAGCTGCAACTCAGACTCTTCTTAAGGAACAGCTCAACGATGTTCTCGGAACTCTTACAGACAGAGAAGAGAGAGTACTCAGACTCAGATTCGGTATGGATGACGGAAAGGCAAGAACACTTGAAGAAGTAGGAAAAGAATTCAATGTCACAAGAGAAAGAATTCGTCAGATCGAAGCTAAGGCTTTAAGAAAACTCCGTCAGCGTTCACGTTCCGGAAAACTTCGCGATTATATCGAAGACTAAAATACGCGCCGGGCGCCTTCTGGTTGCCCGGCTGTTTTATAATATTAAGCATTGTAAAAAAAGTGCAAACTGCAACTGACACATGACAATGCTTATATGATGTGAATAATCTTTTTAAAACTTTTCAGACATAACAGAAAAAATTTACAGGAAGGGCAGCAAGCATGAACAGGTACAATTTGTCAAAAAGACTTACAAAAGTGGTGGACCTGGTCGAGCCGGCTGCTTTTTTGGCGGATATCGGCTGCGATCACGGATTTTTGTCGATCGAACTTGTTGCAAAAGGAAGAGTTAAAGAAGCGCTTTGCACCGATATTAACGAAGGTCCGCTTGAGAGAGCCGGAGCACATATTAAGGATTACTGTCTTGAGGATAAGATTTCGACACTTTTATCCGACGGACTCACTGAAATCATAAAGGACAAAGATGCAAGGAGAGGCTTTGATTGTGCTGCAATCTGCGGTATGGGCGGTCTGATGGGCGTTAAAATTATGTATGAAGCTGATGAACTTTTTAAGGCCATGAAATATATTTATCTGCAGCTTCAGTCAGATATCGAACTTGTCAGGATTTATCTTGAAAAATGCGGATATGAAATTCTTTTTGAAGACATGGTTTTTGAAGACGGCAAATATTATACGGTAATGAAAGTCACTGTGGCGGATACTGCCATAAAAGCGGCAGACGTTTTTTCGGATTTTGAAACGCTTCCCGGTAAACTTAAAAACTTTTATGATTCGCTTTCTGCGGATGAAAGCGTCAGATACAAATATCCTTTTTATGAAGATATGGATAAGAAAATTTATAAGGAATTTCTTGAATTCATGCTTAACAAGTACAGAACCATTTCTTCGTATCTTCCGGAAGATTCGGACAGAAAGGATATAATAAAAAAAGAATATGATATTATGGAAAAGGCATATGAATTATTTAACGGAAAGGAGTATCCCGTGTGATTCAGGGATTGTTTGATTTATGATTCTTAAAGATGTTTATGAAATACTTGATAAAATAGCACCTTTTAAATATCAGTGCGAATGGGATAATTCCGGACTTCTTCTGGGAAGTTTCAATGATGAGGTCAAAAGAATTCTAATTACGCTGGATGTTACCGATGAAGTGGTTGATCAGGCAATTCAGGCGAAAGCGGATCTTGTTATTGCACATCATCCTCTGATTTTCTCTCCGGTCATGAAGATCAATGATGAGGATTTTATTACGGCAAGAGTCCTTAAACTTGCCAGAAACAACATAAGCCTCATTGCCATGCATACAAATATGGATACAACAGGTCTTTCGGATGTTGCAAATGAACTTATCGGATTAAAGAAAGAAAAAGCCATAGAGGTTAACATAAATCAGGATGATGAAAAAATCGGCATCGGAAGTATTGGACATTTCGTGGATGAGAAAAATGAACAAGTTAACATAACATTAAGAGAGGCAATCATCAGAACCAAAAAAGAATTTGGACTGAATGTCGTGAAAGTATATGGAAACCCCGACAATATCATAGAAAAAGCCGCTGTCTGCACAGGGGCAGGAAAATCCATGATAGAAGAGTGCATTAAAGAAAAATGCGATCTTCTGATAACGGGCGACATTACGTATCATGCTGCGCTTGATGCGGTTCAAAGAGGTTTAAATATAATAGATGCGGGGCATTTTGAAACAGAAATAATATTTGTGGATTTACTGATTTCATTCTTTAAAATGAATTTTGAGGAATTGGAGATTATACCGACTGTTCAGAGAAATGTCGGAGAGTATATGTGACTTTTGAGATTGTCTGATAAGTCTGAATGAACGGATAAATTACAAAGAACTAATATAGGAAATATAGATGCCGGAAGTCTGAAAGACGAAATTATTTGTCGGATTCTTCGGAATTTTCCTTTATATCTTTTTCAAAAATCTCATTGCTTCCTTCGGGATTCATGGAAGCGATGTTTTGCTTTCCGGTTACAAAACTTACCATCCAGAGAGCGATCCAAATAATGATGGGTAAAAAAACGCATAAAGCGATCATTACGGGCATAATGACAGATTTGCCTGGAACGGGCAGAACTGCAACCGCAAGTGTTGTCAGAATGCATGCAAGTATTAAGATTATTCCGATAATGGCAAGTATTCTTTTTAGCATTTTTTCTCTCCTGGATTATTTGTTTAATAGAATATATTATAACTTCCATTTTTGCAAGAAATGATTTATACTTTATAGCGATAATAAAATTTGAATATTTTAAAGGACGGATGAATTATGAAATTAATTGACGTTTGGCGTTCAAAAGCTTATGACGAAAGAGCAGACAGGGCAACACTTGAGCCAATCTGGAATACTTATTTTTCACTTGAAAAAGGTTTTTATCAGAAACTTCTTCCCGAAAAAGAGCCAGTAAAAGGCACGGTGAAGGAACTCTGTGAAAAATACGGAATAGATACTTTTTACATGACAGGTATTCTTGACGGAATCAATGATTCACTCGTAACACCCAACGACCTGGAAGCAATGGAAGAAGATTCCATGATCTCACTTGAATATGACAAGAAGCTTCTTTACAAGAATATGGTCGCAGCTGATGCTGACTGGCTTTACAATCTCGAAGAGTGGAACGAGTATTTTACCGAAGACGAAAAGAAAGCTCTTTACAAAGAGCAGAAGTCTTCTACCACAATAGTCAAGGAGACAAAAGTGTATCCTAACGATCCCTGCCCCTGCGGTTCGGGAAAGAAATACAAGAAATGCTGCGGTAAGAATGCATAGTTTAAGGATTGTGAGTTAAACTCAGTCTTAAAGATGAACAGTGATCAATGCCCCGGATGAAAAATGCGGGGCATTTTTAAAAGGGGATAAACATGGATAGCTTGAATAACACTGACGGCGTAAATGTTACAGGCAGTGCAGAAAATCCTGCAGATACTGCAGCGGAAACTGCTGCAAATGATTCGGTTATTGTTGAACCGATTAACAATGCATCGGATAATACAGAAGCATCAGGCGCTGAAACTGTAAATGATCAGGCACAGGCAACAGCGTATGAGCCGATTAATGAAGAAGAAATTAAAAGAAGCAAAAAAGCTTACTTTGCTTCGTTTTCATGGAAATTACTCGTTGCGCTTCTGGCTATTTTTGCTGCTCAGATTATAACGATGATTCCGGAAACGATTATCGTTGCCGTGCTTCAGTTTATTGCCGACAAGATGCATAACGGCCTGTCGGATTTTGTTTCGGGACTTTTCGATAAGGGTATAATCAATTCGATCACTGCCGTTATGAGTTACGTTTATCTGATCATTTCGGATTCGGTCGGAGCGCTTGTACTCTGGCTCCTTACACGTAAAAAAGCCCAAAAGCCCGAAAAACACAATATGAAGTTTTCGTGGTGGCTTGTATGCTTTATGTGCTGCTTCGGAATTGGCGGAATAGGCTCTGTGATCGGTGCGATCGTAAATGGAATCGTGACGCTTCCGTCCACGATGCTGACGACATTGTTTAGTTTCATTTCTCCGCTTACCGGACAGAATGTTGTGCAGAACCTTATTTATAAAGATAACAGCTGGGCATATCTTTTCATGGGAATAATTGCCGTAGGTATTGTGGTTCCTTTCCTTGAAGAGCTTATATTCAGAAAACTGCTTATAGACGGTACTTCGAAATACGGATACGCTGCTGGGATTCTGCTTTCCGGTCTTACTTTCGGACTTTTCCACGGTAATTTTGTTCAGTTCTTTTATGCGACGGCGCTTGGAATCCTTTTTGCATATATTTATGCTGCAACAGGCAAGCTCAGATACTCAGCTTTGCTTCACATGGGATACAATCTTTATGCATCGGCGGTCATTCCTCTTGCGAGAAAGTTAATTCCTCAGAATGCATTGGATGAAATTCAGAAAGCGTATGCTCTTTTTTACAATAATGTAACGAATCAGACAATGGATTCGCTCAGAGCACTTGAAAAGTTTTACGATACCATGGGAAGGATCATCTCGAAATATCCGACGGTGGTGCTCGGAAGTTTTGCGGTTATTGTTGTTTATCTTTTCTATATACTGCTTATACTAATAGGAATCATCATGATCATTGTATTCATGAAGAAAGCTCTTGAATTCAGAAAAACAATGATGCTGGGGCAGAAGGGCACTAAACCGTGTGCATTGTTTAACTGGGCATCAATTCTTTTATGGGTGATGTTAGGTTTGATATTTGTACTCTATTACGGATTACTGTTTATCGCTTCGCTAATGCATCTGTTTAAATGATGAGACAGAAAAACTTTTTAAAATATATTGACTTTTGATTATTTGTAGTATAAAATACAGAAGTTGCGAAAAGAAAGAAGAGTATCCGCTCTCACCCGGCGACAATTGAGTTTCCGGTGTTTAATATGGAAAGTTTAAGTTATTACTTTTTTATATTAGAGTGGATATTTTATCCGCTCTATTTTATTTGTTATCATACTTTATGGAGGAATATGAAGAACAACGATTATATTATTAATGACCAGATCAGAGAAGCTGAAGTCAGAGTAATTTCGGAAGAAGGCGAAATGCTTGGTGTAATGCCTACAGGTGAGGCATTAAGGAAAGCCGATGATGCCGGACTTGATTTGATTATGATTAGTCCCAATGCGAATCCGCCTGTATGCAGGATTGAGGATTTTGGGAAGTTCAGATATGAGCAACTCCGTAAAGAAAAAGAGAACAAAAAGAAACAGAAAGTTACCGAAGTTAAGGAAATCCGTTTTTCGCCGAATATTGACACAAACGATTTCAATACAAAGATGAATGCGGCAAGAAAGTTCCTTACAAAAGGCGAAAAGGTTAAGGTAACGGTACGCTTCAGGGGAAGAGAAATGGCACACGGTGTTCCTACTGCCAAGAAACTTCTCGATGATTTCGCAGAAGGCCTTTCAGATGTGGCTTCGCTTGAAAAGGAAGCAAAGGTTGAAGGCCGTTCGATAGCTATTGTTTTGGCTGAAAAGAAATAGCAGTTAAAATATTTAATTCTAAGGAGGATTTTAGTTATGCCTAAAATGAAGACATCCAGAGCTGCTGCAAAGCGCTTCAAATTGACAGGAACCGGTAAGTTAAAAAGAGCTAAAGCTTATAAGAGTCATATCTTAACAAAGAAGTCAACAAAGAGAAAGAGAAACCTCAGACAGGCAGCTGTTACAGATGCTACAAATGTTAAGAACATGAAGAAGATTTTACCTTACATCTAAGGAAAGAGAGGAAGTAAACAATGGCAAGAATTAAAGGTGGCTTAAATGCCAAGAAAAAACATAATAGAGTATTAAAGCTTGCTAAGGGCTACAGAGGAGCAAGATCTAAACAGTATCGTGTAGCTAAGCAGTCAGTTATGAGAGCACTTGCTTCTTCTTATGCAGGACGTAAGGAGAACAAGAGACAGTTCAGAAGACTCTGGATCGCTCGTATCAATGCTGCAGCAAGATTAAACGGACTTTCATACAGCAAATTTATGTATGGTCTTAAACTCGCTAACATTGACATCAACAGAAAGATGCTTGCTGAGATGGCAGTTAACGATGCAGAAGGCTTCAAGAGTTTATCTGAGATCGCAAAGAGCAAGATCGCATAATCATTTGCGAAGACAGTCATATAGATAAAAAATGTTTATACAAAGATTTCGAATGCGGAAGTGTTCGAAATCTTTTTTTATCGGGCTTGATACTGCTGAAATCGCGAACCGGTCGTAATGAAGGCAACTAGATAAGCTTACATAAATCAATATGAATGTATAAAGGAATATTTTGAGTCGAAATAATCTTAGACTGCTTAAAATTGCTTTAAATTTGATGATTCGTGTGTTAAAATATAGGAGTGAAATTATAAATTTCACATAAGGGGAAAATTTGTTTTAATTTTATAGGGATTGAAGGGTATTCATATGATTTTCAAACAAAATTCTAAAAAAGACATTTCTGTTTTTTTATCCATTTTACTTATTTTTGATATTGTTTTTAATCTGCTGCCTTTAAGTGTATTTGCTGCAGATGGACTTGAGGATGCAGCGTATTATTTTATGATAGATGAAGAGGATAGAATAACAAGCGGTGAGTATGATAATCTTACTTTTACTGATTATCCTGGCGGAACAGATTCCACACGTGATCTTTCAATAAAATCGGGTGTGAATCTTAAAGCCAATTCAACTATTGTTTCGGGGCCACATAAATTGGATTTATATGGCAAGTTGAACACAAATACCATGGAAGTTTCCCAAAGCGCATCATTTTCAGCCGAAAACGGAAGTGAATTATCGGTTGATAATGTGACAGTAGAATCTTACTTCAGCATTTTGGCAGCTAAAGTCAATATTAATAAGATTGTGAATTCCGGCAATTTGTATATTTCTAACTTTGCTGATTTTGGTGATGGGGGAGTGGAAATAGTATCCAATCATGCACATCTGCAAATATTGACTCCGAATTTGGAAGTACCTCACGAAAGTTCAAACATGCATGCAAAAATAACATTAAACGGAGGCACTCAGGTAGAAATTGATCCTGTTAATGGCAATGTTGATGAAATATATTTTACGGATGAACTTGAATACAGTGAGTCATTGTATTTCAATAAAAATGTTTATATAGAAAACAATACTGATGTAATAATACCGGTATTGTATTACGATGAAAACATGGAGTCACCTGAAGATGAAGCTGTTTCAGTTGATATTCATCCTGGTTCAAAAGGTAAAATGACTGTTATGGGTGAAGATGACTGTAACAGGACACTTGATTTCGGAAAGCATATATATGGACAGGGATCTGTGGAAAAGTCCATGAATTTCAGTAATGATTCAATTGCTCCATATACTGTAACCTTAGACTTAATGGATCTTTCAGATATGATTTCCAATGTTTATGCTGTTTATTCAGATGGTTCAACTGAGGAGGTCAGCGAAGGTAATCTTGTTTTTCAGGTTGTCCAGGGATCAGATGTTGAAGTAATTTTTGAATTCAATGATGAATATGGTGAAGAAGGGGATTTAACCGAAATAATACCGATTAATTATGATTATTCTTTCGCAAACGTATCAAGTGAAATTACAATCACTGCAGACGCGAGCGAATATATTGATACTCCAGAAACTCCGTATACACTTACCGGTACTTTGGGTACAAAAGATGAAGGTGAATATGATTATTATATTTCCGATGTAACGCTTACGCCTCATGAAGGATTTGTTTTTGTTTTCGATGATGATGAGTCAGAAGGACGTACTTCTTATACTTTTACCGAAAGTACGGAAGAGTTCATTATTTATCTTAAAGATTCGGAAGATTTTTGGACTGATGAAATCGAGGTTCCTGCAATTGACATCTTTAAGGCTCCTGCAAATCCTTATACGATTTCCGGTACAAAAGGTGAAGGTGAAGGAGATTATTATATTTCTGATGTCACACTTACTGCCAAAGAAGGATATTCAATATCGAAAAATGCTGATGGAACAGAAGCAGGTAGCAGTGTATCATTTTCTTCATCGGCTGATGATGCAGTAGTTTATATTATTGATGATGAATCAGGACATATTAGTGCTTCAGTAAGTGTGGAACCTTTTACGATTTTCTCTGCTCCCGAAGAACCTTATACACTCGAAGGTAAAAAAAGATTCTATGGGGAAGAAGAGGGCAATTATTATTTCATTTCTGAAGTAAAACTTATACCTGCAGAAGGATATCTGGTTTCGGAAAATTCCGACGGAAGCAATGCAAAAGAATCGATAACTTTTATAGAACATCCTGAAGAA
>JAIKXN010000126.1 GCA_024684055.1 Lachnospiraceae bacterium | reverse complement strand
CTTCATTACTGAAAACACCTCTTTTACAGCCCTGTGTAATGGCACTCTTAAACATCGCACCTATCGTACCGCCTGCAATCGCCTTTGCGCCGAAGGCAAACTTAAAGATCGAAAGAAATGCGGGAAGAATACTGTTAAAATGCACACATATAATGATGAGTGCACCGACTACATACAAGACGGCCATAAAAGGAACAACCTTTTCGGCTACCGCCGCGATCCTTTTTAATCCTCCGATGATAATAAGGGCCCCTACTGCCATTATCGTAAGACCGAGAATAAAAGGAATGGCAGGGATCACACCGAATAAGGGCGCAACTTCGATTTTTGAGAAAAATGCCGAATCAAAGTTAATGACTATTTTGTTGATCTGTCCCATGTTTCCTATACCGAAGGAAGCAAGAAACGCACAGACAGCAAAGATGATGGCAAGAATTTTACCGATTATCTGCAATGCCCTGGGACGGCTTTTGTCGCCAAGACCATCCTGAAGATAATACATTGCTCCGCCGGACCATTCACCGTCTTTATTCTTTCTTCTGAAAAATATACCGAGAATATTTTCGGAGTAGTTTGTCATCATTCCAAAGAATGCAGCCACCCACATCCAGAATACCGCACCTGGTCCGCCGATCACTATCGCAGCAGCCACACCTGCTATATTACCCGTACCGATCGTAGCCGCAAGAGCAGTACAAAGAGCCTGAAACTGGGATACGCTGCCCTTTTCTTTTTTGTTGTGAGATGATTTGTTAAATACACCTCCTACCGTCTTTTTCATCCAGTGACCGATATGAGTCACCTGAAAAAATCCAGTCACAAAACTCATGATGATTCCGGTGCCTATCAAAAGCCAGAGTCCTATCGTAACCCAGACAAATCCGTTAATCTTATCATTCACAAATGTTATCGCGTCTAAAATACCGTTCATCTTTTTAACATTCCTTTACAAAAATAATCCAGAGGATATTTTAACTGTTTTTTCTTATGTTGTCGATAAAAAAATTGCCGAAAAGCGCCGTAATTTCAAGGTTTTCAGTCTTTCCCATTTTTTGAGCACTAAATTATCTAAAATTTAACGCATACTCTTGTCGTATTTTTGTCCGATAATTTTTGCAAATTGACCAAAATCATGGCGGAATTTATGCAAAAGTTATTAAAAAAAAGAATAATGTATACTTTAGCGTTTTTATAAGATACAATATATTTGGGAATTTACATACAGAAGTATCTTGAACAATGTAAAAGGGGTTAACTATGAAGAGATACGAGAATACTCAAAACAGCAGCACAGACTGCAGTTTGCATGATCATCTTACCGGTCTTCCGAGTATGACGCATTTTTTTGATCTGGCTCAAAACGGATGTCTTGAAATATTTAACAGCGGATGCAATCCGGCTGTGGTATTTCTTGATTTAAGCGGTATGAAAAGTTTTAATCATAAATATGGTTTTGTAGAAGGCGACAACGTTTTAAGAGAGTTCGCGAGAATCCTCGAGGAAATCTTCGGAAAAGAAAAATGCAGCCGCTTTGTACAAGACCATTTTGTTGTTTATACGTGTGAAAAAGAGCTTGAAAATAATATTCAGACTTTATTTAAAAAATGGAAAAATGCCCGTAAAGAAAAAGCTCTTCCCGTGCGTGCCGGTGTTTATCTTATGGATAATACCGACTTTGATATCGTTACCGTATGCGATAATGCAAAGGTTGCCGCAGATCTTATCCGAAGCACTTATGTTTCAAGGATCAGTTATTTTAACAAAGAACTGTCCGAGGATATTGCCAAGCGCGATTATATTATTTCAAACATTGACAGGGCCATTTCCGAAAAGTGGATTCAGGTTTACTATCAGCCCATCGTAAGAACGGTTAACGGCAAAGTCTGCGATGAAGAAGCTCTTTCAAGATGGATCGATCCCGAAAAAGGATTCCTTTCTCCCGCGGACTTCATTGACATCCTCGAAGAAGCACACCTCATTTATAAACTCGATCTTTATGTGGTTGATGAAATTATTTCAAAGATCAAAACCATTCAGGAAGCCGGAATAACCGTGGTTCCTCAGTCAGTCAACCTTTCCCGTACCGATTTTGAAGAGTGTGATATCGCTGAAGAGATCTGCAGGAAAATGGATGACGCACAGATCGATCACAATCTTCTGACAATTGAGATCACAGAAAGCATTATCGCTTCCGATTTTGAATATATGAAGACTCAGGTGGAAAGATTCAGAAATCTGGGCTTTAAGGTATGGATGGATGACTTCGGAAGCGGCTATTCATCTCTTGATGTTTTGCAGGACCTTGCATTCGACCTTATCAAGTTTGATATGCGCTTTTTAACGCAGCTCGAAAATGGAATGAACGGCAAGATTATACTGACAGAACTTATGCGAATGGCTAATGCCCTCGGTCTCGAGACGGTATGCGAAGGTGTGGAAACCATCGATCATGTTAATTTTCTCGGAGACATCGGATGCAGCAAGCTTCAGGGATACTATTACACAAAACCCCTGCCCCTTGACAGAATTCTTCAAAGATACACCGAAGGCAAGGCGATAGGTTTTGAAAACCCCGGCGAATCGGATTATTACGCTACGCTCGCTAAAATTAACTTATACGATCTTGACTGGTTAATGAACGAAGACTTCCTTTCCGAAGGTCTTTATAACAACATTCCGATGGTTATCATGGAACTGAATGACGAAGCCGTCAGAATCGTCAGAAGCAATGCTTCATACAAAGAATTCGGCGGAAGATCATTTGAAAGAAATGTCGGAAAAGATTTTGAAAAATTCGAAACAATTCCCGAGCATCACAGAAACAATTTCCTGAACCCCATGATAAAATGTGCCCAAAAAGGAACCTTGATGTTCGTTGATGAAACACTCCCGAATAACATCACTATTCATACTTTTATGCGAAGGGTTGCCGTTAACCCCGTTACGGGAACAAAATCCGTCGGTGTGGCTGTTTTATCGGTGACCGATGACACTCAGGAAACTACCCACGCGAATATTGCAAACACCCTCGCTTCCGACTACTATGAGATCATTTACGTGGATTTAAAAACAGAAGAATACCAGCTCTACATATCCGACCCGGCAAATAATGAATTCAGGGAAAGAATGAAAGGAAAGAACATCTTTACCGACGGTGTCAAAACCGCTGTTAAATATCTTTATAAACCTGACAGAGCTGATTTTATAAATTTGTTCACTAAAGAGAAGATATTAAATGCTATAGATGAACATGGAAGATATGTATTTAGTTCACGTATAATGCAAAATAAACAACCTGTTTATATTTCAATTAAAATTATGCGTATGAGCAAGGAATCCGATCATCTCATTATCGCTATCAGCAATATAGATACGCAAATGAAGCAGTACGATGCTCTGGAAAGAATCAAACGTGAACAATTAATAAGCAACAGGATCTGTGCCCTCGTAAACGATTATCTGTGTTCATATACGGTTAATCTCGAAAATGACACCTATTTTGTAACAACCATGCAGGGAGCTTCCAGTGAATTTGGTTTTAACAAAGAAGGCATTGATTTCTTTAACAAAGTTTTAACGGAAGCAAAACGAATTGTTTTCGAAGATGATTATCCCGCTTTTGCAAAGAATTTTTCCAAAAAAATAATCCTTGATACCATTAAGGAAAAAGGCTTTTATCTCATTTCATACAGGCTTAACTATTGTAATACGATATGCATGGCCAGCCTTAAGGCTGCGATCGTCAACGAATCCGACGGTGACAAACTGATTTTAGGTTTATATCTGAATAAATAAAACATCTGAAATCTATAAAGACAAATATGCCGGAGAATGTATTTGTTCTCCGGCATAAATTATTTTAATTATTTTTTATTGTTTTTTCAGGATTGATAACGAAACCGAATTTAAACATGCAAGTTTAACCAATAATAATCCTCTCCTGAAATCGCGGTTTTTACTAGCCTAAAAAATGCCAGAATCACTGCTCCCACAAAAATGGAGATCACGCAGAACCACCTGCAAAAAACTCCGTTCGGCTCATGAGCAGCAAGGTATTTTCTCTTGCTGATTGTCGGTTCAACTACACCCGACAGATCAACGGCATAGAATTACTGCCGTATGCTTGAAAACGAGAACGAATTAAAGTCTGCCGCGCCCTCTCCCTTGTAGGTAAAATACAATGCATGTATGCCGTTTTCGATAATTAAAGGTGCGCTGAAATTCTTCCACTCTTTTGACGGAGATACTTTAATTCTCGAGACTTCTTTTCCATCACGTCCGTCTTTTACGATGAACTCGCCGTCAGCATTCCCGCGTGTCTGTATAGCGATACTGTTTGCAGTCTTGAAATCAAAATATCTGTAACCCGCAGTCGCGCCGTCAACCATGTTATTTATGTACTGATCGGGGTTGTCTTCTCTGTCCTCGCCCTCCTGCGTAAATGCCGGATGATTCATATCCTGCTGTTCTTCGAGACTCTCACACGTTCCGTTTTTGCTGTAAAGATGGCAGGCGATTCTTGCTTCGTATGTACCCTCGTCTTTAAGAGGTCCGCCGTTTAATCCGCAGGATGTAATCTCTGCCTGATGAAAAGCTTCGCCGTCAAAATAAATCTCTTCAGCACAAGCCTGTCTCGAAAAGAAATGACGGTTCGTCTGACGATGATAAAATACATACCATTTACCGTTAACAAACGCCACACTTCCATGTGTATTGCCACGGTAATTAAACGCCTCTTTGTTGCCGTTAACTCCGATATCGGCATTGGAAACGAGCACACCACCGAAATGATATTCTCCAAGCGGCGAATCGGCTACGGCCCAGCATAACTCATGCATCCAGCATGACGAATATATGAAATAATACTTTCCGTTAATTTTGCGTACCGAACTTGCTTCAAAGAAAGGATGCTCTTCATATTCGGTACCGTCGGCATCGTTGATGATCGGCAGGTTATGAAAAGGTCCGTCTTTTACCGTGATCATATCCTGTTCAAGTTCCATCTTCAGACTGTCCTTGTCCACAGGCGTTAGCTTATAGCGCGGACTGTTGCCGGAGAAAAGATAGATTCTTTTATCATCATCGATGAATATACCGGGATCGAACTGGCGTATCTCATCAGGTCGTGAACCTAAAATATCACCGTTTTTATATCGAACAAAATCAAGGAATTCAAACGGTCCCACAGGGTTATCGGCCACTGCAACACCGATTTCTTTTAGAAAATCAAGACAGTAGTACAGGTAGTATTTTCCGTCATTTCCGCGGCAGACATCAGGTGCCCACAATGCATGCGAGCTATCCGCATTTCTCGGATCCTGATTTTTTTTGAATATTATTCCTTCATATCTCCAGTCCGACAGATTGTCTTCCGGTGCGGACCAGCAAACATAGTCGTTGGCACAGTAAACTTCGCCGTTAAAACGGTCATGACTTCCGTAGATATAGAGACGCCCGTCAAACACTCTGGGTTCCCCGTCAGGTATATATTCATAACTTGGAAGGTACGGATTAAATACTTGTTTTTTCATGGCCGATTCTCCTTTTATAATCTTATTTATCATTATGATACATCATTAAAAAAGATTTATCTTATTAAAAACCGTCACGTGCTATGTTATTTCTTGTTTATGCTTTTAAGGAATTCAAAAAGTTCCATATATCTGCATGTTTTGTGTAAGCAAAAAAGGATCAGTTTCCCAATCCTTTTTGTTGATGTTTTAAACCTTTTTTAATTCAGCCAATACCCAGTCGTCGGTTATTAATTCATATTCATTGCCGCAGCCCGGACAGAATTTGTTTTTCATGGCATTGAAGCTTTTGCCGCATGTCGGACAGGAAATCCTTGTCATGGAAAAACTCATGTTAATCGGGATATCCGTTCTTCTTTTGAAAGTTGCTTCAAACACAGGATGCGTAAAGCTGACCTTATCATCTTTTACGGATAAAACATCAAAATATCCTTTGATACGCACAGTCACAATATTACCTTCTTCTTTGAATTCTTTAAGTCCGAAGGTTCCCGCAAAATTCAGATCAATTATATCCTTCATTTCAGGAGAAAGCGCTTCTCCTTTATAGAATAAAAGTTCGCTTTCGTCCCCGGCATATACCGCTGTCTTAATCAAAGAAATAGCTTTGCACTTAAAATACTCATGAGAAAATTCGGGACTTATCTTCTTCATCCTGTTCTCAAAACGTCTTCCGGCTTCCGCAGTTCCCATTCGGTTAAGATCGACGATGGCACGTGCTATCTTAAAAAGTAAATGCATGAATAAAAACAGTAAAAATCCGTATGCTGCGCCTGCAAATGGTCCAAAAAGAAGTTTGCTCTTCAGATCATATGATATATCAATATGAATTAAATTCTGCAGTTCCGGATTAAAAATAAAAATGTATGAAAGAATCGTACAGAAAACAGCGCATATCGGCCAGCCGAAGGCTAACTGCTGTCTTGTAATACCGATGGAGTCGAAAAAGTAATACCCGGTCACTTTAGGAAAAAGGTCATCCATCTTATACTGCGTTCCGCAGTAAGGACAGCCGTTTTGAAGTTCCGCTATGGTTCCTTCCGCTCCGCAGTTAGGACATATATGCACCTCATTATCAGGATGCGTTCCGGATACAATATCGGTAACCGTTCCGAAAAATTCATTTCGCAATGTATCTTTGTAAAGCTGTTTTCCGTCTTTTTTTATGAGTCTTTTAATCTTAAAAAGTCCGAATCCGACAGAACTTGCGAAATGTTCGTCTTTCCAGTCCGCAACATCGTAAAATGTTGTTTCTTCCGGATTTCTTCTGGTTACCTCCATATCAAACTCAAGACCTTTTTCTTTGATTCTTTCATTCTGAAGTTTGATGGTATAGTTTAAGTCATTATCGGCAAAAGGAATATTC
>JAIKXN010000100.1 GCA_024684055.1 Lachnospiraceae bacterium | reverse complement strand
TATATATCCAATCAGAAAAAACATGAGGAAAATTATGAAATTACAGCAGATTATGTCAAAAACCAGAAAAGCTGTCGATGATTATCACATGATCGAAGAAGGCGACGTTATAGCAATCGGTATTTCCGGCGGTAAAGACTCTCTCGCTCTTTTATACTCGCTTGCAGGCATGAGAAGGTTTTATCCCAAACACTACTCTCTCATCGCCATTACATGTGATCTCGGCTTTAAGAACGTTGATTTTTCGAGGATTAAAACATTATGTGAAAAACTTGATGTTGAATACAATATCGTTGATTCCAATATAGCTGACATAGTTTTTGATGAAAGAAAAGAGGAAAATCCCTGTTCGTTGTGTGCGAAAATGAGGAAAGGCGCAATGAATGATTTCATCAAAGAAAGAGGCTGCAAAAAGATCGCATTTGCACATCATCAGGATGATGTTGTCGATACTTACATGCTCTCTCTTATTTATGAAGGACGTCAGAATACCTTCTCACCTGTTACTTTCCTTGACAGAAGCGGCGTGACACTCATCAGACCGTTTATTTATATGAAAGAAGCCGATATCAAGGGATTTGTTAAAGCAAACAATGTTCCTGTTTTAAAATCTCCGTGTCCTGTCGACGGTTTGACCAAAAGACAGTATGTAAAAGACTTGTTAAAAAATATAAATGATGATGCGCCCGGTGTAAAAGACAGGATTTTTACAGCCATTCAGAATTCCGATATTAAGGGATGGAAACTTTCCGAAAAAAAATAATGGCATGGATTATTTTTCATTGTATTTTAAAGAATCGAAATAAAATTTAAGCACAAATAGAATTAAGGTGATAAAGATGGATCCTAAAAATATGAATTATCATGAATCGATAAAAGCTTCTAATATCCTGAAATTAAGAGAACTTCAGGCTAAGCTTCCTGCGTTTACAAAAGATTATTTTATCGGCAGAAACGATACTATTTCCTCCAGAACAAAGATTGCTTACGCTTATGATCTCATTGTCTTTTTTGAATATATTCATGACAATACCGATGACAGATTTTCGGGAACTCCGATTACATCATATAAAGTTGATGTTCTCGATGAAATTACGAGAAACGATATTTTATATTATATGGAATATCTTTCATATTATGAAAAAGACGGTAAAGTCTATACAAACGACGAACGCGGCAAGGCAAGGAAACTTGCTTCTTTAAAGAGTTTTTACCAGTATTATTTCGTTAATGAGATCATTAAAACCAATCCTGCGGCACTTGTTCCGATGCCGAAACTTCACGAAAAAGAAATTATCAGACTTGATATCAATGAAGTTGTCGATCTTCTCGATCTTGTTGAAAACGGTGCAAAATTAACGAAAGGCGAAAAGCGTTTCTTTGATAAAAATGCAACCAGGGATTTTACCATACTTACCGTCATGCTCGGTACCGGTATCCGTGTTTCGGAATGTGTCGGATTAAATATTTCCGATGTCGATCTCGAGGATTTCAGATTCAAGGTAAGAAGAAAAGGCGGTAAGGAAGGAATCATTTATTTTGGTGACGAAGTATGCGATGCGCTTGCCAATTATCTTGAATTAAGAAACAGCATTATTGCACTTGAAGGACACGAAGATGCACTCTTTTTAAGCATGCAGAATAAAAGAATGTCTGTACGAGCAATGGAAAACATGGTGGGAAAATATACATCGAAACTGAGTACGTTAAAACACATTACTCCTCATAAATTAAGAAGTACATTCGGTACGAATCTGTATCGTGAAACAAATGATATTTATCTCGTTGCGGATTTCCTCGGACATAAAGATGTTAATACAACCAGAAAGCATTATGCTTCCATATCCGATGATACAAGAAGAAATGCCATAAGAAACTTTAAATTAAGGGAAAATGACGACGATGAAAACAATAAATCGTGATTCGCTCGAGTCATCTTTGAATTTTTATAAAAAAGTATTTTTTATCGCTGTTCCGATTGCACTTCAAAGCCTCATAACCATAGGCGTTAACATGCTTGATACAATGATGGTGGGGAAACTCGGCGATGATGCTTTATCCGCCACTGCACTTGCAAATTCTTTCATAAGCGTATTTCAGATACTTTGCATGGGACTCGGCATGGGAGCTTCTGTCCTGGTTTCGAGATACTGGGGAATTAAGAATTCAACAGATACAGAAAACCATGATAATGCAACAAGAGCTTTAAAGCAGACGATCTGTCTTGTTTTAAGGCTTGTTTTTCTGCTTGCATCACTGTTTGCGATTGCGACTTTCCTCTTTCCCGGTCTTATCATGAGATCATATACCGAAAAAACCATGATCATAAGCCTTGGAATCGACTATTTCAGATATTCATTCATAACATATTTCTTTCTGGGACTTTCTTTGGTTACAACAATTGTTTTAAGGAGTACCGGTCAGGTCCTTTTTCCGCTTATAGTCAGTATAGGTGCCTTTTTCGTCAACCTTGGCATGAATTACATATTTATTTTCGGTAAATTCGGTGCACCCGAAATGGGCGTATCCGGTGCCGCTTTGGGTACTCTTATTGCAAGAATATTTGAATGTGCCATGATTCTTTCGTTCCTCTTTGTATTTGACAGTAAGATAAAATTCATGGTAAAAGATCTGGCAATGAGCACATCTTCACTTTTGAAAGAATATATAAGAATAAGCATCCCTGTACTTATCAGTGACGGAATTCTTGCTCTCGGAACGAATTCGGTTGCAATGGTAATCGGTCATCTAGGCGAAGTTTTTACAGCAGCGAATTCTATCACCAGCGTTACGCAACAGCTGAGTACCGTCGTAATTACAGGTGTATGTCAGGCGGGTGCCATAGTAACCGGAATCACGCTTGGCGAAGGCGATAAGGAGAAGACAATGAAGCAGGGGTACCGTTTCTTCGGACTGGGTATTTTTCTCGGTCTTATTTCAGCTTTGTTTATCTTTGTATTCAGCGATATGATAATAGGGTTTTATGATAATGTTTCGTTAGAAACAGCTAAAACCGCGAAGCAGCTTATGAATGCCATTTCTCTTATCATCGTTTTTCAGGGAACAAACAGCATTATGACAAAAGGTGTTTTAAGAGGCGGCGGAGATACGAAAATTCTAATGATCGCCGACAATGTATTTCTGTGGGCATTGGCTATCCCTCTCGGTATTCTTGCAGGTTTCGTTTTTAAACTTCCTCCTTTCTGGATTTATATTTGTTTGAAATCCGATCAGATAGTCAAAACCTTCTGGGCTTTTCTGAGACTAAGAAGCAAAAAGTGGATTAAAAAGATATCTGCTTGATATTTCCTGCTGTTTTTTCGAAAATATGTTTGATTATTGAATTTCATTATGATATATTAAATACAGAATGTATGTTCGAATTAATCAATTTGAGCCATATATCGTGTTTATGAGGAAAATGAAAGGAATATCAGTTAATGTCCAGAGAGAAAAACAAACTTACCGAAAAAGATTACGAATTACTTGAATATATAAAAGACAATATCATGAAAAAGGGTTTTCCTCCGACTGTAAGAGAAATGTGCAAATTTACGGGCCTTTCTTCAACCAGTTCGGTATTTGCTCATCTTAACAAGCTTGAAGCAAACGACCTTATCAAAAGAGATCCCGCAAAACCCAGATGTATTGAAATTATAGATGATTCATTCAATCAGGTTCGTGCTGAAATGGCTTCTGTTCCCATCGTTGGACGTGTAGCCTGCGGTGAACCGATTCTCGCTTCACAGAATATCGAAGGTTACTTCCCTCTTCCCGTAGAAATGCTTCCAAACGAAGAGGTTTTCGTACTTATCGCAAAAGGCGACAGTATGATTAATATAGGCATTTTCGAAGGCGATTATGTTTTCGTAAAGAAAGCCAGTACAGCATCAAACGGCGAAACCGTTGTTGCAATGATCGAAGATTCAGCTACAATTAAGACCTTTTACAAATTTAAAGATCATATCGAATTAAAACCCGAAAATGATACGATGGACCCGATTATCGTTAACGGTAATGTCGATATTCTCGGTAAAGTCTTCGGTGTGTTCAGACTTTGCAAATAATTATTTGAATATTTTAAAGGACATCAGCGATTATTTAAATTCAAACGAAGAGACAAAAAAACTGATTGATCCGATGACGGAAGAGACATATAAATTCTATA
>JAIKXN010000088.1 GCA_024684055.1 Lachnospiraceae bacterium | reverse complement strand
CAGAACTTTCAATTAGATGCTATTCCCGCCTGATGCTATTCACGCCGGATGCTAGTCCTGCTTTTCAAGAACTGTGAAAAAGAGATGGAAATAAAACTAATGTAATGAAAAACAATTAAATCAGAAATCTTATATATTTTTCAATGTTATGATATAATCAAAATATGTCAGAAATAAATCCAATGGCTGAAGTTTTTGGATTTCCGCCTGAAAATACATCTAATCGAGCCTCATATTACAGAGAAAATAGACTTTGTCCATTTAATAATCGCTTCCCAAATTGTACAAAAGATAAAGCAGATGACCCATTAGGTGTATGCAGTGTTTACCATCAAAATTGCAAAGTAATAACATGCCCTTCCAGATTTCGTGAAGATTGGATGATTTTACGAAATACAGCATCATTTCTGTGGTCTAAAGGAACAAAATGGACTTCGTTACCAGAGATACGACTTGCAGATGCAAATGGCCAATCCGCTGGAAATATAGACTATGTACTTGTTAGTTATGACAATGAAGGAAATATTAGTGATTTTGCTTCAATAGAAGTTCAAGGTGTATATATAAGCGGAAATTTACGAAATCCATTCCAGAAATATATGATGCATCCTTCTGCGGATTTCTCATGGAATGGCAGAAACTATCCACATCCAGATTACCTTTCTTCCTCAAGAAAACGACTGATACCCCAAATGCTTTACAAAGGCGGAATTTTCAAGGCGTGGGGAAAAAAACAATGCGTCGTAATACAAAAATCATTCTTTGAAACATTACCACCTCTTCCACAAGTTACTAAAGAACAAGCTGATGTTGCTTGGTTTTTGTATGATTTGGAATATAATAAATCGGATAATCAAAATCATCTTGTGTTAAAAGATACTATCTACACTGAATTTAAAGCTGCTTTAGATAAGGTTATTTATACAATTCCTGGAAATATTAATGATTTTATGCATCAACTGCAAGAAAAATTGGAGGAACGGAAAACTCATACCCCAGATACTCATTCCGTTTTTGAACTCTTATGAATAGAACCGAATTGCAGCCATCACTTTTCCCAGAATTAAATGAATTTGAGCCTAAAGATATTGTTGTAAATGTGGCAAGCGTTCCTCAAAGAAGTCCATTTCGATATCCAGGCGGAAAGACTTGGTTGATTCCTACTGCAAGAAAATGGTTTTCTTCCGCTTCACAAAATGCAGAGCTAATTGAACCCTTTGCGGGAGGTGGAATCATTAGTTTGACCGCAGCAGCAGAACATTACTTTAATCATATAACTATGGCAGAACTTGATGAGGATGTCGCAGCTGTTTGGCAGACAATATTTTCAGATAATGATTATACTTGGCTTACAGACCGAATACTTAAATTTGTTGTCTCTCCAGATAATATTCGCGAAGCGGAATCGCATGCAGATGAGGGAATTAAAGAACGAGCATTTTCAACTATAGTGCGTAATAGAACAAATCATGGTGGTATACTTGCAAAAGGTTCAGGAAAAATAAAAACAGGCGAAGCAGGCAAGGGTCTTTCTTCTCGTTGGTATCCAGAAACACTTGCCAAACGAATAGTAGAAGCAAATAAATTGCGTGACAAAATTCAATTCATTAATGAAGATGCCTTCAAGATTATGAAACTAAAACAAAACATTTCTAATACTTATTTTTTTATTGACCCACCGTATACAGTTGCAGGTAAACGGCTTTATAATCTATTTGATGTAAATCATAGACAAATTTTTGAGATTGTATCAAAAATGAAAGGACACTTTTTGTTAACATACGACAACACAAAAGAAATTAGAAATCTTACAAATGAATTTAAATTACCGTATAGAACAATTCCAATGCAGACAACGCATTTAATAAAGAAAGAGGAATTGCTTATTTCTGATAATTTTGACTGGCTGGAAAAGAAGGATATAAACTTTCAATATGCATGATATATTGCGTTTCAATCATATTTTTCAGAACTTTCAATTAGATGCTATTCCCGCCTAGATGATATTCCCGCCGGATGCTAGTCCCGCTTTTCAAGAACTGTGAAAAAGAGATTCCGAACATCCGCTTGAATGTGGCGGCAAGATGAGAAGATGAATCAAAACCAGCATCAAGCGCCGCCTGCGTAAGATTATTTCCTTTACGTACATGCGCAAATGCTTTTTGAATTTTGATAAACGCAAGATAACGGTGCAGCGGAATTCCTGCTTGCTCTGTAAACAAATGTGAAAGCCTGCTCTGCGAAAGATTCGCCGTATCACACAGAAGCTTCATAACATCGTGCGGAATCGTTTCAAGTTCTGAAAGCATTGCTTTTACAGCGGTTATCCGCCTGTCAATTGCAGAATCAGGCTGGCTTCTGCTTTTCCAGCCGATGCTC
>JAIKXN010000067.1 GCA_024684055.1 Lachnospiraceae bacterium | reverse complement strand
GATGCTTTCGGACCAGTGATAGGTGATCACGATGAATTGGTAGAATCATTATGCAAATATATGAAGAATAATTGTAAGACAGAAGAAATGTATGTTCAGAGAGCGGATTCATTTTTTGCATACAAAGATCATGAAAACTGTTCGAGAATATTCGAAGCAATTAACAGGTTTGTATATAAGAAATAAATTGTAAAAGGAGAAAAACATGAAACGCGTAATAACATACGGAACATTTGATTTATTGCATTATGGTCATATAAATTTGTTGAAAAGAGCAAAAGCATTGGGCGATTATCTGATTGTGGTAATCTCAACAGATGAATTTAACTGGAGAGAAAAACAAAAGAAGTGCTATTTCACTTATGAACAGAGAAAGGCTTTGGTTGAGGCAATCAGATATGTTGATTTGGTTATTCCCGAAGAAAGCTGGGCGCAGAAAAGAACAGATATGCATGAGTATCATGTTGATACTTTTGTAATTGGTGATGACTGGGAAGGAAAATTTGATTTTCTTAAAGAAGAAGGTGTTGAAGTTGTATATCTTCCGAGAACACCGGAAATCAGCAGCAGTCAGATTAAGAAAGAATTATATAATGCAGCAGACGTCGAAGATTCAAAACTTAATCATGATTCGATAAATACTAACGCATAATAGTAATAAAAGAACCAAAGGAGAAAGAATAATGTCTTCATTTACAGTTGAATTTGATGCAAATGGCGGAACAGGATTAATGGAAAGCATTTGCGTGGAATATGGTCAGGAAACGGTTTTACCGAAATGTAAATATATTAAGGATGGTTATGTGTTTGCCGGTTGGGATTCCTATCGTGTTTCTGATGGAACAAGTTGTTACACGGACGGAAAAGTAAAAAAATACTTTTCTGAAAAGAAAAAAGGCGGTGACTGGGAAAAATATTACTATAAAAACGGTAATAAAGTTTCAAAAATGTCCAAAGTCGACGGAGACCGTATTATTTTAAAAGCACAATGGCATAAAGAAGAGCAAGACGATATTTACGAGAAAATAGTGTTTAAAAACAGAAAAAAAATATTGGATGAATGTAAAAATAAGGCTGAGTTTTTTGAATGTGAAGAAATAAAAGATACAATAAATGATAATTATTTTAACAACTCGGTAAAGGATAATACTGTTTTAATATCCGGTTTGGGATTGGGTGTACGCGGAAGCATGCAGTACATTCTCAAGGAATTGAATGAAAATGATATTTATAAAGATTTCAAGATTTATGTAAGAACAAAAGATGAGACAGACGCTGTTGTAAATGAGTACATTAAACAAAATAACTGGACACGTACATCTACGGTTCATAAAGGATATAACAAATATCTTGAGAGCTGCAAGTACATGATTACCGAAAGCTATTTCCCGTATTCTTGGGTGAAAAAGGAAAACCAGGTAGTAATCAACTTATGGCATGGTACTCCTTTAAAATGTCTTGGATTGGAAAAGAACGGTGAAAAATGCCATCTTCAGTCTATTCAGCAGAAAAACTTTATTTATGCGAATTACCTCTTGTATCCCAATGATTATACAAAAGAGCACATGCTTGATTCGTATAAAATTGAACCCCTTCTTACGGGAAAGGCATTGATGTCGGGTTATCCGAGAGTAGCAGGAATGCTTTCCGTAACAGAAGAAAGACAGAAAGAGATAAAGCAGTTACTTGCTCCAAATGGAGAAAAAATATACGCTTACATGCCGACATTCAGAGGCTATATGTCAGACCAGGAAATGTCGGATTATGCGAAAAATCTTTTGGATTACCTCGATGCCAATCTGAGGGATGATCAGATATTATATGTTAATCTTCATCACAAAGTTGATGATTTGATGAGTTATGATGGTTTCAAACATATTAAGAAGTTCCCGCCTCTTGTTGACAGTTATGAACTTTTAAATGTTACGGAAGCTCTTATTTCAGATTATTCAAGTGTGTTCTTTGATTATCTGGCATTAAGAAAACAGATCATTCTTCATATTGAAGATTATGAAACATACAGAGATTTTCAGGGATTATACATGGATGTCGAGGAATTGCCGTTTGACAAGGCTCGAAGCAAAGAAGAAGTTCTTGCGGCAATTAATCGCGGAAAACAATATGACGATCAGGAAGCATTTAACCGCTTCAGTCAATATGACAGTGTTAATAATCATAAGAAAATTTGTCAATTACTTCTTAATGATGAGAATAATCTTAATCTTATTCAACTCGGAGAAAAAGATACATCTGACAAGGCTGTTATTTATTCGAATGGATTCAGATTTGGCAAGGAAAAGAAATATGTTGATAAATTTGTAAAAATATCCGGAATTGAAGATAAAAATGTCTGGCTGAGCTGTGACTCGGATTCAACCAAAAAAAATCTCAGTACCGCATATCCGTATTTGTATGAAAGACCGGTTTTTGGTACTGAAGGGGATATTATATTATCTTCTTTGGGAGAAAAGCTTAAGAGATTATATTTAAGAGGATTAATATCATTTAATGATGCTATGGATATCCTTAGATATGATTATCGCCTTATGTATGAAAGAATGTTTGGAAAAACAAGATTCGGTTATATGTTCATTTATGATGCTGTTTCACCTGAAATGTTAATCAGTCTTGCTTTGTCGGAAGCTGAGCATATTTATATTTTTGTTCAAAAAGACATGATTGAAAATATTGAAAGCGGAAATTCTTTTGTAAGGGATTCGCTTCGCTATGCATCATATTTTGCAGACGAGTTATTTGTCGAATCGGAGGATTGTCTCGAAAGGTTAAAACCTTTTCTTGGAAAAGAATATGAGAGCAAGATAAAACTGTGGAGTGATATAAAAGAGCTGAAGCAGTCAAAAAAAAAAATAATTGAAGAAAATCCCCCCATGTATAAAATTCCGTTAACTGCACATGCACTTGGCGGAATTAATGGCAAGAGCTATCTAAACACGAGAGAGTGTTTTGAGAAATCAGTTAAAAACGGTCATCGTTATCTTGAAGTTGATTTGAGAATGACGAAGGATGAAAAACTGGTTTGTTCACATGGATGGGGACAGGCTCAATGCGAAAAAATGGGAATAGAATATAATCCCGAATATGATAATATGACCGAAAAACAGTTTTTGGAAATGAACATTTTCGGCATGCATACTTTGAATATAGGTATGCTTTATGAACTGATAAAGTTAAATCCACAGGTTTATTTGCATTTCGATATCTCTAAACCTTCATATGATGAAACAAAAAAACTCGTAAAAAAATTGGTGGATGGTTTTAATAATGACGATGCCGTATTAGACAGATGTGTTCTTCAAATCAGAAGCAAAGAAATGCTTATGGCAGCGAGAGAAGTTTATAATTTTAAATATATTGCATATTGCATTCTTAAAACTGAGGAATCAGTTGAAAAAACGGCGGATTTTTGCGCTGAGAATGGTATATGTGCGATAGCACTTCATAAGAGATACGCTTCAAAAGAGACAATTAAGTATATTAAATCCAAAGGATTGAGTCTTTCTGTATTTACTTCGGATAATCTCATGGAAGTAAAGGAATTCTTAAGTTTGGGAGCTGATACGATTGTTACCAATAAAATGAAGGTTGACATGTTATGAAAATATTAATTGTTGCTTTTTATGATGACAATTTTGGAGATATGCTTATTCGAACATGCTTTGTACAATTAATGAAAGTGGTTTTGGATAATCTTGGTATTGATTCGAACGATTATACTGTCGACACAATGGAATTGAAATATCCGGATAAAGAAAAGATTCGTGAAGCTAATCTGGTGATTTTTCCCGGAGGAGGCTTGTTTGGATTAAGCTATCTTGGTTTTTTGGATTATGTAGAGACGGTTGTCTCTGAAACTGAATTAAATAATATACCTGTTATTTTTTCTTCTCTTGGCGTTAACAATATGAGTGTAAATGAAGATATAAGTCAGGAATACAGGCTATACAGATTATTGGAAAAAAAGTGTATAAAAGCCATTTCAGCAAGAGACGGAATAGAAGTGATAAAAAAGTATGATGGAGGATTGCATGATATTATTGAAGTCTGCGATCCGGTGGTATGGGCAAAGTACGTTTATTCCAAAGATTTAAAGGAAAAGAATAACAGTGCCCGGATAATAGGTTTAAATGTTGTCAGAGGAGGACTTTTTAAATCCAACGGAATAGCATGGAATGCCAAAAAAGAAGAAAAATATTTATTAAATGCTATCGATTTAATAAAACAAATGGGATTTGACTATAGATTATTTACTAATGGTCAGTTCCTGGATTCGCATGAATTATACTATTTTTCGGATAAACATGATATTCTCACTGAAAAAGTTATCATTCCGGATACTTCGCGTGAGGTTGTAAAAGCAATTAACGATGTAAATTGTGTTTTGGGGATTCGAATGCATTCTTCCATTATTTCTTACGGATTGGGAATACCTTCGATTAACCTGGGTTGGAACCCAAAAGTATACGAATTTTATAATCATATACATAAGAGCGGAAGGGTGTTTTCTGTTGAAGAATGGAATAATGAAATGTTGAGCAAAATGATTCCGGAATTATTAAATGATCATGAGTATTCTATTGACAGAGATTATTTGATGACTTTATATGGATTTTTGTATAGAACATTTAATTTGTTATTTGATCGTAATTTATCTGAAGGAAAATGTTTTGCGTTTGAAATGATTGAAAAACAATTACTTGATATGTCTGTGCCGACTTCTGAGGATGATACGGATTTGAGAATTAAAATCAGAAATGGTACCAAAGCATTTGACAGATTATACATAAGAGATTTACAAAAAAAGAAAGAAATAAAAAAATTAAAGGGTCAATAAATTATTATGGAGTTTTCTTTTGATGTTTATTTTTCCGAGACAGGCTGGGTAAAAGGTCTTGAGAATTATTCTGTTGCATATTTTCCGAAAGAGAATATAGAAGCTGTAAAGATATCAGATAATGATTATTTCGATTGCAAAATAAGAAATGGTAATGGATTGTTAAAATCCGATTCAAATGAAATAATCGGCAAAGGAATTCCTGCCAATCAGATTTTTTTTTCATCAATAAAAAATACGGATTACAAAATATTTTACAGAGTATGTATTAACGGTTGCTGGACGGCTTTTATGGAATCAGATGGAGATAAAATTGTATCAAACGATTATCTTAATGGGATTCAAATTGTTGCAGAAAAAGAATTGACAGAAAAAGAATTGCTAAAAGCCGAAGATAAGATAAAAAGATTTAATTTATTAAATCAAAGATTGTTTTTGAATCATAAAGAGAAAGCCTTGGTTCATTTGAATAATAATTATATTGATGACAGACCGAACGGAGTCAAGGAAATAAAGAATGGTATTATATTACCATTAAGGGAAGCAGAGGATTCCCCCCAAAAACATACGACGTATTATTCCGGCGGAGTGACAGATTCGGATTATAATTTCGTATCCGGATTTGAAAGACTCAGGGAAGAAAAAATGAATTTCTGCTGTGTTGAGAGTTATGTGCCGGATTCAATAATTAAATCTGATAATACGGTTATATTTGGCGGAATTCTTCTTGCTCATTTCGGACATATTCTTGCAGAATGTGTATCAAGATTATGGTGGATTATTGATAATTCCTCTGATAATGAACAGATAGTTTTTTTATGGCAGGAAGAAAAAGGGGAAGAAAAAAAAGAAACATCACTAAGAATAATTAAGAATATTTTTAAGATTCTGGAAATCGACGAAGATCGTTTGATAATATTAGATAAAGCTACTCAATTTGCCAAAGTAATTGTTCCGGATCAATTAATCCGACTGCATTCCGATTTTCGGAAACCGTATATTGATTTTTATAAGAAAATTGCAGATAAATGTACTTATAAAGAAGGTTATAAAAAAGTATATTTAACCAGAACGCATTTGAAGAATAATAATATTATTAATGAAGAATATTTTGAACGTTTTTTCGAAAAAAGAGGCTATGTAATTGTTGCTCCTGAAGAGTATGAATTCAGCGAACAAATTTCAATCTTGAAATCCGCTGATGAAGTGATTTGTTCAGAAGGTACGTTATCTCATCTGACTGTGTTTTGCAAACCGGATGCGGTTTTGACTTTTTTCAGACGTGAAGACGATACATTGCTAACACCGCAGACACTGATAGATGTTGCTTCCAACCATATTCCTTATTATGTTGATGTGACATACAATTTGCTTCCTGTAAGGCATAATATTGGAGTTTTTTTGTTTGGACCTACATCGAAATTTGTTGAGTATCTGAATGAGCGTAATATTGAATATACCCAAGATGAAATCGCATTTGATATACAAGATTATATTGGTGAATATATCATTGAATGGGTAAAGAAATTCAGGGAACCCAAGGCTTTTTCAAATATTTCAAATAATGATATTTTTGATGTCCTGTATTCATTAAACAAATCTTTGGGATACGATGAAATAGTACCAAGAGATTTTATGACACCTGCAAGAAGAAATAAACGAAAAATTAAAAAACTTGAAGAAAAAATCCGGGTTTTGGAAGTTGAAACTAACAAAAAATAAAAAAGACGGTATAAGAAAGAAGTCTTTAGAAAGAGAAGAAAAGTATGGAATTTAATTTTGATGTTCATTATTCAAAAATTGGCTGGATAAAAGGATTAGAGAATTATGATATTCTTTTGTTTAAGGATAAACGAATAGAAGCATTAAATGTTATTTGTGAAAGAATGTTTTCTGTCGATTTAAAATTGGAAAAAAAAGAAGAATCAGATAATCAAGCAGAATATGTTACTACGATTAGTGCGGTAAAAAATTTTGATTCGGATATTAACTTGTATTATCGTGTATTTGCGAATGATAAATGGAGTGATTTTTATTCAAACTGCAATTCGGGAAGCAATTTAGTTTTGAATGGACTGATTCGTGGGATACAGTTTTTCTATTCAACAAAGTTGAGCGATGATGAAATACTTTTAGCCGAAGAAAAGAGAGAACAATTTGAGTATTACAGTAAGCATTTATTCTTAAAGAATTCAGAAGATGCTTTATTTCATATTACACGGAATTATAAGGATGATCAAAAAGCTACGGCCAAAACAGTGGAATCAGGTTTGATTCTTCCATTAGAGGAAATTCCGGAAATAAAAGGAGTAAAGCATGCTGCATATAAAGGCGGTGTAGTTGACAGCTCGTTTAATTTTATATCGGGCTTTGATAGAAAAGCGGGACAACATATGAACTTCACCTGCATTACCGGATACAAGCCTGACAAATATATTACCAGTAATGAAACAGTTATATATGCAGGTATTTTATTTTCAGGATTTGGGCATATTTTATTTGAATCTATTTCAAGACTATGGTGGGTAGCAGAACATCCTGAGAACAGTGACAGAATTCTTTTTCTGGTGCAGAAGGATATTGGTGATAAGAGAGATTCGGCAATCAGTGTTCTTAAAAAGATATTTTCCATATTGGGAATTGATGAAAAAAGGCTCGGATTTGTAGATGAACCAATAAAATTTGACAGAGTCATAGTGCCTGACCAATTAATCAGACTTCATTCAGATGTTAAAGCTGAATATGCAGATTTTTACAGAAACATGGCCCATAGAATTGCTGACGGCCAAAAGAGACCGGAAAAAATCTATCTTACAAGAACTCATTTATCGAAAAATGATGGAATAAATGAAATCTTTTTTGAGAGATTTTATGAAAACAGAGGTTTTTTTGTTCTTGCTCCTGAAGAACACTCGATAGAGGATCAAATAAGATATTTGAATTCTGCCAAAGAAGTTGTTTGTACAATAGGAACATTATCGCATCTTTCAGCTTTTTGCGAGAAGGATACCAAATTAACGATTATTCGCAGAGATGACAGCGAAATGCTTACTCCTCAAACCGTCATAGACAATGCAACAAATTTGGAGGTTTATTATGTTGACGGAACATTTAATATTTTGCCTACAAGACATGTGGCCGGATTGTTCTTATATGGTCCTACTCAGGAGTTTATTAATTATCTTCAAGACAGAAATATAGATTATTCTGTTGAAGAGGTAGCATTTGATATTAAAGATTTTATTGCGGAATATGTAATAAAATGGAATGAACGCTATAATAAAGTTGGAAATTTCAGAGGAATAGCATATTGTGATATTTTTGATGTTCTTCAAGCAATGAATAATGCTTTAGGAAATCCTTCGATATCAAGAAAAAAATTTGTTACCAAGGCAAAAGAAACTGAGAAAAAATTGAAGGAAACAGAGAAAAAACTGAAAGAAACAGAGAAAAAACTGAAAGAAACTCAAAAGAAACTTGAAATTGTTTTAGAAAAGGAAGGGAATTTGGGAGTTAAATAGAAAAATGGGAAAAAAATCATTTTTTATTGTAGGCAGTTATATGGCCAAGAAAATTGAACCGCTTATCACAAAAAATCACGACAGGGTTGGAGATTTGTATGTTTTTTTGAAAGAAAATGAAGGCTCTGTTGATTATATTAACAGATTTGTTAATCAATTAAAAAAGCAATTGTCTGATTGTAATGCAGAATACCTTATTATAGAAATGCAGGCTTTGTTGGAAGCGTTTAACAATGATTTAACTGATGTACCTGAGAACATACTTATTGCGTTTGTGGAAGACTTGATCAGTTGTATCAAGACTACAATTAAAGAAAACAGAGTGTATGTTATTCGTACAAATGTTTCTTCGTATTACATTATGGATGAGTGCTATCTTAAACAGATAACCAAAAAATCTGATTTAAAGAGTAATTTACCTAAATTAAATCATATTGAAGATTATTTGATAGAAAAAGTTAATGGAATTAGGGTTAACACGACTCAGTTTTATTTTTATAAAAAGAGAACGGGATACTTAGTAAACACTCATAGATATGAAAATGAGTGTTATTTGGATATCGGCAATAAAATATCCAACCATATGGAGAATGGAAAAAGGATTGTCAATGTTCCTTCTCCAAAATTTAAAATTGAAAGATATATTCGATATTCAGGCAGAACCATTTATTATGATGCGTTTGATGTTTTTATGACCAGCGATAACATAGTGGATAAATTAATAGTATCTGCACCTTCATCTTTTGTTGAAAAGTATAAGGAAGACTTATTGGAAGCCAGAAAGATTAAAGCCAAAACGCCTGAAGAATGGAAAGAAGCTGTATATAGCATATTTTCGGGGGAAGAAGAATTTCAAGAAGTACTGGTGGCCTTTTTTCAGATTGAATACGGAGAATATGATGAGAGTGTTTCGTATAAAACAATTTTTCAATTTGCGATAGTAGGCAGGGATTTAATTAGTATCTTGCAACAATATGTCAAAGAAAACAAGATTGCAAGCGGAAAGCAGATAAATAACCACAATGCAGGATATTTCTTTGCGTTAATGAACGGTAAAACACATGAAGAAGCACTTGAATATGTAAAAAAAGACACGATTATTTTTCCGGCGTTAATTGATGTTTTTGGCTCTTGCATATCAAGAACGTGTTTGAGAGAAAACTACACAAACAGGTCAAGTCTTTCAGCAAACAATTATTGGTTTGCGATTCCGCCGTATACGGATACTACAAGAAAACCGAATTATGATCCCAGTGTATTTGATGGGCTTAGCGGTGTTTTTGCGCAGGTAGTCAAAAGTCAGTTGGATGGAAGTGTAAAAAGTGAAATATTAAATTCAGATGCCGAGTGGCTTATTATTGATTTGCATCCGTTGGCACAACCGAGAATCTATCAGTATGATGGATTTATTTATTCCGATCATGAGGGAAAGGTTTCGAAAAGGCTGGGAAGCGAAAGAATCGATGTTCTTCATGATGAGCGTTTCTTTAAAGACTGGGACGATTTATTTGCCTCTACGAAAGGCTGGGCTGAAATCGTAAAAGAAAAATATGGGAACAATATTATTGTATTGCAGGTCAGCAATTCAAATTTAATCGTTGGAGACGATAAAGTTCTTTATGCGAATACTAATAAAGAAAGTGATGAAGAAAAGACTAAATTTCTTGAAAGGGCCCTTGAGTATTTCCGAGATAATCTGAATTGTTATACCATAGAAATAACATCGGAATTTTGTTCTGATGATTGCGGCTACATGAAAAGAAGTCGTGTTCATTATGGATATGATTTTTATCAACAGGCGGCAAAAATCATAGAAAATATAGTCTATAACAAACCTGAGCAAAAAAGATTTACTACATATGACTCATTGGTTAAGGTGGAACGTATTATTACTCTCAGAGAACAGAATTGCCCTTCAGCAGTACAGAATCTTTTTTCATCTGAAATAGATAAGGCTGTTATAAACCTTCCGTTTGAAGTTATTAAAGAAAATAAAGATATTATTGTATCCTGGTATGAAAACGGTATAAAAGACATAAATACCCTGAAAGAAAACTGGCAAACTGAATGGGATTCTTTCCCGAAGAGTTTAATATTGGGGAAAGAGTGCGTTGAATCAAGTTCATATCAATACCCGGCGGACTATCCAAATGAACCTTCTTTAGGAGAATTAACTGAGTATCAAGATACAATTCCTGTTGGACCCCAGTTGTATTATAAGGATGAATTGAATCGCACTATAGAGACCGTTAATTCGCTAATTGATGAACAATCATTAGTCTTTATAAACGTGACAGATATTCATTATAAGAGTGCAATGAAAAGGAATGGAAATCCGGTTGAAGTAAATTTTGAACGGATGATTGCCAATATGGAATTTTTGCTAAAACATGTAAAATGTGAGTTTATTATGAATCTCGGAGATGATACGGATGGTAACTTTACTGATATTGGAGATTTGTACAAGGCGGCACATTATGTTCAGTCAAATATTCTGAAATTGAATATTCCGTATTACAAAGCTATAGGAAATCATGATACAAATTGTTTTGCAACTCCTATTGATGTGAAAAAAATGTATAATGCTTATATGACACATCTTCCGTTGCTATACAAGAATATAGTGTTTAATCCGCAATCTTTCGGGACTGAATACTATATTGATTATGAAAAATACGGAATTCGATTAATAGTTTTAAATACTATGTTTGATGGGCTTTTTTCTTATTCTGACAGCACACCGGATTGGCTTAGGAATGAGGCATTAAAAACTGACAAATTAATTTTATTATGCGAGCACTTGTCATGTGTACATACAATGAATATGAATGCCAAACCGATTAAGCATAATGAAGAAGTGATAAAGGTCTTAAAAGAGTTTAAGGGAAAAATCATTCAGATTTGCGGTCACAGCCACTGTGATTATCATTTTGATTATTATGATGAGAAACTTAGTCCTTTTCTTACTGTTTTTTGCAACTTACAAAGATGCAGCAGAAGAAGACAGAGTGATATTGGCAATATAACCGAAGGATTTTATGGCAAATTCGGTTGTCCTAAAAGAGAGCCTGAAACTGTATCGGAAGATTGTTGGGATGTTGTTATTGTCAGACCCAATTATCATAAGATTAATTTTGTCAGGTTTGGGGCAGGAGAAGATCGTGAATTTGACTATTAAATATTTTATAAAACGATAGTTGATATTCTGTTTTTAAAGGCATTATAGGGTGTACAGAAGAGAAAGAAGAAAGATAAAAGAATTAGAAAGAACGAAAGGAGCTGCTAATGTTGAAGAATAAAAAATCCCCCCAATATCTTTGGAATATATTTTTAATATTCTCTTTGCTTTTTTGTTTGACAGCTTGTACCGGAAAGAGTGATGGTGGAGCAAACGTAAATAACGAGACTGGAGAGACGTATGAATATGATGTTCCTTCAATTACTTCTTTTGAATACAAGGATAACGCGATAAGGATAAAGTGGGACAATATTGATGGAATAGAAAATTATCGTGTTTTCAGAAAAGATGAACAGTCTGATTGGGAAATATTGGGAGATTCTCAGGAGAATGGTTTTACCGATGAAAATGCTGAAAAAGAAAAAACCTATTCGTATACGGTAAGATGTCTTGATCCGGAAGGTTTGAATTATTTAAGTGGTTATGATGATATAGGTAAAAGTATTCTGAATGTGGCGTATGATATTCCTGATCTGTCAGAAGTCAAACGTGTAAATGACGGGATAGAGTTAAAATGGAAAGCCGTTGACGGCATAAATAATTACATGGTAATGCGTAAAGTTGAAGACGGCAAATGGAAAAAACTGGAATCAGTCGAAGGAAACAAGTATGTTGATAAAGATGTTAAGAATGGCAAAACATATTCATATTCGGTTCGATGTGTTAATGAGGATTCAACTATTTTAGGTAATTTCGACAGAGACGGATTGAAATTGAAATATGTTTTGCTTAAGACACCTCAGATAACAAATGTAGAAAATGTTGATGGTGGAATCAAAATCACTTGGGACGCGGTATCCAAAGCAGAAAAATACAGAGTATTTCATAAAGTTGACGACGGAAAGTGGGAAAAAGTACTGGATACCAAATCAACAGAGTGTATAGATGAAGGCGTAACCGAGGGTACAGCATACACTTATACCGTCAGATGCTTAAGTGAAGATGGTGAATCATACATGAGCGAATATGACAAAAATGGTGTAACGATTACGTACTTGAAGTAATTATTCTTTTACGTCTAAGACAGAAGGAATCAATAATTATGAATGAATATTTGGATAAACAGGTTTTAAAAGAAGATTTAGACATTTTGATCAATCAATCGGAATTGTTCAGTCAATTGGAAAATTCGAGAATACTTATTACCGGCAGTACGGGACTTATAGGTTCTTTGCTTGTCAGAACAATTCTTTATGCCAACAGAATTAAAGGATGTGGAATTAAAGTCATTGCTCTTGCAAGAAATGAAGAAAAAATACGTTCAGTTTACGGGGATTTGACAGACAGGGATGATTTCGAAGTCGTATACGGAGATTTGGTAGATGATGAAATAGCAGTTTCCGGAAAGCTTGATTATATTATTCATGCGGCTGCGGTTACAACATCGAAGACCATGGTTTCAGCACCTGTAGAGACTATAATGACTGCGATTGAGGGTACTGATAAAATATTGAAAATTGCTGTTGAAAAAAAGGTCAAAAAAGTCATTTATGTTTCGTCGATGGAAGTGTATGGAGCCTTTGAAGGAAAAGCGGATGAACAAAGTATGGGATATGTAAATCCGCTTAAAGTCAGAAGCAATTATCCGGAATCCAAAAGAATGTGTGAGAATCTTTGTGTTGCTTATTCCAGCGAATACAATCTCGATATTTCGATCGCAAGACTGGCACAAACATTTGGACCGGGAGTTCTTCCGTGGGAAAACAGAGTTTTTGCTCAGTTTGCCAGAAGTGCAATAAATCAGGAAGATATTGTACTTCATACATTGGGTCAGTCGGAAGGCAATTATTGTTATTCGCGTGATATGGTTTCTGCTGTTTTAATGTTAATCAATAAAGGTGAATCATGTCAGGCATATAACATTTGCAACGAGGAAACTCATATTAAAATTGCCGATATGGCTAAGATGGTTTGTGAAAGAATAGCGGAGAACAAAATTAAAGTGATTTTCGATATTCCTGAGAATAATTCATTTGGATATGCAGCGGATACGAAACTCGCTTTGGATGCTTCTAAATTAATGGATTTGGGATGGGAACCAACGGTCTCTCTTGAGGAGGCATACAAACGACTTATAGAATTTTTAAGCGAGTAAATCAAAATGGGAGGATTAAGAAGAATTTATGGCTTTTTCGTTTGTTAAAACAAAATTACCCGGAGTAGTGATTATTCAACCCAAGGTATTTGGAGACAACCGTGGATATTTTATGGAGACATATAAAAAATGCGATTATGCTGAAGCGGGGATAGACAGAGAATTTGTTCAGGATAATGAGAGCAGCAGTACCAAAGGGGTACTTAGAGGTCTTCATTTTCAGAAGGATCACACTCAGGGGAAATTAGTAAGGGTTACGCATGGGGAAGTGTTTGATGTTGCGGTAGATGTTAGACCCGGCTCTGAAACATATGGTCAGTGGGTTGGCGTGACATTATCTTCCGAAAAGAAAAATATGTTTTATATACCGGAAGGCTTTGCGCATGGATTTTTGGTTCTTTCAGATACCGCAGAATTTGTTTACAAATGCACAGATGTTTACGATCCTTCTTCGGAAGGCGGTATTCCATGGAATGATAAGGATATAGCTATTGATTGGCCTAAATTGGATTGCGAATATAAGACAAGTGAAAAAGATGAAAAGCATTTGTCTTTCAAAGATCAGTCATTTGAATGGGCGCAAAAATGGCTGTAGTGCAATAGGCGAGTGATTTTATTGGATTGGAAAATATATAAAAGTGGGTTATGGCTATACATTAATGTATAGCCGTTTTCTATTCAATACATTTGCTGTAAATTCTGCAAATTGAAAATTTAAGGATGAAATAATAGAGACAGAAATGAACAAAACAGCTTTGGTAATGATATATTTTTTGCTTGCTTTGGAATCGGCAAAGCAAATGAATTTTGTAAAAGATAATATAAATATTTCGGCTTATGATACGCCTGTACTTGTTGCAAACAAGTCGCAGTCAGACATTAAGGAATTCAAATCGGCACAGAGTATGGCGTTGAATTATAATGCGTCGATTGCTTTTGTGATGCTTGCCGGTCCCGATGAAAATCAGGATGGGATCAACGATTCGATGGGAATGGCAATTTATGCGAGCAAAACAAACGGAATTTTTACGGAAATGAAAGTTATACACGGTCTTGAAAAAGGTCATGCGAACGGAGCAACATATTATGAAGATAATGGCGAGTCATATGTCGTTGTTGCACCTCCCATAACCGATTCGGAATATTCTTTGATCAGATACAAAATGGATATGAAAAGATTTGAGATCGTTGAAACGGATTATATCCCTTTAACTGTGGCAAATTCTCTTGTCAAGAATATAAGAAGCGTTTCTTACGACAGGGAAGATGAAGCTTTTTATGTGTCTAACGGAACGTCAATTATGAGGTTTGACAAGTATTTCAACGGAGGATATGTCATTCGTTCTAAAAAAGTGGCTAATCAGTCACCGATCGGGACTGAACCCGGTGCAACGAGTTTCAACCAGGACGGAACGGTATATGGTGAATATTTTTACGGTGTTGTTTATTACACTAACTCTTTCGAAAAATACAGTGAAATAGGTTTGAGAAAAGCGCAGTATCACTCGGAGAAGAAAGACAGTGTTATAGCTGTGTACGATAAATACTCAGGAGATTTCAAGAATTTCATTATTCTTGATTCAGACGAAGTAAAAGGAATCACATCGGTGAATTATTACGATTCATTGAAGTATGACATGGTTGAACTCGAAGATGTAGAATTCTATGAAGATAAAATGTATCTTCTTTATCAGAAAAAAGGAAATTTTCAGATACTGATTGCCGACAAACCGGATGTAATCAAGGATTTGACCGAAGAGGAAAGAGAAAAAGACATCATTTCGGAAGAATTAGATGTTTCAAAATTCTATTAAAAGGAAAGCACTTTGATTGCGGAAGATACAGGCTTTTTGCGTAAGATTGAAGAGAAAAGACAAAAGTAGTATAATTTACACTGTTGTAAACAGAAAGGGTATACGGAATGAAAAAGAATTTATTGAAAATATCTGTTTTTGCAGTTTTTGCAGCGTTCTTATCCATTATGGTTTTCGCCTGCAAAAAGAATGAAACAACGGTACCGGAAGTGGTAGAAACTCCTTCACTGGTTAAGGTGGCGGAAGAGGAGAACGAAACTCACGAGGAAGAAACCCAAGAGGAAACAAAAGAAGTTACAGAGAAAGAGCCTGAAGTTGAAGAGGAACCCGAAGAAGAGCTTATTGCGAAAGATCTGGGAACATTCATATTTTATTTCAGCGGGATCGATGTATGGGGCTGGACCGATACACAGAGTCGAAGCGATGTTAATATTATCGCAGCTGTAAATACAAATACAAGACATATTCAGCTTATCAATACACCGAGAGACTATTATGTTGAAATGCCCATAAGCAATGGCATGAAAGACAAGCTCACACATGCGGGTCTTTACGGTATAGACAATTCAATGGGAACATTAAATATGCTTTACGGAATTCAGATCGATTATTATCTTCGAATGAATTTCTCAGGATTTGAAAAGATTATCGATACTCTCGGAGGAGTGGACGTTTATTCGGAGTATGATTTTACGGTGGATCCTATTAAACATTATACTCAGGGTTACAACCATCTTACGGGA
>JAIKXN010000040.1 GCA_024684055.1 Lachnospiraceae bacterium | reverse complement strand
GTGATACCTCTGTAGACAAAAATATCAGAGCAAATAAGTTTAAGCGAAGCGGTTATTCTTTCTATAACTGGAATACAAAAGCGGACGGAAGCGGAACGTCTTATGCGGACAAAGCAAAAATAAACTTTAAAAAGGATATTACTTTGTATGCTCAGTGGGCACCGAGTAAATATACCGTTAAATTTGATTCCAACGGCGGAAGCGGAACGATGGCATCACAGACTATAGCTTTTAATACATCTACTGCATTAAAAACAAATTCATTCAAATATTCAGGATATAATTTTGCCGGCTGGAATACAAAGGCTGACGGAAGCGGAACATCTTATACGGACGGACAAAAAGTTAAATTAATAGTACTGAACACCAAAACAATTACACTTTATGCTCAGTGGGAGAAAAACAAAGTAAGTTATAAAGTAGAACATTACAAACAGAAACTTGACGGTACATATAATAAGACTGCAAATGAAACAGAAACATTTAAAGGAAAGTCAAATGCGAGCGTAACACCCGAAGTAAAGTCATACAAAGGTTTCAAATCGCCTGCGACCAAAACAGTCAAGATTAAAGCGGATGGTTCGCTTGTAGTAAAATATTATTACACGAGAAACAGTTATAAACTTACATGGGACTTTGCAGGCGGATCAGCCAAAGGAAGTTATACTAAGGGCAGTGTTAAATACGGCGCAAAGATCACAGCACCCGTTCCCACAAGAGACGGCTATGAATTCACGGGCTGGGACAAAACAGTTGCTTCAAAGATGCCTGCAAATGATGTAACTTACAAGGCTAAATGGAGAAAGCTTTCACAAAAAGAACAGGTAACTGCTTTCGTTGAAAGATTCTACACAATCATTCTCGAAAGACCGGCTGAAGCAAACGGCCTTACGGACTGGACGAACAGACTGATCACTAAAACGGCAACAGGTTCCGACGTAGCGGCAGGCTTCATCAACAGCACTGAATTCCAAAAGAAGAAGATGACTGACGAAGAATATGTGACGAAGTTATATCTTGCATTCTTTGACAGAGAACCCGACAAAGCAGGATATGATAACTGGATTAAAGAACTTAAGAATGGCAAGAGCAGGGATTATGTTTTAAGAGGCTTCATCAATTCCGTTGAATTCAATAACCTTTGCAAGAAGTATGGGATCAATGCGGGAAGTTACTGATTATTCGATATTCATCATTCTTAAACAGAAGAATGGAATCAATGCAGGAAGTTTCGGACCCTGTTTTAAAACTTTGCAGGAAGTACGGGATCAATTCCGGAAGTAATTGAATTCGCATGGTTTAACGATCAGCCAAAAGAATTGTATCGATTTCGGAAGTCATTGATTTTTAAAATTTTTTAGAAAAAAGCAGGTTTGATCATTAGGCAAACCTGCTTTTTGGGTGTATGAAAACATAATAAAAATGTATAAAACACAGGTGTTTTGGTAAATAATATGTGATATAATTTTTTTTGCGGATTGTCGGAATATCGATCGATCCATCAAATATTGATTTAAAGGGGAGGATTAAGAATGAGTACTGTGAAAAAACGAAATCTGATCGGATTTTTTACGGCATTTCTGCTTATAGCATTAGTGTCGGTATTATTGCCAATGACGGTAAAAGCTGCACCGGCAGCACATACCGCTCATAAAGGGCATAAAACACATGATGGATGGCAGGCTGTAAGCAGTGAAGAGGATTTGATCAATCTTGGATTAAAAGGCGGAAGCGGGTATCTTACATCAAATATTCTTCTATCGGAAACCATAAGGGTTTCTGGCAGCAATGCGGTAAATCTTTGTCTTAACGGTTATAATATTACCGGCAAAAATGATTACATGACTATCATCCAGGTGGAGAATAAGGCTGTATTTAATTTATATGATGAAACCGAAAATACTGGAAAAATTACCCGTTTAAATGATCTGGTCGGATGCGGGATATATGTAGAAACCGGAACAGTCAGTATAAACGGCGGTACTATTTGCGGACACAGTGCAAAAGAAGGTGGCGGTCTGGATTTATATCAGGGTACGGTTACAATGAATGGCGGTATAATATCAGATAATTATGCCAATAAAAACGGCGGAGGAGTTTTAGTTTCTTCCCAGGGAAAATTTATTCTTAACGGCGGTCATATAACCAATAACACTGTAACTACGTATCTCAATGGTGAATCGGGAGGCGGAGTTTTCTCTTACGGTACTTTTATAATGAATGGCGGATATATTACCGGAAATACTTCACCGATTACCGGAGGTGGTATATATTCTTGCAACAATCTGAGAATATCAGGCGGATATATTACTGAGAATACAGCGCAATTTGGTGCAGGAGTATACGCTGAAGGAACAACTTTAATGGAAAAGGGAAGGATTTCCGACAATGCAGCCGTGGAAAATGGCGGCGGAATTTACTTTTTAAATGAATTCACGATGAACGGCGGAACGGTATCCGAAAACACTTCAAAGGTCGGAGGAGGAGTTTACAGTGTCGGACATTTTTATATGAATAACGGCAGTATCACCGAAAATTCTGCCAATTTGTTCGGAGGAGGATTATATTCCCATGAGGGATCTCTTACGTTTAATGGTGGAAAGATTACGAAAAATACAGCCAAGTCGAATGGTGGCGGAATATACATTTATGATGCTGTAACAGATTTTAACGGTGGTACAGTGTCCGGAAATGAGGCATATTATAACGGCGGAGGAATTTATCAGAATTTTGGAAGATTGTCAATTGTCGATGGAACCATTACAAAGAATACTGCCGGAGAGGATGGTGCCGGAGTATTTGCCGGAGGCACAGTTTATATCGAAGGCAAAACTAATATATATGGAAATAAGGCAACCGGAGATGGTGACGGTGTATTAATTTTTAGCAAAGGAAGAATCGTCGACGGCACAGTGTCCGACAGCATTGCATATGCCGAAATATATAAAGTTACATTTAATCCCAATAAAGGTTCAAGCAAGAAAGTGACATTGTACGGAAATTATCAGAATTCACCCGGTATTGCTTATACCGATCAGGGATTTAAGCGCAGTGGTTATACTCTCTTAAAATGGAATACAAAAGCAAACGGCACAGGCAAATCGTATGGAGTAAACGATGAAATGCTGTTTGATAAAAATCTGAATCTTTATGCGCAGTGGATTCCGAACAAGTATACGGTCATATTTGACGCAAACGGCGGAAGCGGAACCATGACCGAACAGAGCAGAAAGAAAAATGATAAAGTTGCACTTCCTGCAAATACATTTATTAAAGTGGGATATACTTTTAACGGATGGAATACAAAGGCAGACGGAAGCGGAACTGCATACAAAGATAAAGAAAAGGCAAATCTGACTCCTGTTAATACAAAAAAAGTTACACTTTATGCTCAGTGGAAAAAGGCTGCGAATGTAGCATATAAGGTAGAACATTACAGACAGAAAGTTGACGGCTCATATCCTGCAAGTGCAAATGAGATCGAGTCGCTTAAAGGAAAAGTAAATGCAAGCATAACACCTGCAGTCAAAACTTATAAGGGCTTTACAGCGCCTGCAGTTCAGACAGCAACGATCAAAGCAGACGGATCACTTGTTGTTAAATACTATTACACAAGAAACAGTTACAAGCTTACATGGGATTTCGCAGGCGGAAGCGCCAAGGGAAGCTATACAAAGGGTAATGTAAAATACGGTGCAAAGATAACCACACCCGTTCCGGTAAGGGACGGCTATGAATTCACAGGATGGGACAAAACGGTTCCCGCAAAAATGCCTGCGAATGACGCAACATTTAAGGCTAAATGGAGAAAGCTTTCACAGGAAGAACAGGTAAGAAACTTCGTTTCCAGATTCTATACCATTATTCTTGACAGACCTGCGGAAGCAGCAGGACTCGCAGACTGGACTAACCGACTTATCAGTAAAACTGCAACGGGTTCAGATGTGGCGGCAGGCTTCATTAACAGCGATGAATTCCAAAAGAAGAAGATGACTGATGAAGAATACGTGACGAAGTTATATCTTGCATTCTTTGACAGAGAACCCGACAAAGCAGGATATGATAACTGGATTAAAGAACTTAAGAATGGCAAGAGCAGGGATTATGTTTTAAGAGGCTTCATCAATTCCACAGAATTCAATAACCTTTGCAAGAAGTATGGGATCAATGCGGGAAGTTACTAAAAATTTACACATATTTACAGTTTTGGAAGGACATGAGAAATCATGCCCTTCCTTTGTCATTTTTTTAAATGTATTTAATCCCGAAGAAAGAAATATTTCACATTTTCCGGAAGTCTGTTTCATTGCTAATTGCTATCCCGAATGATAAAATATTCTTGTATGAGTTTTTGCATATTCACTAAGTTTTTCGGAGGTTTACCCATGAAAATAAAAGGAAGAGCAATTAGGAGTCTGTTTTCTTTTGCAATAGTCATTGCACTTGTTTCTGCCATGTCCGGTTTGGTTAAAGCGGATAACGGAAATGCGGGAAGTGCTGATTTAAAGGTTGATTATCATACGAAAAAACAAATTGCGGATTTTATTAAAGCACATCCTGAGGATAAATCATATACTAACAGTTATTCTCAAACTCCGGTTACGAAAGCGCCTTATGCGATAGGAAGACTTTCTGACGATGTGCTGAATGATTCAATTAACATGCTGAATAACTACAGATATATTGCCGGGATTCCTTCAAATGTAACTTTGAATGAATCATATAATGAACTTGCACAGGCTGCCTCTTTGGTTAATGCTGTAAACAGTACACTTACTCATTATCCTTCGCAACCTTCTGATATGAGCGATGGAATTTACGAGTTGGGAGCAAACGGAGCCAGTCACTCAAATTTGGCTGCCGGAATGTCATCGATCGGATATTCGCTCGCACACGGCTGGATGAGCGATTCAGATTCGAGCAATATTGACAGAGTCGGACACAGAAGATGGGTACTTAATCCCACTATGTCGCAGACAGGGTTCGGTCTTGTTGTCGGAGATTCGGGTTATCGCTATTTTTCGGGCATGTATGCATTTGATAGAGAGAATAAAAATGCAGCAAATTATGATGTTGTTGCATGGCCTGCACAAAATACTCCGATAGGATATTTTCCGAGCAACGACCCCTGGTCAATTTCTTTTAATGAATATATAGATAATGCCGCAGTTAATGTAACTTGTGTCAACACAGGCGAAAAATGGACTTTTACGGGCACGGACTCATGCAAAAAAAACACTTCTGACGGATACATAAATATTAATAATGATGGTTATGGCATGAATGGCTGTATTATTTTCAGACCGGCCGGCGGAGTAAAAGTGATCAAAGATTATTCTTACAATGTTTCCGTATCCGGACAGATGTTTAATTTCGGATTGGTGCCGCACTCGGATGGCTGGAGTTATTGGGAAAAAACAGGAGATCCGATCAATTTTAATATTTCATACACAGTTGATTTCTTTGATCTCGAGGATTATGCTTCGAATAAAGCAGTTGTTACATTTGTTTTAAACGGCGGCTCCGGTATTGGATCATCAGTTAAATTAAATGTAAATTCGGCATATGGCGATCTTCCGACACCTGTCAGAAAAGGTTATTCCTTCGCAGGATGGTATACGGCAGATAAAGGCGGAACAAAGATTAAAAGTACAGATATCTGTACGGGAGATATTACGCTTTACGCTCGCTGGAGTGCAAATAAGGATACAAAATATAAAGTAGAGCATTATAAACAGAAGCTGGACGGAACGTATAATACGACCGCGAGCGAGACGGAAAATCTTACCGGAAAGACAGGAGCGAGCGTGACACCTTCGGTAAAAGATTACAAAGGCTTCACGGCACCTGCTGCAAAGAGTGCAAAGATCAAAGCAGACGGTTCGCTTGTTGTAAAGTATTACTATGAAAGAAACAGTTATACACTGACATGGGATTTTGATGGCGGAAGTGTCAGTAAAAAATATACCAAAGGAAGCGTAAAATACGGAGCAAAGATCACACAGCCCGTTCCGACCAAAAAAGGTTATACTTTTGCCGGATGGAGTATTGAAGTTCCCGAGAAGATGCCTGCTAAGAATTTGAAGATCAAGGCGCTTTGGGAAGTTAAATATGCAACGGTAACGTTTGATGTGAATGGCGGAAAGTCTCTGACGGAAACGAAGAGAAAAGTTCAGGAAAACACAGCAATCGGAGAACTTCCGAAAACAACCAGAACAGGTTACACATTTGGCGGCTGGTATACTGCAAAAAATGGCGGAACGAAGGTAACTGCCGATACAGTCATAGAAAGTAACGTAACCTTTTATGCACACTGGAAAGCAAAGACAAATACAAAGTATACCGTAGAGCATTACAAGCAGAAACTTGACGGCACATATACGGCTAAGCCTGGTGAAACCGAATCCTTTAAAGGAAAGACGAATGCGAGCGTAACACCCGAAGTAAAGACATACAAAGGTTATATCTCGCCGAATGCTCAGACGGTAAAGATAAAAGCCGACGGCTCTCTTGTTGTAAAGTATTATTATGATAGAAAAAGCTATAAGCTTACATGGGATCTCGCAGGCGGAAGCGCTGACGGAAGCTATACAAAAGGCAATGTAAAATACGGTGCCAAGATTACCGCTCCTGTTCCCGTAAGAGAAGGTTATGAATTTACCGGCTGGGATAAAGCTGTTCCCGAAAAGATGCCGGCCAAGGCAGTAAAGATCACAGCTCAATGGAAGAAGATCAACAGGGAAGAACAGGTACGAAAATTCGTAGAAAGATTCTATACGATCATTCTCGACAGACCCGCAGAAGCGGCAGGACTTAAAGACTGGACGAACAGACTTCTTACAAAAACAAGTACAGGATCCGATGTAGCTGCAGGCTTTATTAACAGCACTGAGTTCCAAAAGAAGAAGATGACTGATGAAGAATACGTGACGAAGTTATATCTTGCATTCTTTGACAGAGAACCCGACAAGGCAGGATATGAAGGCTGGCTTAAAGAACTTAAGAACGGCAAGAGCAGAGACTACGTACTCAGAGGATTCATTAATTCTGTAGAGTTTAACAACCTTTGCAAGAAGTATGGAATCAATGCGGGAAGTTATTGATTCATGTGAAAAGAAATAAATATGTACCCTCTTTACCGGACAACCGGTAAGGAGGGCATATTAAGTGATTTTCTTTCTGAGAACCGAAGAAAGGTGGAGAAAGTTATGAATTTGGATTTTACATTTGAAAGACAGCTTGAACTTACCAGAAAAGAGGAAAGGGAGCTTGGCCGTGAAGAAGGCCGCGAAGAAGGACGTGAAGAAGGCCGTATAGAAGGCCGTGAAGAAGGCCGTGAAGAAGGTCGCATAGCGAGTGTATTATCTCTTTTGAAAAAAGGAAATATTACTCTTACAGAAGCTTCGGAAGAATTGGGAATTGAAGAAGAACAAGTTAAAAAGCTGCTTAAAGATGAATAATATATTAAGTTCTAACGCCATATTTTTCATTTTTGCAACAGGCGGGATCTGACTGCTACGTAAGTATCATGGTCTTGACACATATATTTCAAAGTGATATAAATTTTATTGTAAAACCAATGAAAAAGTGTAAGTAAACTTATCCTCTTTCGGATACAGAGAATCGCAGATGCTGAGAACGCGATATTGAAATGTTAAGTTGAATGGGCTTTTGAGGGCAAGAGGAAACGAAGTAATTCGGAGTATAGGCGCCGGGGAGACTCCCCGTAAACAAGTCAGCATATGATAGTATGCATGAGAGGATGCGTATCGCATCAAGCAGGGTGGCACCGCAGGAAAAGATTACCTGTCCCGGCATAGAGAAATTCTATGTCGGGTTTTTTGATGCAAACAGCAGCATAATGATTTATTCAGCATGTGGTGTGTGCAGCGAGGAAGGATTATTTAACATACTGACCTCAAAGAAATAAAAGATGCCAAAGAGCGAAACTTACGGGCAGACAAGGTGATGAGTGTTGTCCGATTATGCATATCAATCACGGTAACAGAGATAAGCATTGACAAAAAGAGAGGAGAAAGAAATGTCAAAAGAAATCCCTTACAAAATTTATCTTGAAGAACAGGAGATGCCCAAGGCTTGGTACAACCTTCGTGCCGACATGATCAACAAGCCCGCACCTTTGCTTAATCCCGGCACGTTAAAACCCATGACTGCCGAGGAACTTTCTGCAGTATTCTGCGATGAACTTGTTAAGCAGGAACTTGACAATGATACAAGATTTATTGAGATTCCGGAGGAAATCAGAAACTTCTACAAGATGTACAGACCTTCACCTTTGGTAAGAGCATACTGCCTTGAGAAGAAACTCGGAACTCCCGCAAAGATTTATTATAAATTCGAAGGAAACAATACAAGCGGAAGCCACAAATTAAATTCGGCGATCGCTCAGGCTTACTACGCTAAGAAGCAGGGCCTTAAGGGCGTAACCACAGAAACCGGTGCAGGTCAGTGGGGAACTGCTCTTTCAATGGCTTGTTCATACTTCGATCTTGACTGCAAGGTATTCATGGTTAAGGTTTCTTACGAGCAGAAGCCTTTCAGACGTGAAGTTATGAGAACATACGGCGCAAGCGTAACACCTTCACCTTCAATGGAAACAAATGTTGGAAAGAAGATTAACGCAGAGCATCCCGGAACAACCGGCTCACTCGGATGTGCTATTTCCGAAGCAGTTGAAGTTGCAGTAGGAACACCCGGATACAGATACGTTCTCGGAAGCGTTCTTAACCAGGTACTTCTTCATCAGTCGGTTATCGGTCTCGAAGCAAAGGCCGCTCTTGACAAATACGGCGAAAAAGCTGACATCATCATTGGATGTGCAGGCGGCGGATCAAACCTTGGCGGTCTTATCGCACCTTTCATGGGAGAAAAGATTCAGAAGGGCACAGATTACAGAATCATCGCTGTTGAACCCGCTTCATGTCCTTCACTTACAAGAGGTAAATACGCTTACGACTTCTGTGATACCGGTATGGTTTGCCCTCTTGCAAAGATGTACACACTCGGAAGCGACTTCATTCCCGCTCCCAACCACGCAGGCGGACTTCGTTATCACGGCATGAGCTCAGTTCTTTCACAGCTTTATGATGATGGCCTTATGGAAGCAACAACTGCAAAGCAGACAGAGGTATTCCAGGCAGCAGAAACATTCGCAAGAGTTGAAGGTATTCTTCCCGCTCCCGAAAGTTCACACGCAATCAAGGTTGCAATCGACGAAGCTCTCAAGTGCAAGGAAACAGGCGAAGAGAAGACAATCGTATTCGGCCTTACAGGTACAGGTTACTTCGATCTTGTTGCTTACGAGAAATTCCATGACGGCAAGATGGATGATTACATTCCTACAGATGAGGAACTTGCAAAATACGCAGCAAAGCTTCCCAAGGTAGAGTTATAATTTGCAAAAGGTATTCCAAACAAATAGGTTTTTGTAATGATGGCAGAGGGCTTCACGGTCCTCTGTCTTTTTGTTCAATATAAAAAAAGGCAATCCAACTTCTGCTTCAGTGTTTTGGAAAAAGCCGTGCCATGCATTGAAGTGGTCCTAAAACAACTGTATTTTGAACATTATCCTGTCTTGTTTTAGTCATACTTCAACACTTTAATTTGGTAAAAACTCATTAAAAAACAACGGATATATTGTGCAAAATGCACAATAAAATGTCGGTTTTTTGTGAAAGAATATGGAATTTGCGAATTGTTACCCCCTGAGGCGAGTGCTATAATCACTCAATAACTAAAGCATAGGGAAAAGTTCATACCTGACGTCAGAAACTTTTCAACGTTCGAGAGAACGGTTTTACAGTAAAGGAAGTGATTTAATGAATTACATTATTAAAATTGAAGAAGGACTTTGGTTTCTCGGCTGGTCACCGCTGGACGGTTCCATGCAGGTGACAAACGAGGTTGCATTGGCATATCGAATGAGAAGAACGGTAGCTGTCAGAACCCTCCCCAAGGTTATAGATAAATATGGCAGCGGAAACATCATGAAGATTACAGAGAGCAACACACCAATCTCCGCCTGATTAAAATTTCGGGCATTGGGCCCGACGTGGCAAAGATGCGCACCCGCCACGTAAAAAAGCACAGTAACTTATAACATAGACCGCGTGAGATGATCACGCAAACCAAATTTAACAGTAACTAAAAATAACAGACATTAAGTGTGACAGAAAAAACTCTGTCGCACTTTTTGTTTGTTTTTTTATTTATTGTTTATCCCAAAAGTATAGGATGAACATGCGAGAGAGCCTTTTTCGGGGACTTTTATTTTTTTTATCAAGGCTTAGAGTACTGAAAACAGGGCCATAAATAAGGGTTTTGTAAAAATTTTCAAAAAAATTTACATTTACCTATTGACGAGGTAGGTAAAAGATGTTATCTTAATTACACACCTACAAGGTAGGTAAAAGAAAAATGTGAGGAAAATCATGGGAAACAGTTACATTACCGAATACAAAGTTAATCTCCTTCTCATTCGAATGTGTCGATGTCGATGTTGCAGATAATCGAAATACAGTCAGAGAGAAACAGGATACAGGCTATCCGAAATAATTAAACGGGCATCACCCGATACAAAGAAAGAGAGAGGAAAATAAAAATGAGCAATTATAAATTTGAAACATTACAGATACATGTTGGACAGGAAAGTCCTGATATAGCAACAGATGCAAGAGCGGTTCCCATTTATGCGACCACATCCTACGTGTTTAAGGATTCAGATACTGCAGCCGGCAGATTCGGACTTACACAGAGCGGAAACATTTATACAAGACTTATGAACCCCACATCCGATGTTTTCGAGAAGAGAATCAACGCACTCGAAGGCGGAATCGGAGCACTTGCTACAGCATCAGGTTCCTCCGCAATCACATATGCAATTCAGAACATCGCTACAACAGGCGATCATATAGTAGCTTCCAAAAACGTTTACGGCGGTACATTCAATCTTTTATCGCACACATTAAAAGATCAGGGACTTACAACCACATTCGTTGATCCTTCAGATCCCGCCAACTTTGAGAAAGCAATTCAGGAGAATACAAAGCTTTTATACACTGAGACACTGGGCAACCCCAACTCGGATATAGCCGATCTCGAGGCAATCTCAGCAATCGCACACAAGCATGGAATTCCCCTTATCGTTGACTCAACATTTGCTACACCTTTCTTACTCAGACCCATTGAACACGGTGCGGACATAGTCGTACATTCCGCAACAAAGTTCATCGGCGGTCACGGAACGGTAATGGGCGGTGTAATCATCGACAGCGGTAAATTCAACTGGGCACAGAACGACAAGTTCCCCGGTCTCACAAAACCCAATCCTTCTTACCACGGAATAGTATTTTCAGAGGCAGTAGGTGATGCTGCATACATCATCAAGCTTCGTACTACTCTTATGAGAGATCAGGGTGCTGCTTTGTCGCCTTTCAACGCTTTCCTTTTAATTCAGGGACTTGAAACACTGTCACTCAGAGTTGAAAGACATGTATCCAATGCACTCAAAGTTATCGATTACTTAAGCAAACATCCTCAGGTAGAGAGAGTAAATCATCCTTCACAGGAAACTGGAAGACAGAAAGAACTTTACGATTCTTACTTCCCCAACGGTGCAGGTTCAATCTTTACTTTTGACATTAAGGGCGATGCCGATACAGCAAGAAAGTTTACTGAAAGCCTCAAACTTTTCTCACTTCTTGCCAACGTTGCAGACGTAAAATCACTCGTTATTCATCCTGCTTCAACAACTCACTCACAGCTTAGCGAGGAAGAACTTCTTGAAGCCGGTATCAAGCCTAACACAGTAAGACTTTCAATCGGTACAGAGCATATTGATGATATCATCGCCGATCTTGAGCAGGGCTTTGCTGCAGTAAAATAAGCAAAAAGAAAACACTGGGGCAGGGCTTTGCGACAGTAAAATATTCAAAAAACACTGGGGCGGGGCTTTGCGACAGTAAAATAAGTGAAATGTAATTACTTAAACAGATATAATCCGTTTATAAAGCGGGCAAAACATGTCTGACAGATAAGCTTAATATCGGAAAATCGCCAAAGACGGTTTGGTGCAATTGACAAAAAGTCGGAAAGGTAAAGTCATGGGAAAAATATATAAAACAGCGGACCAGCTGATAGGTAACACTCCTCTTCTGGAACTTTCCCATATTGAAGAGGCAGAAAAACTTGAAGCGAGGATTTTTGCTAAACTTGAATACTTTAACCCTGCAGGATCCGTAAAGGATCGAATTGCAAAAGCGATGATTGATGATGCAGAGGCTAAAGGAAAAATTAATAAAGAAACAACAATTATTGAACCTACTTCGGGTAACACCGGTATCGGACTGGCAGCAGTCGCAGCAGCCAGAGGATATAAGATCATAATCGTAATGCCGGAAACGATGTCAGTAGAAAGAAGACAGCTTATGAAGGCATACGGCGCAAAACTTGAGCTCACAGAAGGCTCAAAGGGAATGAAGGGCGCCATTGCAAGAGCAGAAGAACTTGCAAAAGAAATCAGAAACAGTTTTATACCTTCACAGTTTACAAATGAAGCCAATCCCAAAGCGCACTATGATACAACAGGTCCCGAAATCTGGGAAGACACCGACGGAGAGGTTGATATCTTCGTAGCAGGCGTAGGTACCGGCGGAACGGTAACCGGCGTAGGTGAATACCTCAAAGCTCAGAAGCCTTCCGTAAAGGTTGTTGCAGTTGAGCCCTCAGATTCACCCGTTCTTTCAAAAGGAACAGCCGGAAGTCACAAAATCCAGGGGATCGGCGCAGGCTTTGTACCCGCAGTTCTTAACACCAAGATTTATGACGAAATAATCCCTGTTACAAATGATTCAGCATTTGAAACAGGCAGACTTATCGGAACTGCAGAAGGCGTACTTGTAGGTATTTCATCAGGCGCAGCTCTTTATGCAGCCATCGAACTTGCAAAGAGACCGGAGAACAAGGGCAAGAACATCGTAGTACTTCTTCCTGATACGGGAGACAGATATTTATCAACACCATTGTTTGCATAATTTCTTCGTTAAAATGTTTGAAATTCCGGAGCTTAACAGCAGTTATGAGTTTTTGGGATTGTGCAGGATATAGTGAAGTAATGCAGGAATAAGTAATTAATGCAGGATATGGTGTAATGCAGGATTTTGGGAAACTTGAAACTTTTACATTAGCCGACATAGTATTTTCTTAGCCATACATATTTTAATAGTCTAGCCATGAACGGTTCTCTGAACTATCCGATAGGGAACCGTTCTTTATATTTGATTAAATTGTTCTGCAATCAAAGACTTTTTCTATTGTTAGGCCCTTTATTTTTGGACATCCTGACTGTTGATGTTTCCTGTCTATTGATTGCTCGAAAAGCAAACAAATCATTCGCAAAAAGAAAAATGTTTGCCTCGGCTTTTTTGAAAAGGCAAAATCGGATTGAAAAAGCAACCCAAAAGGCTATGAAAAAGATAATTTTGCCATAGGTTTTTTGTAAATGAAAATCGAGATTAATCAGGCATAAACGAACTTTAAAAAAATGAAATTTAGAGTTAAAATTATATAAAAGATATATAAAAAATAGAAAAAATATGACGAGTGAATTCTGAAAAAAGGGTAATATTTCGGTTAATATGTCAAAAATATGCTGAAAAATACAACAAAAAGATATGACAAAAAATCTGTCTGAAGAATAACCGCGTTAGAAATAACAAAAATATAACTAAAAGATAAAAAAGGATGATTTATTAAAAAAAGGAGAAAAAATGCTGATTTCGACCAGAGGAAGATATGCTCTGAGGGTTATGGTTGATCTTGCAGAGCACAGCAACGGGAACTACATAGCAATGAAAGAAGTTGCAGCAAGACAGGATATTTCGCTTAAATATCTTGAGCGTATTCTGCCTTTGTTAGTTAAGGAAAAACTTATAGAAGGAGTTCACGGAAAAGGCGGAGGATATCGCCTTACCAGAAAACCAAGCGAATATACCGTCGGTGAAATACTTCGTCTTACAGAAGGTGATCTGGCACCGGTATCTTGTCTTGACTGTCGAGGAGTTGACTGTGACAGGCGGGAATCATGCCGTACGCTTCCGATGTGGGAAAAACTGGATAAAATCGTGAACGAATATTTTGACGGAATAACAATCCTGGATTTGATGTATAAGGATATAGCATCAGATATTTAACGTTTAAGACACGAAATTATTATCGGATTCCTTTAACAAAAATAATTGTGCAGCAGTTTGAGAGTAATTAACTCAAGCCTCTGCACTTATTTTTTTGAAAAAAGGCCATGAGGACAAAATAACAAATTATGAACATGATAATTTAGAAAAGTGATTAGTCGCATTCTGAAATCTTGTGATATATTAAATCGCGTAAATCAGACAGATGGAGGAAGCATGTCAAAGATTTTGGATTATTTGAAGAAAAACAGCAGAAGAATTTTCATGTCTTTGGCGGGTGTAGTCATATGTGCCATAAGCGTTGGCGTATTTAAACTTGCTGCACTCGGCGTGGATCCGTTTCAGTCTCTTATGAGCGGATTGGATGCCATGATTCCGATCAAGTTTGGAATTCTCTACGTAATAGTAAATGCGATTTTGCTTATTTTCAGCATAATTGCCGACAGGCATAATATAGGAATTGCAACATTCATCAATTTGTTTTTGCTTGGATTCATCACGCAGTTTACCTATGACCTTCTGCAAAAACTGATACCGAATCCTTCGATTCCGGTTCGCATCATCTGTCTTATCATCGGAATAGTTGTTATCTGTTTCGGCTCCGCTTTTTACATGACTGCGGATCTCGGAGTTTCCACATACGATGCTGTTGCAATAGTAATGTCAAAAAAGTGGAAATGGGGTAAATTCAAATATGTAAGAATTTGCACCGACCTTGTATGCGTTATCATCGGCTGCGTATTATTCGTACTTGCAGGAAATTCCGTAAAAATGATTCCCACTATCGCCGGAATCGGAACAATCATTACAGCATTCTTCATGGGACCGCTCATTGATCTGTTCAACAAAAAAGTTGCAGAGCCGTTTCTTAACATGAAGAAAAAAGACACGCGCGCTACGGAGAGCGAAACTCAAAGCGCAAATTAATCCAGTTCTCCTAAAACTATACACATATTCGAAAAAAGAGTCCGAATCCCCCTTCGGATTCTTTTTTCTGTAACATAAAATGCAGTTATCAAAGATAAACTGATATCTGTCTTTTTTTTAGCGTTTTTTCGGAAAAACCATGTTGACAAAGGGTAAATACGACAATATAATAAAATGCAACTGTGTTGCAAAAGTGAAATTGCGCAAGCTTGAAAAAGGATCGGCGAAGATGAAAGTCAGCGAAACTAATGTTTTTATATTTGCGGGATTTTTAGACTGCGGAAAAACGACAGCCTTGCAGGGACTGCTTTTAAGAGAGGACAACGCATATAAAGACAGGACAGTAATTATCTGTACGGAATTCGGAGAAAATGAGTATTATAAACCCTGGCTTGAAAACAGAAACATCGCACTTATAGATATCGAAGAGGAAGAGGAATTATCGACTGAGAAACTGAATGAAATAGCAGATGAGTACAAACCCGAGTTTGTTTTTATTGAATTTAACGGGATGTGGGATTTAAAAGCATTCCTTGAAAAACAACTTCCGGATGACTGGTATGTTGCCAATGTTTTCAGCCTCGTTGATGCGACCATGTACGATATTTATCTCAAAAACATGCGACAGACCATAATGAATCCCCTGTGTGTTTCGGATGTGATTCTTTTTAACAGATGCGATGACAGTTTCAAAAAAGGAGATGTCAGACGTTCTCTTAAACTTCTCAATCCCCGTGCGGATGTATTTTTTACAAAAAAAGACGGAAGCGTTGATGAAGACTTTGAAGAATTCATCATAGAAAACAGCGGCGGAATCGTTAATATTACGGAAGAAATATTCAGTCAGTGGTTCATTGACTGCATAGAAAATACAGAGAAATATTACGGCAAAACAGTCCGTTTTACCGGAAAAGTGTCAAATGGTGAAGGACTTTGCAACAATCAGTTTTACATCGGAAGATATGCTGTTGTCTGTTGTGAGGCTGATGCTCAGTTTATTGGATTTTTGGCAGAATATGATAAGCAAATACCCGAAAACGGCGAATGGATTGAGATTACAGCGACTCTCGAAAAAGGTGAAATCGAAGGCGATAAATCTGTAATCGTGCTTAAAACCGGGGATTATAAAATCGTTGATCCGCCGAAAATTGTTTATTTGTATTTTTGAAGGATAAAGAAAAGCAAAGAAGAACTTATTTGCTGCAGATATTCAGGCTGAAATTGCAATTTGACGAAGAAATAAAAATCGAAAAACAGAGTGAAGAATAAAATTGAAAAAGGATAAAAAGAATAAAAGAATAAAAG
>JAIKXN010000038.1 GCA_024684055.1 Lachnospiraceae bacterium | reverse complement strand
ATAGTATAGGTGATTCCTTCAAAAAAATAGTTCTTGTTCGAGATGTTGTAAAGAATTCCAGAGATGATAAAGGAATAATTACAATGAGCATATATGATTTCTTAATGGATAAAGATAGCTTGGAAAAATGCTGATAAGATTTGAAAATAACAGTTTCGAACTTTAAGTAAATTACAGTTTTATATAATAAGGAAACTTATGGTTTAGAAACAGAAAAAAGATGAACGGCAAATTTGTTTATAAGAATAAGGAATCAATGAAGAGAATGCATAAGTTTTATGATGAAACGATTTTTCACTGAATAAAAAGAGGTAATAAGATTTGAAGATTCTTATAGCTGAAGATGAAAGTGATTTAAGGGTGCTGCTGCATGACCAGCTCTCAGGGGCCGGTCATGAGGTGATTGAGGCGGAAAACGGAATTCGGGCGCTTCAATTGTTTCAAAGCGAGGCGCCCGATATGGCTGTCCTGGATGTAATGATGCCGGTAATGGATGGCTTTTCTTTGCTTGCGCAGATTCGTGAGACATCCGATATGCCGGTTATTTTTCTGACGGCAAAAAGTGACGAGACAGATAAGGTCAGCGGACTTCGTCTCGGCGCGGATGATTACCTTGTGAAACCCTGGGGCAGGAGTGAACTTTTAGCCCGTATTGAGGTTCAAAAAAGGCATATAAAAAAGTCGGATAATGTTGAAAGCGTGCTTGTATCCGGAAATCTTTGGATGGATTTCGGTAACGGAGTGATCAAAAAAGAAAATGAAGTTCTTAACCTTAATGCGAAGGAATATCATATATTAAAGTTTTTTGCGGAAAACAAGGGAAAAGTATTAACTAAAAAACAGATATATCAAGAGGTTTGGCAGGATGAATTTGTTTATGACGATAATACAATCATGGTTCATATTTCGCACCTCAGATCAAAAATAGATGACGATTCGCATCATCACATTGAGACACTGATTGGAATAGGATACAGGTTCAGCTGACCTTGGAGTAAATGATGAGTAAAAAGAAAAAAACTACAAGAAGGTATTTAAGGCGCCGGTTTTTAAGTGTGATACTTGCGACTTTCGCATTTATACTTCTGCCGATATTTCTGATCGTTTTTCTTCAGGGAAGTTCAGAACGAATAAATAATGCGCAGGTTTATGCGGATGGACTGCTTCGGGATTCGTGGCAGGATATCGATGCAGCCGATTATGTAGAAGACGGCGGAAGCGTAATGATAGTTGATTCAAACCTTGATGTGGTATATCTTGCGGGAGATGATATCAGTGAAGGGAAAGGATCATTTAATACTTCTGATTGGACCGGGTTTTTAAGAAATACCGGGAATGAATCCGAATATGAATATGGTGTGGCATATAAAGAGGGTAATGACGGATACTGGCTTATTCTCAGAAAGCCGATATCTGTAGGATTTACTTTTAATCTTACTCTGAATCCCAAAACCAAAGATTTCAAAACAGACGCAAGCCTGTTTCTGGTCATCATCCTGGTATACTGGATAGCACTCATCACGTTTATAATTTTTTATTCCAAAGCAGTTGCCAGTAAGTTTACAACATCTCTGGAAAAGGTTTCTGAGGATGCTCTTAAACTTGAAAACGGCCGGTATGATGTTAATGAAACTAAAGGTGAGACAGCGGAACTGGATGCACTTGGAAAAGCGATGGTTCATCTGGCCGGAGAACTGAAGGAAAAAGAGAAAATCCGAAACGAAGAAGAACAAAAGAGAATGCTCCTTGTTTCGGAACTTTCTCATGATCTGAAAACACCGCTTGCAAGTGTACAGGGATACAGTGAACTTCTCCTGGAAGACGATGTTTCCGAGGATAAAAAAAGAAACTATTTACAGGCGATAAACAATAACTCTGTCAAAGCAGATGAGATTCTTAAATCTCTTTTGATGTATTCAAAACTTGGCAGTGCAGGCTATCAGCCGACTTTTGAGAAAACGGATATATGTGAGTCTTTAAGACAGGTTCTGGCCGACTTTTATCCCCGGTTTGAGAGTGCAGGTTTTACTCTTAGTCCCGACATCCCGGATACGGATATAAATGTAATGCTAAGCGTTGAACTTTTCAGAAGAGCTGTTGATAATCTTTTGGAGAATGCGATTAAGTATAATCCTCGTGGAACAGAGGTTAAGGTTTCTCTGACCACCAATGAAGATGAAAAAAAATGGGCAGAAATTATTGTATCGGATAATGGTATTGGAATTTCCAAAGAGGCTGCCGATAAGATTTTCGCTCCGTTCTACAGATCTGATCCTGAAAACGAAGAACACTCGGGAAGCGGCTTGGGACTAGCAATAGTAAAGCGTATAGCAGAAATGCATGGCGGAAATGTTTACTATGAAAATGAAGAATCCGGAGGCAGCATATTTATTTTAAGATTTCCGCAATGACGAACAAAAATTTAAGACGGATTTAAGATGGCGTTATGTTCTTTTAAATATGACCGTGATATATTCTTGGCAGAATAATTTGCAGGAAAGAATCGGAGGTTAAAATGAAAGAGAATAACGCCTTTTTAATTGTAAAAAGAATCCTTTGTATTTTTATGCTTCTTCTTTATGTAAGCGGGGTTACTCAGTTTTTTGGTGATGGGATCTTTTCACTTGCGTACTTATTGCTTATGTTTGCGGTCGTGATCATTATGTTTCCCGACATTTTGAAAGAGGGAAAAGGTTTTAAGGATAAGCCTAAAACTCTGCTATTAATTCCGTTAGGCATTCTGTTGGTTTTTCTTTTGGATCAAACATTAATGCAGAATATTGTTCAGCCGTTTATATGGAAAATCTCAGGTGGCACAAAGGAAAATGCCAATACGGAAAAAGTATTTGAAATGATAAGAAATAATCCGATTTTTATGGTTTTTCTTACATGTGTTTTCGGGCCGGTATTGGAGGAAGTTCTTTATCGTTATACCTTATTTGGACTTATCGGTAAAAAGAATAAACCTGCGGCTTATATTATAACTGCGCTTCTTTTCGGGCTTCAGCATGTTATCGATGCCGGAGTATACGGCGGTGATGTGAGACAGTTTATAAATATTGGAAGTTATATGGTGTTCAGTTTTATTATGTCAGGCTTATATTCAAAAACCAAAAATCTGTGTATTCCGATCATAATCCATATAACAACAAATTCTATTGGTGTTGCAATGATGCTGTTGCAGTATTTCAATTGATTTAGAAACATATCGAATCAGCGGCGATACAAGTGAAAGATAAAACATTAAAAAAGGAAAAACATATATTTCAAAAAGGTATTCTGTTCATTATCGGATTGATCACTGTTTTTCTGATGTTTTCATTCATAAGGCACAGGATCATTCTCGAAGGGGAGAAAAATCTTCTTACTCCACCGGGGCGGATGATCGATGTGGAAGGCAATGTATTTCTTCAAGATTAAGATAGTTTCGTAAAGAAGATTAGGCGGTGTATAAATTTCACCGCCTTTTATGTTATAATTTTTTTGAATAGAATAAAATTGCATCTATTTATGTGAGGATAAAATGATTTTTCTTATTCGACATGGAGAAGATGATAATACCCGTTTGGGCGGATGGAGTGATGCCGGCCTTTCACCTTTAGGTATTGAATACACTAATAGATATTTAACTAATAAAGTAGCATATGCAGAAATGGTATCTGTATGGACAAATTGAGTTTTGCAGGAAAAAACTGAATCTACAAGGATTATTATGAAAAATATAAAAGCAATATCTGATTTCATCTTTGTGTCAGATGAACTGAGGGAATCGGACGTTATAATTATACCTGGCAGTAGCAGAAAAGAATTAGCAGAAAGAGCAAGTGAACTCATAAAAAATGGTTTTGCACCATATGTGATAGTGTCCGGTGCAGAGAATAAAAAACTTGAAGTTACTGAAGCTGAATATCTTGCAAATATGATGATTGAAATGGGTTGTAATCCTGGTCATATTATAAAGGAATGCGATGCAACCAATACATATGAAAATGCAACTTTATCGCTCTCAAAATGCATCGAATATGGGATAAATCCACGAAAGATTATTATTGTATGCAAGAACTATCATAGCCGTCGAGTCCAATTGACTTTTCAAAATGTATTTAGGGAATCGGAGATTATGATTTCGCCTGTGTGCGATAGTACCGGTATTACATCTGAAAACTGGTATCAATCTGAAGAAAAAAGAAGAGTTGTTTTCGGCGAAGTTGAAAAAATCGGAAAATATCTGGGACAATTCTAGTATTTGACGCCAATCGAAGTCAGTCGTGAAATGGGGGGGTGACAAACAAAACAATAATTAACAGATTGTCAGTGCTGGTGAAAAATGGTTTTGCGGAACCTTTATTGGTAAATCAGCGCATCAGATCCTATGAACTTAGTGATTTTACGAGGGATAACGAAAAAAAGATAAAAAAGATAATTTCCCAAAATGAGATAGAGGTTTAAAGCATTGAAGATATCGATGGCGTTTTATAATTGTTTTGTATAATAGTGCCTTTTGCCCGTATAAGGATAATCGTCTTTTCTTAGATGCTCTTCCACAAAAAGATAATGTATACAGAGCCAGTTTCCAAATGTTTCACCCGTTAAGCCGGCCAGCTTCTTGCCGTCCTGATCTTCATAAAAAATGCCAATCGGAACGTTCTTTGACGCTTCACGGTGGTGAAGGTTAAATACCTTTAGTTTCTCATGTATATCACGGATATCTTTCTCGTCCCCATCATCCGTTATTCTAAAAGTCCTGTCTTTCTCCATATGAGTCATTCCCATTCAACTTAATTTATCTTCTGACGCCATTTTCATCAAAGGTTTTCTTAAGAGCTCTTTCCACAAACACAGTTGAGCCTAATAAAGCCACAAGCTGCGTCACTACAACAACAAGTGTCATATATCCGATGGCATTTTCACTTGAATGTGCAAAAGGTATCTGCGTAATGATTGTAAGAATCAATAACACTAGTCCGAGTTTAATCCATAACTTACCGCAGTAGTCATGTGCAAACTTCCAGGTATCCTTGTTCTTCCTAGACATGGTTGTTCTGTATCCGATAACCCAATTGATCTCTTTCGGTGGATATTTATACATAAAGAATCCGCATATCAGCATGATAGCTGGAATAAATAAGTTACAAATAAACATCATAATATAAAACCACATAATAAGACTCTCCTTGATTGAATACTCATTACGGACCAATTTTACCACATACTACATGATTCAGCCGTCTATCCTTAAACGGACTTCGCAAAACATAGAAAGAATGAAAAATGAGCCAAAGAGCTGTCCGATTTTTGCCGCAACAAGACCGCAAACCCAGGACTGGCGCGGGTTTCGAGGTGGGGTGATTATGACCCACCTCAGGAGCTATGATCTGATCAGAACAGGAAAGGAACCGTGACGGTTCCAAGTTAAAAGATGAAAAACAGTGAAACGGAGGAAAAGGAAATGATTCGGGTATGTATGTTGGTAGCACTTGTAATGGCAGCTTATCTGTGTGCCACCT
>JAIKXN010000016.1 GCA_024684055.1 Lachnospiraceae bacterium | reverse complement strand
GAAAGGTAGTTGTAAAGAATCACGCCGCCGCAGTCCTTGTCGCCGTCAAGCGATACGGAATAAAGCTTTGTGAAAAGTTCGTTCATGTCGGGATTGATTCCGTAGAGTTCGCAGAACTCTTTGAAAATCTTGACCCAGTTGTTGATCTCGGATGTACAGTTGTTGCAGTGAACCATGCCGACTAGTGCACCGTCGGGCGTTGTAACCAGGTCGATTTCGGGATAAACCTTTGAAAGTTCGTTCTCGAGAACAACCATGGCAAATACGCTGGTACCTGCGGAAATGTTACCTGTTTTAACCTTAACCGAATTGGTTGCGACCATACCGGTTCCCGCATCGCCTTCGGGAGGACAAAGAGGAATTCCGGCTTCAAGGTTACCGCTCTCATCGAGAAGTGCAGCACCTTCTGCGCTTAATGTACCTGCATTTTCTCCCGCATTTAAAACTTTGGGAAGAAGTTCCTTAATGCTCTTTGACAAGGCCGTGCTTCCTGCAAGTTCATCGAATCTTGTCATCATTTTCTCATCATAATTACCGTTCTTTGTATCAATGGGGAACATTCCCGATGCATCTCCGACACCGAGAACCTTCTCTCCGGTAAGTTTCCAGTGAACAAAACCTGCAAGGGTTGTGAAGAAATCGATGTCTTTTACATGTTCTTCCTTGTTAAGCATTGCCTGATAAAGATGTGAAATGCTCCATCTCTGGGGAATATTGTAATTGAATTCTTTCGTAAGAATGCCTGCTGCCTCGCCGGTGATCGTGTTTCTCCATGTTCTGAAAGGAACGAGAAGTCTGCCGGATGCGTCAAAAGCAAGATAACCGTGCATCATTGCGGAAATACCGATACCCGCGAATTTCTTAACGGAAATATCGTATTTTGTCTTTATATCTTTTACAAGATCTGCATAGCAGGCCTTTAATCCGTTGAAAATTTCTTCTTCGGAATAGGTCCAGATTCCGTCTTTTAAACTGTTCTCCCATCCGAATCCGCCGATAGCAAGCACTTCACCCGAAGCATCGCATGCAACGGCTTTGATCCTTGTCGAACCGAATTCGATTCCGAGGTACGCTTTTCCCTCGCTGATAATTTCTTTTGCTCCCATAGTTTCCTCCGTAAAATAAAATATATTTTAATTTTCCTCTTAACTTCAAATTTTCAGGCTTACCATACGAAGACAGCAAGTGTTCATGCATATCTCTTTTGGGACCGGGAACATCGTCCACCCGGTTCATTTCAGTTTTTTGAACTAATAACCCCGTCCCCATGTTTCACTAGTGTTTCTTCCACATGGGCGGAACAAAAAGAAGCAGGATGGGATAGAGTTCGAGTCTTCCCGCAAGCATGTCAAAAATAAAAATGATCTTCGAAAAATAATTAAATCCGGCGAAATTGCCCGTAGGTCCGACCACTTCGAGACCGGGTCCGATGTTGTTCATCGTGGCAAGAACCGCCGTAAAGTTTGTTACCAGATCGTATTTGTCGATGGAAATCAAAAGAACCGACCCGAAATAAATAACCGCAAAAAGAATGAAATAAACGCAGACGCTCTTTACAACGTTTTTATCCACGGTTCTGTCATCCATGCCCACAGCCTTGACGCTTCTGGGGTGAATAAACTGGTGTATCTCCTGACGGATTGCCTTAAATACAATCAGAACTCTCGAGAATTTCAGACCGCCGCCGGTACTTCCCGCGCAGGCACCGCTTATCATCAGGAAAATAAGGATTGTCTTTGAAAGCGCGGGCCAGAGATTGAAATCACATGTGGCAAATCCGGTTGTGGTGATAATAGATGCAACCTGGAAAGCCGCGTCCGTAAGCGCTTTTCCGAACGAATCGTATGTTCTGAATATATTGAGTGTGATGATTATAACCGAAATAATGATGGTTAAAAGGTATGCTCTTACCTCTTCCATCTTGAACATGCTCTTGAATTTTCTCGCGAGCAGAAGGAAATAAACGTTAAAGTTGATTCCGTAAAGGATCATGAATATCGTTACATTCCATTTTATAAGCGCCGAGAAATCCGCGATACTCGAATTGTATATGCCGAAACCTCCGGTACCGGCTGTCGCACATGCCGTACAGATTGCCTCGAAAGGTTTCATTCCCATAATGCAGAGGGTAATGATCTGAAGCAGTGTCAGCACGATGTAGATAAGATACAGAATCTGGGACGAGTCCTTCATCTTCGGAACAAGCTTTCCTACAACGGGTCCCGGGCTTTCCGCACGAAGAAGGTGCATGTTGACTCCGCCTACCATCGGCATGACCGCAAGGAGGAATACAAAAATACCCATACCGCCGATCCAGTGGGAAAAACTTCTCCAGAAAAGTGCCGCATGACTCATTGCCTCGACATCCGTAAGAATCGTGGCTCCGGTGGTCGTAAAGCCTGAAGTCATTTCGAAAACGGCATCTATGTAATTGGGAATTTCACGTGAAATAAAAAGAGGAAGCGCCCCCACGGAACTGAGTAAGAGCCACGCAAGTCCGACGCTTGCAAAGCCTTCCTTGGCAAAAAAATTCATATTTTTCGGCTTTTTGATCGAGATAATAAGTCCGGCCAGAACGCCGACAAGTCCGACCACAAGATAAACCAGCCAGACTTTTTCATGATAATAAATCCCTATAGCCGCCGGAAGAAGCATGAATGCGGATGAAATGGTAAGAACTCTTCCGAGGGTATATATAATTATCGCTATGTTCATAACATCCTCTGTTACCTGTGATTAAAGTTTTAGTTGAGTATATCCTTGATGTCGCTTAAACCGCTCTTTGTCGTAACAACGATAACGGTATCTCCCTCCTCAATGGTATTCTGACCTTTGGGGATAATGATCGTACCTTTTCTGTTGATACAGCCGATAAGGATATCTCTCTTTAAATTCAGCTGCATAAGGGGAATTCCGACTATCGGCGAGCCTTTGAGGATCTTGAATTCGAGTGCCTCAACTCTTCCGCCGTTTAACTTGATGAGAGTTTCAACGTTGCTTCCGATGGAATTCTGCATCGCCCTGACGTAGGAAACAATGTAGTCGGCCGCGATCTTATCGGGGTAGATAAGACTTCCCGCACTGAATGTATTAATTATATCATCAAATGATATTCTGTCTATTTTGGTAATTACCTTGCCTGCGGTTTTTGTCTTGGCAAAAAGAGACAGGAAGATGTTCGTTTCGTCAATGCCCGTAAGAGATACAAAAGAATCGCAGCCCGCAATTCCCTCTTCGTTCAATACCTCCTGATTGGTGGCATCGCCGTTTATGATCGTAGCTTTGGGGAGATCTTCGCTTAAGGTTTCGCATTTATCCCTGTCGACTTCCACGATTTTTACCCTGATTCCCATTTTTAAAAGGATTTCAGCAAGGTAATAAGTCATTCTTCCGCCGCCGATGATCATCGTGTCTTTTACCTGATGGGTATCATATCCGATTCGTGTGAAGAATTCTCTTGAGTTAAGAGCCGAAGCGACAATGGTAATCTTGTCACCTGAACGAAGTATGAAAGCACCGTTGGGGATGAAAATGTCATCGCCTCTTTCAACGGTACAGATAAGAATATCGGACAGAACTCTCTTGGAAACATCGATAAGAGTCTTGTCCACGAAAGGTGAATCCTCTGTAATAACCAGATTTAAAAGTTCGACTCTACCCTTGGCAAATGTATCGATCTTGTCTGCCGAAGGGAATCTTAAGAGTCTGGAAATCTCGACTGCTGCCGCATATTCGGGATTTATGATCATTGAAAGTCCGAGTTCATCCTTGATATACTGAATTTCCTTGCTGTACAGAGGGTCTCTCACTCTGGCTATGGTGTTGCAGTTACCTGCTTTCTTTGCGAAAAGACAGCAGAGAAGGTTGATCTCATCCGAGCCGGTTACCGCAATAAGAAGGTCTGTGTTTTCAACATCAGCATCTTTTTGTACTGAGTAACTCGCTCCGTTTCCGACAAGTCCCATAACATCGTAATTGTTTGTAATGTCGGTTATGACTTCTGCGCTTTTGTCGATTACCGTAATATCATGTTTTTCAATTACAAGCTGCCTTACTATCGAAAGTCCGATCTTTCCGCAACCCACAATAATAATTTTCATTTATTTCTATCCCTTTTTGAGTTTTTTCTTTCTGCAGTATATATCGTATTACTCTTCGGAAATTATATCTTTCCAATAACACTTCTTTCGGAAGTTTTATCCTTTGGAAATTACTTCTTTCAAAAATTTTATCCTTCTGAAAACACTTCTTCGGAAAATTTATCCTTCTGAAAATGCTTTTTCGGAAATTTTTATCTTCTTGCCGTATATTCAGTCACTCCGCGAACGGTTTCGCCATCGATCTGAAGAGCGGTGGGCCTGTCAAACTTAACCGTGATCTCCCTGCCGGTTCTGACGGTTACAAGCTTTTTGTTGTTAACATGCTCACCCTTAAAGATTTTGGGGAAGCCCATGAGCGTACGGATTCTGCCCAGATTGTGGAATACAACGCATGTAAGTTCGCCGCCCAGTCTGTCCTGTTCGGGAGCCGCTTTCATTCCGCCGCCGTAATATCTTCCGTTCATAGCGGATGCTATCCATGCCTTCTTGTATTCAATCGTCTCGCCGTCCACCGTAATGGAAGCTTTGGGACATCTGTATTTAAAAAGAACGATCTTTATGGAAAGTGCCGTATAGTCGATTTTTTTCTTGCCTGCCGCCTTCATGTCGTCAGCCATTTCGCAGCACACGCCGTCAACGCCGAAGCCTACGCCGTTTAAGAATCTGTAGTCCCTTCCGTTTACCGTTACCCTGGGAAGGTTCTCAATGAATTTCTTTATCGAAGGCATCTCGTTTGCGCCGTAATTTTCTTTGAGGTCGCGGTAAAAATCGTTTCCGTTTCCCGAAGGGTAAAGCAGAATATCGCACGGAACGGCAAGTTTGTCCGTGTAATTGGCAAATCTGTTAATGGTTCCGTCACCGCCGCAAAGAATGATCAGGTCGTCCGGAGTAAGTTTGGAAATGAATTCCTGCGGGTCCAGACCTATGACATTTACGAATTCGCTTTCGCCTTTGATAGTTGATTTAAGCTCGTCGATTTTTTCTTTTGCATTTCCGTTATTGGAAAGTTCATTGTACAAAACATACTGCATATTCGCCCATCCTCACATCCATTTCTACATAATGATTATATCTCAAATATCTATAATTATATGAATTCAATGTAAAATTATTGTAAATAAACCTAAAAAAACGGGAAAAAGGTAACCGGTTATTTCACGGTTACCTTAAAAAATCATTTATACTTAAGCGTCTTTCTGTCCGGCTTCCTCATCGTTGTCCGGATTCTCGTCGTAATATGCCAGCGAACTTCCGCAGTATCTGCAGAATTTGCTGCCGTCGTTTACGCCCATGCAGTAAGGACAGTTGGCGTAATATCTCTTGTCCTGGAACTTGTCGAGTTTAACCTCTTCCTGCTGAACTTTAAGTCTTTCGATCTCAACCTGATATTCAGCCTGACGTCTCTCTATCTCTGCCTGCTGTTCCGCCTGCTGTCTTGCTATTTCTGCCTGCTGCTCTGCCTGTTTCTCAGCCAGTTTGATCTGACTGTTTTCATGCATCTTGTTAACAATTGCAGCACTTGCAACTCCGACTCCCGCACTCACGGCACTTCCGAGAAGCGATCCGAGCAATCCTCCTCCGCCGCCTCTTGAATGACGTCTTGAAAGACTTCCGATATTAATGTTTACCGGCGAGATCGGTGCTCCGAATGCAGCCGGGGAACTGAACGTGGGTTTGGGTGAATACACGGGTTTTGAACTAAAAATTCCGTGTCCGCCGCTTCTTGAAGGCATTCCGCCTCTGGATGGTCTTCTTCCGTGTCCGATTGCCATTTTCTTCCCCTCCGTAGTGTTCTCTAAAAGAACCTTTCAAAAGAAATTTTCAGTACTGTTAATCTGCAAATCTGCGAAATGGGAAAAAGTTAAAATTCCCGCTTTCAATTAGATATTTTATCATACGGCAGACAGTATTTAAACCACTATTTGCATACCTTTAGACGCTTTTATTTCCTCTCGCCGAAAAAAATAAATCTTTGAGAACTATCTTGAAATACCCAGTTCGTCAAGATATTTTTTCTGCTTTTCTTCCATTACCTTTGCCTCGTCTTCTTCCATATGGTCGTATCCGAGAAGATGAAGCATGCTGTGCGCGATAAGAAATGCAAATTCCCTCTTTACGCTGTGTCCGTACTCTTCGGCCTGGCTTATGATCCTGTCTTTGTTTAAACAGATCTCGCCGAGGATCGGAAGCGAAGTTTCGGGATTAAACGATTCGGCTTCGAATGCGTCAAAGTCGACGTTTTCATAATCCGCGGGCGCTTCCCAGTCGATATTCGGGAAAGATAAAACATCCGTGGTCTTGTCGATATCGCGGTATTCTTTGTTGTAATTTCTTACTTCCTCGGAATCCGTAAGGTAGATATCCACCTCGCATTCGAAGGGACATTCTTCTTTTTTCAGAATATACTCAACTACTTCTTCCGATATTTTTTCTTTGTCGAAATCCGTTTCGAAGTCGACGTTTTCGTCCAAAATAACCATATGCGGCTCCTGATTTTCATTTTTTTTTATCTTTTTTTATTTTACCATATTTACCATAAAATCCGTCAGGTATTTCGTGTATAATATATACAAAACGCGGTTTGTTTTTGAGGATACGGATTTATGAAAAAGGCTACATTAACCGGGATAATCACATTAAGCCTTGTTGGCGCAATTCTTGTTATCACTATTACGCTTCTGATAATGTTTTTTGTGAGCCTCAGTTCTCCCGTTTCTCCCGCTTCTAATTCTCCTCAGACAGCTTCTTCGGGAAATACCGGCAATCTGTCGACGCCCAGCCTCGGACAGGCTTTGAAAAATACTGCAAGTTCTTTAAAGAACAACCATCACAACGGGATTGAAATGGCAAGAATCGTTAAGACAGGCAATCACGTCTACTATCCCGAGCAGATTTTCGACAAACCCGAAATGGGGCTTACGGAAAAACTTGATGTCGAAAGGTTTCTAAACCACCTGGATTCTTCGCTGACCGAAGATCTGTATTTTTACAGTTACATATACAATAAGCAGACCGGCGACGTAAAAGTATTCGGCATGCCTTTTTATCAGGGTGCGCTGATCGAAGGTTTTTACGGTTCGGCCGAAAGCGGTTCGTCAGGTTTTACGCATTATTCAACCGATCCGCTTCCCGATCTTTCCTCGCTTAAACTTGACGGCATTCTGGACGATACCGATGTCATAACCACGGCACGTGCTCTCACTAATCAGAACCGTCTGAAGCTTTACTACGATGAGACGGGTTCCATTTACGGACTCATAACTTTAAAGTACGATCCCGAAAGAGATATTCTTTACTATGACTGCGTGATCAACGAGTACAGCAATATACAGATCGATGCCCATACCGGTGATATTCTCTTAAAAAGCTTCTTTAACGGCGAGTATGGTGACTGATCTTTACACGCTCTGTTTTTCTTCTTCCGATGCCCACTGGCTTTGGTAGAGTTCTTTGTAGAAGCCGCCTTTTTGCATAAGCTCGTCGTGACTTCCCTGTTCTATTATATTTCCTTCTTTCATTACAAGAATGATGTCCGCGTTCTTGATTGTGGACAGACGGTGTGCGACTATGAAACTGGTCTTGCCCTTCATAAGTTTCGCAAATGCGTCCTGAACCTTCAGTTCGGTTCTCGTATCGATCGAGCTTGTCGCTTCATCGAGAATAAGGATGGGCGGGTTGATAAGCATTACTCTCGCTATGCAGAGAAGCTGTTTCTGACCGTTCGAAAGGTTTCCGCCGTCCTCGTTTATTATGGTATCGTACCCGTCGGGCATTCTTTCGATAAAGCTGTGTGCATGACATTCGCGGCATGCTTTTATGACTTCTTCATCCGTAAAATCCCTTCCGAGAGTGATGTTATCCCTGATGGTGCCTTTTCTTAACCAGGTTTCCTGAAGCACCATGCCAAAGTTTTCCCTGTAGGCTTCTCTCGTGTAATCCCTGATGCTTTCGCTGTCAAAGAAAATTTCTCCCGACTTTACTTCATAAAATCTCATTAAAAGATTAATTAGCGTGGTCTTTCCGCATCCGGTTGGACCGACGATTGCAATACGTCTGCCTCTTTTTACGTTAAGTGAAAAGTTCTCGATAAGCCTCTGACCTTCCGTGTAGGAGAAACTTATGTCTTTAAAATCTATGTTCTCAAAATGTTCCGAAGGTGTTGTTTTGGCATCTTCTTTTTCCGTGATTTCCTTTTCCGCAAGAAGATCTTTTATCCTTTCGGCGCAGGCAAGCGCATTCTGAAACTCCGTAAGAACGCCGGAAATCTCGTTGAAAGGCTTGGTATACTGATTCGCGTATGATAAAAAGATCGTGAGTTCACCGATGGTGAGCGCATCGCTTTTTACAATCGAGAGCGCACCGAAAATCGCAACTCCGGCATAAACAAGCGAGTTTACGAATCTGGTGGAAGGGTTGGTCAGGGATGAGAAAAACGTCGCCTTTAAAGAGGCATCCCTGAACGTCCTGTTCATCGTTTTGAAGTTTTCCATATTGTCGGCTTCTTTGCCGAATGCCATTACAACTTTCTGGTTTCCGACCATTTCGTTGATAAATGATACCTGTTCGGAACGTGCCTTTGTCTGCTCCTTGAAAAGATTGTAGGTTTTCTTTGAAACGAAGCCCGCAACAAAGAATGAAAGCGGCGTGATAAGCACAACGACAAGCGTGATCTTCCAGTTGAAAATAAGCATCATCACGAGCGTGCCGAGGATTGTGAGAACCCCTGTAAACACCTGGGTAAAGCCCATTAAAAGTCCGTCGGAAAGAGTCTCGACGTCGGCTATCATTCTGGAAACAAGGTCGCCCGCCGGATGTGAATCCGTGTAGGAAATCGGGAGTTTATGAATCTTGGCCATTACGTCTTTTCTTATTTCGTAAACAACGTCCGATGCAAGATGGTTGTTTGTCAGACTCAAAAGCGTCTGGGATACGATCGTGACTCCGATTACAGCGAGTGCCATCTGAATAATTGCGATCAGGCCTTCAAAATCAACATCGCCGGCTCCGGCTACCATGTCCAGGCCGTGACCTGTAAGGATCGGAATGTAGAGCGTGCCCGCAACGACAAGTGTTGCACAAAAGATCGAAGCCAGAAGAAGATACCACTTCTTAAGCACATATTTTATTAAAAAGGAAAAGGTTGAGGTCTTTTTCATGCGAGTTCCTCCATTTTGGGCAATTCTTCTTCGGGGAACTGCGATTTGTAAATCTCACGGTAAACGGTGCAGGTTCTTAAAAGTTCGTCATGTCCCGCGCAGCCTGCGAGTTCACCGTCATCAAGAACGAGGATCCTGTCGGCATCCATTATTCCCGCTGCTCTTTGCGAAACAATGAAGCATACCGAATCAGAAGCAAGCTCTCGAATGCCTTTTCTGACCTCGCGCTCGGTAACATAGTCAAGCGCCGATGTGGAATCGTCGAGAATAAGAAGTTCGGGTTCTTTCACAAAAGCCCTTGCGATCGAAAGACGCTGTCTCTGTCCGCCGGAAAAATTCTTTCCTCCCTCGCTGACACTCGTATTTAATCCGTCTTTGTCATTAAAGATAAAATCATATGCCTGAGCACGTCTTAATGCCGTTTTCATCTCTTCTTCGGTGGCATCTTTCTTTCCCCATTTAAGGTTCTCTTCAACACTTCCCGAGAAAAGGACCGCGGTCTGGGGAACAATACCCGTCTTATCGCGAAGCAGGGAAGTAAAGACCGAATCGAAAGGCTTGATCTTTTCCGAACCCTCTTTTTCATCCGTTTTCTCAAAGCAGTTTGCCTCGGCATATTCCTTCATGTTGATTCCGTTTATGTTTATCTTGCCTTCGCTGTTCGAATAATATCCGCAGATAAGATTTACAAGCGTTGTTTTGCCGGAGCCGGTACCGCCGATGATACCGATGATCTCGCCCTTTTTTGCGCTGAAAGAAATATTTTTTAAAGATTCTTTCTTGGCTTTGGGATATGTGAAACCAACGTTTTTAAACTCTATGGTATCAATCTTTTCAAAAGGATTGTTTTCTTTGTCCGTCCCGACTGTCTTTACCCTGTTTTCGCCGTCATTGAGCATATCCGAAATTCTGTCGGCGCAAGCCAGCGATTTCGTCATCGTGATAATGAGGTTGGCGAGTTTAATGAGTTCCACAAGGATCTGAGCCATGTAGTTTAAAAGCGCGATCAGCTCGCCTCGATTGATAATCTCTGTGTTTACCTCGTTTGCACCGACGTAAAGAACGGCGAGCGTTGCAACATTCACAATAAGAAATGTCGCGGGGTTCATGATCGCGGTTACTCTTCCCGCGAAAAGCTGGATCGACTTTAAACTGTCTATCTTTTCGTTAAAAGCGGTTGTTTCCTCATCATTACAGTTGAATGCCCTGATCACGCGGATACCTGTGAGGTTTTCTCTCGTTCTTATCGTAACCGCATCGAGCGAATTCTGAACTTTTTTGTATAAAGGAATGCTCTTTATGAGAACAAAGAATACGACAACAAAAAGAATCGGAACGCAGATTACGAAGATCAAAGCTGCTTTTACGTTAACGGTAAAAGCCATGACTACTGCTCCGAAAACTATGAAGGGCGATCTTAAGAAAAGTCTCAGAAAAAGATTCACTCCGGTCTGGAGCTGATTGACATCGGAAGTGATCCTGGTGATCAGAGTGCCGGTTCCGTACTCTTCAAGTTCCGTATAGCTTCGTGACTGAATGTTTTCAAAAATGGCTTCACGCAGACTTGCGGCAAATCCTGTGGCCGCCTTTGCTGCGAAATACTGTGCCGTTACCGCACAGGTGAGTCCGATCACGGCCAGAAGCACCATGAGGCCGCCCATCTTTATAATGTACGGATTGTTTCCTTTTTCGATGCCGTTGGAAATAATTCCCGCCACAACCAGCGGAACGAAAAGCTCAAAAGTAGCCTCGGTCAGCTTAAAAAGCGGACCGAGGATGCTTTCTTTTATATAAGGTTTTAAAAATTTCAGCAGATGTTTCATCTGTATTCCTTTGTCTTTCTTAATAAATCTGAAGACGGCAGCCTTCGCATGAAGAGATGACGATAAAAGTTTATCTTTTTAGTGTCCGGACAGTGTCAGCGCATTTTGCGGATCATCCGTATTATCTTTTGGCTGCTTCGCCCCGTTAATGAATCCGGTTCTTCATAGCTGTGATTTTTGCTGATCAACCGTAATGTCTTTTCGGGAAACATTATCCCGTAATTTCGGCAAGTGTGTTTTTAAGAGCTGTATACTCGTTTATAAAACTCTGGTAATTTTCTTTTATAAAAGCTGCGTCCTCATTCTCAGCCGCCTTTTCAAACTTGAATGCCTTTTCGGTTAATTCCGTGGCACCGATCGTTTTGGACGTACTTTTTAATGCGTGGACGCTGATTCTGAACTCATGCCAGTTTTCATTTTCCAGAGCAGTATCGAGAACCTTCTTTTTGGAATCATAAGCTTCGATATACTCTCTGACTATTTCGATAAAGAAGTCTTCGTCCATGCCGCAGTATAAAATACCCTGATCGACATCAACCGTTTTTCTTTCGCGAAGTATCGCCAGAATGCTCTTGGTATCGGCTGCTTTATTCGTGGAATGATTCTCTCCGGATTCGGTATCGGATACGCTCGCCTCGGAAAAATCTATGCCCGATGCTTCGAATTCGAGAACTTCGTCGTCGCCTGATGCTTCAGCTTCATGGGCTTTTCCATTCCCTGCAGCAGTTTCGGATACTTCTTTACCGGCGGCCGCATATTCAGGATTTTCTTCTTTTCCTGCAGCAGCAGATTCATGAACTTCTTCTTTGCTTTCGGTTTTTTTATCACCGGAC
>JAIKXN010000223.1 GCA_024684055.1 Lachnospiraceae bacterium | reverse complement strand
TCGGTAAAGAAAATAATCAATCCCGAAAAACCCGATTATTCAGTTGTTTCAATCATTATCATCGCAGTTGCCGTTCTGGTTAAACTGATTCTCGGAACCTTCGTTAAGGGACAGGGAAAAAAGGTGAATTCCGGAGCGCTTATCGCTTCGGGTTCGGATGCGCTTTTTGATGCCATCCTTTCCTGTTCGGTCCTTGCAAGTGCGATAGTTTTCCTTATTTTTCACATATCTCTTGAGCCTTATGTCGGTATTCTTATCGCGTGCTTTATCATAAAAGCCGGTCTTGAAATGTTAAGGGATACTCTCAACGACATTCTCGGAAAAAGAGCCGATGCCGAAACGACAAGACGCGTTAAGGCACTGATACGGGATGAAGAAGGAGTTCGCGGCGCATATGACCTTATCATAAACAACTACGGTCCCAACAAAGACATCGCATCTGTTCACATCGAACTTCCCGATACGATGACCGTGGAAGAAGTGGACAGACTTACGAGAAAACTCGAAACGAAAGTCTACAGGGAAACGGGAATCCTCCTTACCGGAGTGGGCGTTTATTCATATAATACGAAAAATGATGAAGCAGCTGATATCAGAAACAGCATTGCACGGATCGTTTTATCGCATGACTGGGTGATCCAGATGCACGGATTTTACATTGATCTTGAAAACAAAAGCATGAGATTTGATGCGGTAATAAGTTTCGGAATGCCATCCGAAGAAGGCATCGAAACACTTGAAAAAGAAATAAAAGAAAAATATCCCGATTATGATGTCTACATAGCACCGGATGTGGATATCTCGGATTAAAAAGGAATTACACCAAAAGGAAGCATATGAAAGAAAAAAAGGTTAAATTTCAAAAAATATTTTCTTTATCGGTTGTTTTGTGTCTGACTTTAAGTCTTTTCGGCTGTAATAAGCTGGAAGAAAACAAAGAGGCAAAACAGAATGTTTCGAAACATAAGGCAGAGTTCGCTCAGGCAGTGGAGAATGAATTCGGATCGAATTATGTTTTATCCGATGTAAAAGGAGTAGTACATTACACAACGTCTGACTATAGCCTGCTTGGGGAATATGAGGCATTTCCGGAAATTAAGGGAACACTGGATAATAACGGCAATAAATATAATGCAACTTATAATTTTTCAACGCAGACACTGACTACAGATGTTTATTCTGAAGAAATCCTGGATTCCGTGATTGAAAGACTCGGTCTGGATGAGTCAAAAGTTGTTTATTCCGCAGGTATTGATATTGTTGCGGATCGTTACAGGGATTCGGATTATGATCATTTCGAATGCACATCCGATGTTCATACAATATCAGAGGCTATGGGCAAACCCGGAAGATTGGAATTTTATATCGTGACGACAGAAGATATTGATGATCTGTCATTCGAAGGATATAAGATACTTTGCAAAAATGTTGATAAGGTATGGGATGTTCAGATCTTCAGCTCGGATGACCCTGTCGAATTGGAGCATTTCAAAAAGCATTTTAAAGAAATCGAGTACAGTCTCAACAGTCTGACAGTGCCTGAAACCGATGATATTAACAGTCCCTATGTTGATGCTTTTGCAAAATATGATCTTAAAGGATATGCACGCATCAGAAAATCTGAATACAAACAGGAAGAAACGAATGTCGTTGTTGACAGAATAAGCGGAAAATAAAAACACAAGAGGAATCTATGGAATTTAAAAGAGATAATATGTACATCGGCGAAGTGGTGGAGATTCTGTAAAACTTATAAAATTACAATTCCAGTTCATAACAGAAGAAATCCTGATCGTACATGAAGCACTCGCCGACATTTTTGTATCCGAAACGATCGTATAAATGAAGTGCTTTTGTATTGAGTTTATTGACCAGGATATGGATGCCGCGATATCCGCGTCTTCTTAATTCTTCGTGCAAAAATGCAAGCATAATCCTTCCGATTCCCTTATGCTGTGAATCGGGAAGGACACATATTCTTGCGAATTCACTTTCGGGCTGCAGATCTTTGTTCCAATAAGGAAGATTGTTCACGTCTTCATCTTCCTCAATTGACATCGCACCGTATATTTTATTGTCAGCCTTGTAAACATACAAAGCATCCCTTGACAGATCAAAATCTATTGTTTCGTTTGAAGGATATTCTTCACTCCAGGGACAACCTTCTCGTCCGATCTGAGCATGATACAAAGAGAGAAGTTCTTCTCTGTCTTCTTCCTTGGCCAAAACTATTTCGTAATCCATATCGGTTCCTTTCCGAAATTCATTTTTTATGTGATGATCGCTTGCTACATCAGTCTTTTGTATATATCAAGCATGCTTTCCATCCGGTAGCGGATAAGCCATCCCAAAATATTTTTTAGCGAGTATCTGTTGAATATAAAAAAATCAATTCAAGTATAACTTGAAAAAATAAAAGACACAATGATTTATAATTTGTTGCGAAAAGACTCGAAAACGAAGATAATTTATATCAGTGGGAAAACATTCGGAGGGTTATTGAAGATGATGAAAAACTCATAAGGACTTCGAAGATGACTTACTCATTTGAAAATACCATGTACGGTACTCTCGGACCGGAGTCCACAGTTTGGGATGACGAAGCGGATGAGACCAGACGAAATTACGAAAAGAAGATGAGTAAGGAAAAGAAAAATAAACATTAAATTGCAAATAGAAATAATAGGAAACTTAAATGATAAAAGGAGGCCATCAATGGAATTCAAAACAGATATTTTCAGTCAGTATGATAAGAAATGGGGACTGCTTACAGCAGGAAGCAAAGATAAATTTAATATGATGACGATCAGCTGGGGCGGCATGGGCACACTCTGGAGCAAACCCGTTGTAACGGCATATGTACGCACCTCCAGATACACTCACGAGTTCATGGATGATAACGAATATTTCACGGTAAGTTTCTTCCCCGAAGAATACAAAAAGATTCTCGGCATACTCGGCTCGAAATCAGGAAGAGATATGGATAAGATAAACGGATCGGGATTAACTGCAAAAGAAATCGGAAAGTCGGTAACATTCGAGGAAGCCGAGGTTACTCTGCTTTGCAGAAAACTTTTTGTACAGAGACTCGATCCCGCAAATATCATTAACGATGATGACAAAGCATTCTATGCAAACGATTCCGAGCATGATATGTATATCGGAGAAGTGGTAGAGATCTGTTAAGGGACAGAATTTAAAATTTTAAAGAGGAGAAGACGATGAACACTATTTCCTTCGAATAAGAAAATACTGATTGGCAAGGAGTGAAGTAAATGTTTGAGAGCGATTTTGCTAAAAGTGAATATATCGAGAAAGACAATGTAGTATTTCATGTCTGGAAAAAAGAAGCGCATTTTGATGACTACAGGAAGCCTGTCGAAGCATCGCTTGAATTCCTCAGGGAACGTAAAAACAGTGTTTTTATAGTAGATGCCCGAAATGGTTTTGAGGATGTGAAAGAAGATGTCGAATGGGGATTCGATTATTTCCTTCCTGAACTTAAAAAGACAGGGTGTAAAATATGGGGATTCATATTGCCCGAGATTTCAGATATCGAGGGAGAAATCGATTTATGGACGAGAGAAATTGAGAAAAACTTTCAGGTCATAAGAGCAACATCTTATGAAGAGATATTAAAACAGATTGAAAAATAAAGGGAAGAAATAATGCCATTAGTTAAAGTTAACATGATAAAAGGGAAAGATTCCGCATACAAGAAAACACTTTTGGACTGCATCCATGACGGGATGGTTGAAAGTCTTGATATTGAAGACTGGGACAGATTTCAAAGGATCATTGAGTTTGAAAAGATTGATTTTGAAAAACCATCATTTAAGACAGATGATTTCATGATAATAGAATTAACCATGTTTCCGGGCAGAACAAAAGAACAAAAAGGAAAAGTGATAGAGAAAATAACCGGAAAAATCAACGAAAAATTATCCGTTGCGCCGGAAGACGTATTTATAGTAATCGAAGAACCACCGCTTGATAACTGGGGAATGGCCGGCAAACAGAAGTCTGTTGATTAGAATTATTTTTCAATAGGAGTTGAAAATTTATGGTTGGATTAATAGTTGCCAGATCAAAGAATAATGTAATCGGAAAAAACGGACAGATACCTTGGAAGATTAAGGGTGAACAAAAACAATTCAAAGATCTCACTACAGGAAATGTAGTTGTGATGGGCAGAAAATCATACGAAGAGATAGGACATCCCTTACCAAACAGAACAACTATAGTGGTTTCAAAGACTAAAAAATACGAGGGCGAAAATCTCTTCACAGCGGGCTCCGTAAAAGAAGCTATAGAGATGGCAGGAAACAGGGATATTTATATAGCCGGCGGATACGGTTTATACAAAGAAGCAATTCCACTGGTTGAAAAGATGTATTTCACAGAAGTTCATCTGAATGTTGAAGATGGTGATGTTTTCTTTCCTGAATTTGATGAAAATGATTTTGAGATTTCAAAAGGTGAAACTCTGGGCGATGAGATAAAATATACAAGAATGGTATATTCGAGAAAATAAAAATGATTATGCTCAATACAGATGCAGAGCGTTAACTTGGAAGATGTGGAGGGCGGAAAATCCGTTTTAAAAACATGATTGTATATGAGGGGTTAAAAGAGAACTTTTTAAAAAGTTGTGAAAATGATTCTATCGCAATTGAGATAGAGGAAAATGTTTTAAACAAATTAGGAAGACATACACCCAAGGCTGAATTTCGTTCCTGGGAAAATTCACTTAACTATATGTACAAGGTTATGAATGATTCAGAAATTCCCATGGATGCAGGTGTTGCAATAGAATATTCCATTCCTCAGACATCCAAAAGAGTAGACTTTATAGTATCGGGTTATGATAACAACAACGAGCCTAATGTAGTAATAGTTGAACTTAAACAATGGGATAAAATATCAGTTGTTGAGGGTGCAGATGCACTGGTTGAGACATATGTTGGAGGAAGCAATCACAGAGTAGTTCATCCGTCATATCAGGCATGGTCGTATGCACAGCTGATTTATGATTACAATTCATCGGTTCAGGACGGAAATGTAAAACTTCATCCCTGTGCGTGTCTGCATAATTATATTCGTCATGCAGACGATCCGCTGGATTCCGAATGGTATTCGGATTACCTTGAAGAAGCGCCGGCTTATACAAAAGGGCAATTGGAAGATTTACGAAATTTTATCAAGAAATCAGTAAAAAAAGGTGATAAAAAAGAAGTTTTATATTTCATAGAAAACGGAAAAATAAGACCTTCAAAAAGCTTGCAGAATTTAATAGGTTCCATGCTTAAAGGTAATCGTGAATTTATCATGATCGATGAACAAAAGGTTGCTTATGAAGAGATTTTAAGATTATCTGAACAATGTCAAAAAGATTTCAGGAAAAGAACAATTGTAGTTAAGGGTGGTCCAGGAACGGGTAAAACCGTAATAGCCATCAATCTTTTGGCTGAATTAACACAAAGAGATCAACTGGTTCAGTATGTTTCAAAAAACAGTGCACCAAGACAGGTATACTTAAAGAAGTTGAAAGGGCTGATGAAAAAGAGCAGTATAGACAACCTTTTTAAAGGTTCGGGAAGTTATACCGAAGTCGCTGAAAATATGGCACATACGCTGCTGGTAGATGAAGCTCATCGATTAAATGAAAAATCCGGAATGTTTCATAATCTTGGTGAAAATCAGATTAAAGAAATAATTAAAGCAGCATATTGCAGCGTCTTCTTTATCGATGAAAGTCAGCGTGTTACGATGGACGATATCGGATCGATAGCTGAGATAGAGAAATGGGCTAAAGAAGAAGGATCGGAGTTGCATTATCTTGAACTTCAATCACAGTTCAGATGTAATGGCTCCGACGGTTATCTTGCATGGCTTGATAATGTTTTAAATATCAGGGAAACCGCAAACTATGATTTGGAAGGTATCGACTATGATATAAGAATTTGCGATTCTCCCAATGAAATGCGAAATCTTATCATAGAGAAAAACAGGAAAACAAACAGTTCCAGAATACTTGCAGGCTATTGTTGGGAGTGGGTTAAAAACGAACAAAACAACACAAACTATCACGACATTAAAATCGGTGATTTTGGAATGAGCTGGAACCTTGGAAACGGAGAACCGTTTGCTGTAAGTGAAACCTCAATTAATGAAGTCGGATGCATTCATACATCACAGGGATTGGAGTTTGATTATGTCGGAGTGATCATCGGAGACGATATGCGTTATGAAAAAGGAAAAGTTGTAACGGATTTTACCAAGAGAGCCAAAACAGATCAGTCTCTGAAAGGGATAAAAGGTCTGTACAAAGAAAATCCCCTGGAAGCGCAAAGAAGAGCTGATGAAATAATCAAAAACACGTATAGAACTCTTATGTCCAGAGGAATGAAAGGCTGTTACATTTATTGTACAGACAAAGGAATGAAAGAGTATCTGAAAGAGCGACTCGAGAAGTGCAAATAATAGGAATTAAAAGTTGTTCAGGACGTACTTATTCAGTTGGATATTCCATTACAATAATATCTTAAGAGTCGGATGCATAACTCAAATAAAAAATATGTGGAATCCGAGCGGATATTTGCGTAAAATAGAATGAAATAAAGTATACTTATAAAAAAAACAACAACAGGAGGAACTAAAATGGAAGAAGAAAGAAAATCAAAAGTAGTAGCAGGTTTGTTGGGTATTTTTCTGGGAAGTCTGGGAATACACAATTTTTATCTTGGATATAAGAACAAAGCAATCTGGCAGGTTGCGCTTACAGGCGGAAGTATTGTTCTCGGAACCATAATAGTTATCGTTTCAATTCCTTTGACATTAATAGTTATTGATGCTTTTACCATGTTTATTGGTTATGCACTTTACTTTATTCCTTTGGGAGTTCAGCTCTGGGGCCTTGTTGAATGAATCATGATTATCGCCGGCGCAATACCGACGGATGCCAACGGAATCCCTTTAAAAGACTGATAGATCGGGAGCAGACTATGACAATAAA
>JAIKXN010000220.1 GCA_024684055.1 Lachnospiraceae bacterium | reverse complement strand
TGTGCTCAACAGAAACGCGATGAATAATCGGATCAGCGACGATATGACCGGCAAGAAGAAAATCGTCAGACCTTTCGGAATTTTCTTTGTCGATGTTAACGGCTTAAAGTCAGTTAACGACACGAAAGGACACCTTGCGGGCGACAATCTTCTTAAGGATGTTGCGTCAACGCTCATGGAAGTCGAATGCGAAAACAAGGAAGTTTACCGTGTCGGCGGAGACGAATTCATGATCATCGCAGAGAATGCTACTGCCGAAGATGCCCTTAAGATTAATGAAGAACTCTTCAAAAAATCCGAGCGCGAAGGCAGGGCTCATTACGCAGTCGGCCTCTGCCACAGCGAAGAAGCAGCCGACGTTATCAAAGCCATGCAGAAAGCGGATGAGAGAATGTATGAGGTAAAGGCAGATTATTATTCGAGACATCCCGAATACGAATGGCAGAGAAAGTCGAGATGAAGATGAATCAGGAAAGCTTTGAGGTGTTTTCTTTTAATACATTCATATATATTTTTACAATTTCCTTTGATGTATATAATTTCTGTGTGTGTTGGATGAGTATCTGGAAAGATTATAGATAATGCAAGAATTGATAGAAGTCGATTCAAAAAATAAGAAGAACCAAGCAGTTCGCGAATGTATTATAGTTGTTTGTAACAATATAATGCAGGAAAGGAAATAAGTATGGAATTTAAAAAAGTCGTTAAAGACCGTTATTCGTGCAAAGACTACAGTTCAAAAAAAGTAGATAAAGATATAATCGAGAGCATTCTGGAAGCGGGAAGACTGGCTCCCACGGCCAAGAATCTTCAGGAACAGCATATTTATGTTGCTGAATCGGAGGCAGTTCTTGCAAAGATAGACAAAGCAACTCCTTGCAGATACGGGGCGCCTATCGTTCTCGTAGTTGCTTTTGACAAGAATAATGTATTCACGTATCCCGGAGAGAAGAGAGATTCGGGAATTGAAGATGCGTCGATTGTTGCCACACATCTTATGCTTGCAGCATACGATGCGGGTGTTGACAGCTGCTGGATCAATTTCTTTGATCCCGAAAAACTTGCAAAGGATTTAAACCTTCCCGAGAATGAAGAAATCCTTATGCTTCTTGATTTAGGATATGCCGCTGAAGGAGCAGGTCCTCTTGGAACTCACGATTCAAGGAAACCTTTATCTGAAACGGTAAGCTATATTTAATATTTATTTATATAAACTTTCAAAATCACCCTTTTAGAGAAAGGGTGATTTTTGCGGTAATACTTGCATTTTGCGGGGCTGCATATTTGTAGATCAGCATTTATGGGCTGCAGAAAGCCGGGATAGACACAGCGTGAGGGAAAAGCAAATTCCGCTGTAATCGTAAAGTTAACAGTGCAGACTTAATTCCGATAAAAAGTATGTTTTGATGGATTGACAGACACATGGAAAATATCATTAATGTTAATGCGCTGATCAACCGATATATATTTATAGAGTAAAAGGGGTGAAGCAGAAAATAGCTTTTGAAAATGCATTATGCGTTATACGAAAGCGCTGAGCGAAGGAACGCGCTTGGCAAATGAGAGTACAAATCAAAGAATCGCTTAAGAAGGGTTATCATATGGCAAACACAAGAGACAGACTTGCTTTATTTGTTGGACAGGCAGACGAATATTTTCAGAGCCGTTTTATCAAGGGTTTTACAGAACGTGCATTTGAAAAGGATATGGATGTCTGTGTTTTTTCCATGTACAGAAAATATCAGGACACCCAGGAAAGAGAATGGGGTGATTCGAATATATTAAGACTTGCCAATCCCAAGTATTTCACAGGTATCATCATCCTGAAGGATACGATCCAGACGGCGGGGGCGGTGAGGCTTTTGGAAGACAGGCTCCATCAAATTTATGACGGGCCTGTTCTTGTTATAGATGCCGACAGCGACTATTTTCCGAGTCAGTTCATAGACGGTTATCGATCGGTGAGAATGATCACGAAGCATCTTATCGAGAAACATAATTTAAAGGATATCGCGTTTTTAAGCGGTAAAAAATGGCATCGACATTCCCAGGAAAGACAGTCGGGTTTCGAGGACGAGATGAAAGAACACGGTCTTGAAGTGCCTGAATACAGAATCATCCAGGGCGATTTCTGGTATAAGAGCGGTGAAAGATGCGTGGATTATCTTTCGGCCAGCGAGCGTAAACTTCCGGAGGCGATTGTCTGCGCGAACGACCAGATGGCGATCGGAGTCTGCAAAGCCTTTGAACAAAGGGGAATACGTGTGCCGGAGGATATTATTGTGGTTGGTTCCGACTCTTCGATGGAAGGTCAGATGAGCCCCAAATCCATTACATCTTATCTGACTCCTGCGAATGAATTCGGTCAGTATGCAGTTGACTGGATCCTTGAAAAAAAGTCAGGAAAAGAACCGGCTGCTTTTGTCGCCGAGTCAAGACTCATGGCAGGTGAAAGCTGCGGATGCTGCGATCCCGAAATGCCTGATTTCAGCCTTAAAAGAAACATATGGGATACGGAGATTTCCAGAGAAGGATATGAATCCGTCAACAATACCATGTTTGAAAATCTGATGATCCAGAATGACATCAATGATTATATCAGCATGGTTTATTCGTATGCCTATCAGATAGAAGACGCGGCAAGTTTCCATCTTTGCCTTTCAAACAGCGTCAAATACCTCGCACATGCCGAAGCAACTTTTTCATCAAGAACGGGTTATCCCGAAAAAATGATCTACGCCGTTCGTTACAACGAAAGCAGAACTTCAAATATTGCCGGAACAGATGAATACTTCGAAACGGAAAAAATGCTTCCTGATCTTTTCGATTCGCATAACATTCCGACCTCGTATTTCTTTACGCCGGTATTTTTCGAGGATATGAATTTCGGATATGCGGTCGTAAGTTTCAATCACCCGGGTGCTTATAACGAGAAATACAGAAGATGGATCGGAACCGTTTCGAGAGGCTTTGAATCTTTAAGAAGAAATCTGCTCATTACCGAGCAGCAGGTCAGATTAAACAAATTAAAAACGGGCAAGTTTGAAAAGACAACGGTTGCTTATGAGAACTTAAGCGAGGAGGAGAAAAAGGATTACGATACCGTAAAAGAAATCCTCGATAACAACCTTCTCACTTATCATTTTCAGCCGATCGTCAGTGCAAAAGACGGCATGATCTTTTCATACGAGGCACTTATGCGTTCGAAAACCGAGCGAAGGATTTCTCCGCTTGCGATCATAAAATACGCTTCGATGATGGGAAGACTTGCGGACGTCGAGAGCGCAACTTTTATAAATGTTCTTGATATTTTAGACAACGATACCAAGTATAACGAGGCAAAAGTTTTTATAAACAGTATTCCCGGAGTAAAGGTTAAAAACGTTGATACCATTGCAGGAAGACTGTCCGAAAAATCGGATACGGTCGTAGTGGAACTTACTGAAGAAGCACAGCTCGAAGGGGAAGAACTTCTGAGTTTCCAGGAGTTTTACAGAAGGCTTAACATTGAGCTTGCGATTGATGATTATGGTACCGGATATTCAAACATAAGCAATCTTATCAATTACATGCCGGATTATGTAAAGATCGATCGTTCTCTATTAAGCGATATTCAGAACAGACCGCAGAAACAGCATTTTGTCCGCGAGATCATCGAGTTCTGCCATGACAATAATATCAAAGCTCTTGCGGAAGGTGTCGAGACATCGGAAGAGTTAAGAATGGTCATTCACCTTGGAGCCGATCTGATTCAGGGCTATTATACAGCCAAACCTGCACCCGGTTTCCTTGAAAAGATCAATGAAGATGTAATTGAGGAAATTAAACTTTATCAGCAGGAAAAGCAGGACGGCAAATTTAAGGCAACGTATATAGCGGGAAAAACTAACAGAATTTCACTTCTTTCTCTCGCCAAGGATGAAATTACGGATATCGTTATCGGACAGGGAGAAATGGTTTACAAGGATCTGACGATTGTCGGTACGCCGTCTTTCAAGTCAGATATAAATGTTCGTATCGAACATGGGTATACCGGCAGGATCACACTTGAAAATGTGTATTTTTCAAATGTAAAAGACAGACCCTGCATAAGCATCGGAGAAGAAGCAGATGTTATATGTATCATTGAGGGTGACAATACTTTCAAGGGCTCGGGTGTAAGAGTTCCGGAGTCATCGAGATTTACTCTCGAGGGTAACGGAAATCTTTCGATCTTCCCGAATCACAGTGAAATATACGGAATCGGAAACGATTTAATGTCGCGTCATGGCGAACTTGTCATAGACCTGACAGGCAAACTTTTAATCGATTCAAGAAGTACGGCGGGAGTTTTGATCGGTTCCGGAAAGGGCGGTAAAATTACCATAAAAGCAGGCTCCATCGCTCTCAAAGCAAACGGAGACACATGCGTGGGCATAGGCTCCGTATTCGGCAATGATGAAATTAAGATACTTAACTGCGGAATGGAAGTTGATTTTTCCGTATCGGACGGTGTTGCCAACGGTTCGATGAACGGTCCTGCCAATGTTAAAATTCACAAGTGCTATATCAGATATACTATTAACGGCAACCATATTGCGGTTCTCGGCACATTAAGAGGCGCGGAAGCGAATATAAACATTCTGGATTCATTCGTGGAATTCTATGCGGGCGGTGCTGATTCAACCTGCATCGGAGCATTGAACGGAAACTCAAACTTAAAGTTTGCGATAGCATCTCTTCGAATCGAAAACGCAGGAGAAAAGGCGCTTGCATTCGGCGGAAGCAAGGGCGAAACGATTGCGGATTTCAACGAAGTGGACACCAAGGTCAGAATTCACAATTCATCAGGTGTTGAGACATATGCAAAAGATGAGAACATCACGATGACAAACGGAAAATGCAGCATAATGGTAAATGATGTCGAGATAGAAAGAAAACTTGTTTATAAATATGACAAGCATTAAACAGGCTGCATTATTATATCCGTTGGTATTCAACAGGAAGAATAAAAATGTCACTGGGAGCAATGAGTCCAATGGAGTATAGACGTAGTATTGGATTAATATCTTAGTCCAAAAAAACATCCGCACCCTCGTGAGTTCATTTTTAGATTAGCATTTATATGCATTATAAAGAATTAATGATGGTTTACGGGCTTTATGTGAGTTGATCGCATTTGGCCCGTAGTATTTTTTGAATTCAAAGCGAAAAACTACGGGCTTTATGTGAGTTGATCGCAGTTGGCCCGTAGTATTTCTGAATTCAAAGCGAAAAACTACGGGCTTTACAGGAGCTATATGCATTTGGCCCGTAGTATTACAGAGATTAAAGTGAAAAACTACGGGCTTTACAGGAGCTATATGCATTTGGCCCGTAGTATTTCTGAATTCAAAGTGAAAAATTACGGGCTTTACAGGAGCAACACGCATTTGGCCCGTAGCGTTCCTGATTTCAGAGTGAAAAACTACGGGCTTTATTGAAGTTAATCGCATTTGACCCGTAGTACATCTTTCATAGGTAAATTCAAAAAACTTCATAAATATATTCAAGTATATTTAAGTATATTCAAAACTCTCATAAATATATTCAATAATATTCAAAACTCTCATAAATATATTCAATAATATTCAAAACCTTCATAAGTATATTCAAGTA
>JAIKXN010000166.1 GCA_024684055.1 Lachnospiraceae bacterium | reverse complement strand
TTTCTTTGTCGTTGCAGCTTTCTTTGCTGTTGCAGTTTTTGCAGAAGCGGCTTTCTTTGTTGCTGCTTTTGCAGTCTTCTTTGTAGCGCTTTCCTTGCTCTCTGCTTTCTTTACTGCTGCAGCCTTGGTAGCAGTCTTTTTAGCGGCAGTTGCCTTTGCTGCACTCTTTTTGTCTTCAGTCGGGGTCTTTTTAGCAGTTTTTGACTTTGCGGTCTCCTTTGTAGCAGATTTTGAAACAGCCTTTGCAGTTGTTTTAGCTTTAGCAGTTTCTTTCTTGTCTGCCGTTTTCTTTGTTGCTGCCATGATTTTTTCCTCCGTTTTCTTGATCGGCTCCGTGTAAGGCTATTGCCTTTTCACGGAGATTCTCTTTTATTTTCAGGCTTTATGCATCCCTAAACGTTTAATCAGATTTTCTCAACACCGATGTTGACTTTTTCGCCGTTGATATTCCATTCCTTTGAAGAAGCGGTCTTTTCGTTGTAAAGGACTTCGTTTGCAAGAACCTTGCCGGAAATAGCGCTTTCGTTCTTCCTGATGATTTCGGAAAGATTATCGTTTCCTTCGATGTAAAGTTTGATGCGGTCCATTACTTCGAATCCGGAATCCTTACGCATGGTCTGGATCTTTGAAATAATCTCGTTTACGCTGCCTTCTTCAAGAAGCTCGTCTGTAAGGTTTGTATCGAGAACGACTGTTACATAGTTGTCGGCTTCCGTTACATAGCCTTCCTTCTGTGTCATTTCGATAAGCAGATCTTCTTCGGCAAGTGAAACTTCCGTGCCGTCAACGTCGAATTTGATTGCGCCGTTTGCTTTAAGCTCTGCCATTGCCTTGTTTCCGTCAACTGCGGAAAGGTATGCTTTGATACCGCCGAGCTGCTTGCCGTACTTGGGACCTACGGTCTTAAGCTGGGGCTTGAAGTTGTATGTTGTAAGTTCGCTTACGTCTTCCGTAAATGTAACTTCTTTTACATTCAATTCATCCTCGATGATCTCTTTGTAGAACTCATCAAGTGTGAAGTCTGCTTTTACAAACATGTTTGCGATAGGCTGTCTGTTCTTGATAGCAGAAGCGTTACGGCACGCACGTCCCATAACTACAGTCTTTAATACCGCATCCATGTTCTTCTCGAGTTCGGTATCGATCATCTTCTCGTTAACTTCGGGGAAGTCGCAAAGATGAACCGAAATGGGTGCACTCTTGTCGATCGAGCAGACAAGGTTTCTGTAAATCTGCTCACTCATGAAAGGAATCATGGGTGCTGCAGTCTTGGCAATCGTTACCAGAGCCGTGTAAAGAGTCATGTAAGCGTTGATCTTATCCTGCTCCATTCCCTTCGCCCAGAAACGCTCTCTGCCGCGACGAACATACCAGTTACTCATTTCGTCAACGAAATCGTCAAGTGCACGGCCTGCTTCGGGGATTCTGTAATTGTCAAGGTTGTTGTCTACTTCACGGATCGTGGTGTTGAGTCTTGATAATAACCACTTATCCATTACGGGAAGCTTGTCGTAATCAAGCGTGTATTTTGTAGCGTCGAATTCGTCGATATTTGCATAAAGAACGAAGAACGCATATGTGTTCCAGAGTGTTCCCATGAATTTTCTCTGACCTTCAACAACCGTTGCGTCCGAGAATTTGTTGGGAAGCCAGGGAGCCGAGTTGGTGTAGAAATACCATCTGATGGCATCTGCGCCATGCTTCTTCAATGCTTCGAAAGGATCTACAGCATTGCCCTTTGATTTACTCATCTTCTGACCGTTCTCATCAAGTACGAGTCCGAGAACGATTACGTTTTCATAAGGACTCTTGTTGAAAAGAAGTGTGGACTCGGCCATAAGTGAATGGAACCATCCTCTTGTCTGGTCAACAGCTTCGGAGATGAACTGTGCGGGGAACTGTGATTCAAAAAGTTCCTTGTTTTCGAAAGGATAATGATGCTGTGCAAAAGGCATCGCACCTGAGTCAAACCAACAGTCGATAACTTCGGGAACTCTGTGCATTTCCTTTCCGCAGTCCGGACACTTGATGGTAACGGTGTCGATATACGGACGGTGAAGTTCTATCTTGTCGGCATCAGCGATACCGCTCTTTTCTTTTAATTCTTCTCTGCTTCCGATACATTCAAACTTGCCGCATTCGCACTCCCAGATGTTAAGCGGAGTACCCCAGTAACGGTTTCTTGAAATAGCCCAGTCCTGAATGTTCTCAAGCCAGTTGCCGAATCTTCCCTTACCGATTGATTCGGGAATCCAGTTTACGGTGTTGTTGTTTCTGATAAGATCGTCTCTTACTGCTGTTTCCTTGATGTACCATGACTCTCTTGCATAGTAGATGAGCGGAGTGTCACATCTCCAGCAGTGAGGATATTCGTGTTCGAACTTGGGAGCATCAAAGAGGAGTTTTCTTGAAGAAAGCTCTTTGATAACTTCGGGGTCGGCACTGATAACGCCTCTGTCCATTTCAGCCTGTGTGGGTTTGCATCTCATACCGCCGAAAGGAGTTTCATCGAGCATAACGCCCTTGTCGTCAACCATCTGTACGAAAGGAAGATCGTAATTTCTTCCTACATTGGCATCGTCTTCACCGAAAGCAGGTGCGATATGAACGATACCCGTGCCGTCTGACATTGTAACGTAATCGTCACATGTTACGAAGAAACCTTTCTTGTTCTGCTTTTCTGCCACTTTGGCTGCGCATTCGTATAAAGGTTCATATTCTTTATATTCAAGGTCTTTTCCTGTGTATGATTCAAGGATTTCATAAGCGGCTTCGCCTTCTTTTGAGAGCGGAGAAAGAACGCTGTCAAGAAGTGCTTTAGCCATGTAGTATGTATTTCCGTCGATTGCCTTTACCTTGCAGTACTCATCGGAAGGGTTCACGCAAAGTGCAACGTTCGAAGGAAGTGTCCAGGGTGTTGTCGTCCATGCAAGGAAGAATGCATCTTCACCCTTGACTTTGAAACGAACGATGGCTGAACGCTCTTTTAATGTCTTGTAGCCCTGTGAAACTTCTGCTGTTGAAAGAGGAGTTCCGCAGCGAGGGCAGTAAGGCACGATCTTAAAGCCTTTGTAAAGGAGGCCCTTGTTCCAGATTTCTTTAAGTGCCCACCACTCAGACTCAATGTAGTTGTCATGATATGTTACGTAAGGATCGTCCATGTCTGCCCAGAATCCGACAGTACCGGAGAAATCCTCCCACATGCCTTTGTATTTCCAGACGGATTCCTTGCATTTGTCAATGAAGGGCTCCATTCCGTATTCTTCGATCTGCTCTTTTCCGTTAAGACCGAGAAGCTTTTCAACTTCAAGTTCAACGGGAAGACCGTGAGTATCCCATCCCGCTTTTCTCGGAACCATGTAACCTTTCATGGTACGGTATCTGGGAATCATGTCCTTTATAACTCTGGTAAGCACGTGTCCGATATGAGGCTTACCGTTTGCAGTAGGCGGTCCGTCATAGAAAGTATATGTCGGTCCTTCCTTTCTGTTTTCCATACTTTTTCTGAAAATGTCATTTTCTTTCCAGAAATTTTCTACTTCTTTCTCTCTTCCGACGAAGTTCAAGTCGGTTTCGACCTTGTTATACATAGTAAAACTCCTTTTAATATAATTGCCTAAAAACAACTATTTATTATAGCATTCGGGTACTGATATGTAAAGTTTGAAGCCCTTTTTGTGCACGCTCCGCATTTTTTTGAAAAATGAAGAATTTTTTTGTGAAAATATGCATCAAAAAAGTTTGATATACCTTACTTTAAGCCTTTTTTTCGTCTTTAATAACACATAACGCAATTATCTTTTCTCAACTTCTTGATATTTATAAAAACATATAATAAAATATGCTTAATATGTACGGCTAGCATATTGTTTTTTATATAATGGTAAGGAGGAAACTATCATGGCTTATGTAATCAGCGATTCATGTGTAATGTGTGGCGCTTGTGCAGCTCAGTGTCCTGCAGAAGCTATCTCTGAAGGAGACGGCAAGTATGTTATCGATGCTGACAAATGTCTTGACTGCGGAAGCTGTGCAGACGGATGTCCCGCAGGTGCTATCGAGCAGGCTTAATTAAGCAGCACTTATACGAAAAACGTATACAAATAAGGCAACCCGATAATTCAGGTTGCCTTTATTTTTTGTCTTTTTTCCGTTACTGGTTTTCAGCCTGCTTGTAGTTGTTCGCTTTTTCGCTTCCGATATCGGCGAACTGTGTATACTGAGGTAACCAGAGCAGGTTGACATCGCCGATGGGGCCGTTTCTCTGCTTGGCAATAATGATCGTCGCTTTGTTTACATCCGCCGTTTCCTGTCTCTCTCTGTCGATAAACATTACAACGTCGGCATCCTGCTCGATGGCACCCGACTCACGAAGGTCGGAAAGCTGAGGTCTGTGATCGGCACGTTCTTCAACTTTACGTGAAAGCTGTGAAAGTGCAATGATGGGAACTCCGAGCTCTCTCGCGATGGCCTTGAGCGATCTGGATATCTCCGAAACTTCATTCTGTCTTGACTCCGATTTGCCCGAGCCCGACATAAGCTGAAGGTAGTCGATGATGATCATGTCGAGACCTCTTTCGAGTTTCTGCTTACGGCATTTCGAACGAAGTTCGGGAACGGAAATACCGGGAGTATCATCTATTACAAGATATGATTTTCCGACTGTCTCGGCACCTTCGATAAGAGATGCCCATTCATTGTCGGCAAGATTACCCGTTCTTAATTTCTGCGAATCAACATGCGATTCCTGTGCAAGAAGACGGTTAACGAGTTGCTCCTTGCTCATTTCCAGCGAGAATACCGCTACATGTTTTTTCTCATGTGCTGCCACGTGAATGGCGATATTTAAAGCAAACGCCGTTTTACCCATTGAAGGACGTGCGGCAAGAAGAATAAGATCCGAAGGCTGGAAACCTGTGGTTTTGTAATCGAGGTCCGTAAATCCGGAAGGGATTCCCGTAACCGTACCGTCGGTATTGTGTGCCTTTTCGATCATCGCAAGGGAATTCATGACTATTCTGTCGATAGGCACAAAATCCTCTGTATTTCTTCTCTGAACAATATCAAAAATCGATTTTTCAGTTGTATCCAGAAGCAGGGATAATTCTCCCTTTCCGGTATAACAGCTTTTTGTAATTTCATTGCAGGCCTTGATGAGTCTTCTCTTTACGGCCTTTTCATAAACGATTATGCAATGATGTTTGATACCTGCCGATGTGGTCGCCAGATCGATGCATGCGTTCATCTTATCGGGTGAAAATGCATCCTCCGGAAGATTTGTTTCTCTTAATTTATCCTGAAGAGTAACGGGATCGATCGGTATCTTGTTGTTAAACATTTTGACCATGGTATCGTAGATCAGACCATGTTCTCTGAGATAAAAGTCATCACCGCTAATCATTTCCGATGCAGTGATGACCACTTCAGGGTCCATAAGAATGGAACCCAGTATACTTTTTTCTGCGTCCAAATCATTTGGAAGCTTTTGTGTTACCAAAGGTTCTTCCATATCATAACCCGCCTTTTTTTATTATTTTGACAATGCTATTCCGAATCAACGTTTACGCTCAATTCGGCGCTGACCTTGGTATGAAGCTTAACTGTTACGCTAAACTGACCGATGCTCTTGATCGCATCGTTCATAACGATCTTCTTTTTGTCAATGTCAATGTTGTGCTGCTTTTTGAGTTCCGCAGCTATTTCCTTGGCGGTGATGGATCCGAAGGTTCTTCCGCCCTCACCTGTTTTGATCTTCATGTTAACTTTGAGTTTTTCGAGTTTTTCGGCAAGTGCTTTTGCTTCATCAAGCTGCTCTTTTGCTATCTTTTCCTGATTTGCCTTCTGAAGTTTAAGGTCATTTAAGTTTGCCGAAGTAGCTTCAACTCCCAGTTTCTTGGGAATGATAAAGTTTCTTGCATATCCGTCGTTTATTTCAACCATATCTCCCTTTTTGCCGTGGGGTTTAACATCCTGTAATAATATAACTTTCATTTATGTCCCTCCGTAATCCGTAAATCTGTTATATATCTTCGTCAATCATGGAATCAAGTATGTCTTTAAGTCTTTCGACAGCTTCCTCGATACTGATTCCTTCAAACTGTGCGCCTGCGATGTTCATATGTCCGCCGCCGCCAAGTTTTTCGGTAACTACCTGAACATTGAGTTCGTCAATGGAACGTGCACTCAGATAAATCTTGCCCTGATATTCCGTAAATACAAAACTTGCCTTGATACCGTTGATATTTAAAAGTTCGTTTGCCGTCTGTGCCGCTACAATCGTGGGTGACTGACATCCTGCGGAATCACATACGGAAATCGCATAATCGTTTCTGTAAATATTCGTATCGTTGATGGTCTTTGCTTTTGCAAGATATTCAGAAGCATCTTCTCTGAAGAGCTTACGTACTCTTGTGACGTCTGCGCCGCTTCTTCTTAAGTAAGCAGCCGCCTCGAAGGTTCTTACACCGGTCTTCGTCATGAAATTGTTGGTATCGATCATGATACCGGAATAAAGAGCATCGGCTTCAATACCCGATAATTTTACGCCCTCGTCGATGTACTGCAATACTTCCGCAACCATTTCGCTGGCTGACGAAGCATACGGCTCGACATATGAAAGAGTCGCATTATCGATTATTTCCTCGCCCTGTCTGTGGTGATCGAGAACCACGATAGCTTTTACGTATTTGAGAATTTCCGCACACTCGGAAATAGAAGGCTTGTTGGTGTCAACGACTACAAGAGCGGCATTGTTGCCTACCATCTGAAGTGCCGTTTCACTGTTCACAAGCATTCCGGGGTACAGCTCTTCGTTATTGGCAAAGAGATTTACAAGCGGTCTGAGTGAAGGCGTAACTTCGTTCAAAATGATGTACGCTTTCTTGTCGAGAGCCCTCGCGATACAGTAAACACCGACTGCGGAACCGAAACTGTCCACGTCCGCCATTCTGTGTCCCATGATGAATACCTGATCCTTGTTGACAAGGATTTCTCTGAGAGCCTGAGCCTTAACTCTGGCTTTAACTCGGGTATTCTTCTCCGAAGACTGACTCTTACCTCCGTAATACTGTACATTTCCGGGAGATTTGATAACGGCCTGGTCTCCGCCTCGTCCGAGTGCAAGGTCTATCGCCGCTCTCGCAAATTCTGAATTCTGACTGTACGAGAGTCCGTCGAGACCCACACCGATACTGAGCGTTATAGGACGTTCGTTACCAATGCTGACGGTTTTGATCTCCTCAAGAATATCAAACTTCGAATCCTTGAGTACGCTTAAGGATTTCTTTCTGAGGATTACCATGTACTTGTCTTTTTCGGTCTTTCTTACGATACCGTCAAGCGACGAGATACACTGGGTAATCTTTCTGTCCACGAGTGCGAGCAAGAGCGAGCGACGTACGTCATCAACGTTCTCGAGCGCTTCCTCGTAGTTGTCGATGTAGATCATTCCGACTACGATACTCTGGTCATCGATTTCCTTAAGAGCTATCTTCAAAGCGGTTTCATCGAAAAGATAAAGTCCGAAAAGAAAATCCTCGTCCCCCGATTCTTCGATGAATCTGCTGTTTTTTACCATGTTTTCAATGCTTATTTTTTTGATATTCGCTCTGAATTCTCTCGAATCGAACGAAATATGAATTTCATTTTCTTTTTCATCTTTCGGAAAGTTTTCAAGCGTAATACCTTCAAAAATAGAGAAAATGGATTTTCCGAAAAATCTGTCCATTCCGACCGTTTTGTCAAACGCTTCGTTTGTCCAGACTATTTTTCCTCTGTGATCAAGTAAGGCGTGCGGCAAATTCAGCTCCTTTAAAATCTGTTTCTGAATCTGCCCGTATTCCGTGGCGAAGCTTACCATCTCGTCTATCAGAAACTGCCTGAAGTAAAGCCACATCACCAGAATTCCCGCAAAATAGAAAATCAGAAATACGGAAATCACTACACCCGAAATAACATTCAGAATATAAATGGGTATGTCAACTATAGCCAGTACGACTCCAAACGCTAAAAGAAGCGAAAAATATATTCTTAACTTACCCTTCACCTTAACTTTTTTTGCCATTTTAAGTCCTCTCGATAAAATCGCTTTTATACCAAAAGATACGAGTATTATACCACAATCACTCCGCTTATTCCATATACTACATATTGTATACATCTGCCCCTTGATCTGACAAAGGGGAGCACATACCGTGCAGCGGCTTAGCGGGAGCGTGTCTGTGGCGTGATATATGCTCTCAAATCATGACATAGGGGAGCACACTCCGCACAAGCGGGTAATCCGATGCCGTCGGTACTTAATGAGCAGTCTCTCCGGAGGCTGCGAATTTAGTAGCCGCTACGTGCAGCGGCTTAGCGGGAGCGTGCCCGCGGTGCGGTATGTGCTCCCCGAAGTGATTCTCGGGCATAAAAAAGGACGGATGCGATTTCGCAATCCGTCCGGTTTTGATATTAGTCTACTGTGTAGGGCATTAAAGCAACGTGACGTGCTCTCTTGACAGCTAATGTTAAAGCTCTCTGATGCTTAGCACATGTTCCGGTAATTCTTCTGGGAAGAATCTTACCGCTTTCGGATACATATCTTTTAAGCTTTGCTGTATCCTTGTAATCTATCCCGTTCTCTTTGCCACAAAATACGCAAACTTTCTTTCTTCTGCGCATTCCGCCTTTCCTTTTCATTGCAGGATCGGCTGTTTTATTCTCTTTAACGAATGCCATGATTAATCCTCCTAAAAATTAAAACGGCATATCATCCTTTACTCCGTCGGAGATATTCATGAAATCTCCGTCGTCCTGAACTGATGTGTTCGCGGATGAATATGTATCTGACTGTCCGCCGTTTGAAGCTGCGGCATTTTTGCTTTCAGCAAATTCCTGATCCTCAGCAATAACGTCGGTTGTATAAACCTTCTGACCATCTTTGTTGGTATAGCTGCCAGTCTGAATACGACCTGTAACCAATACCTTGGTTCCCTTCTTGAGATAGTTCTGAGCGAACTCAGCGCCTTTTCCGAAAACAACAATGTTGATGAAATCTGTGTTGTTTTCCTCGTTTCTGGAAAACCTTCTGTCTACAGCAAGAGAATATCTTGCCACGAGACCCGTTCCTTCACCCCTCATGTCGGGATCTCTGGTCAAACGACCCATAAGAATAACTTTATTCATATTTTACCTACTTTCTTATTGTTCGTCAGTTCTAACAATTAAGAATCTGAGCACGTTGTCCATAATGCGAACACGATTTTCGATTTCAGCAGGAGCTGTTCCTTCTGCATCGAAACGAACGAAGTAGTAGAATGCTTCATTCATATGCTGAATTGAGTAAGCTAATTTCTTCTTTCCGGCATCTTCAACTTCTGTAATCGTTCCGCCGAATCTTTCGATGTAAGCTTTGCACTTATCAACAACTGCAGCTCTTTCATCGTCCTCAATCTTAGCATTGACAACAATACATAACTCATACTTATTCATGCTAATTACCTCCTTTTGGTCTCTGGCCCCTACTCATATATAGGAGCAAGGAATTATTTCATCACGGACTTACATAATAACACACACAATTTCAATCCGCAAGAATTTTTTTATTTTTCTTATTTCATGTTTTTTTCGAGTTTGCTTCGGAGTATTTCCACCTGATGCCCACATGTTGTGCACTCTATTCTGCAATCCGATCCGACACGCAATATCTTCCATTTATTGCCACCGCACGGATGCTTTTTCTTAAATTCGATTATTTCGTTTTCTTTTATATTCTGCATATTATTCTCTCGGTTAAACCGGCATGATCTTCTTTATTTATATAAATACCGGCAAAAACCGCTGTTAAGAATTTTAATATTAGTACCGGCAAAACCGCTGTTAAAAGTTTAAATCTAAATACCGGCAAAACAGCTGTTAAAAATTTGATCTATATCTGTGAAAATACTTCGCCGACTTTTTCGTTAATGCAAAGATTTGCAAAACTGTCGCGCGGTGTGGGCTGAAGGTTGATGAGAACCAGTTTGTTACCCCTGTAGTAATCGATAAGTCCCGCTGCAGGATAAACGGCAAGCGAAGTACCCGCAATAATCAGAACATCCGCATTGGCAATATACTGAATTGATTTGGTCATGGTTGTACCGTCGAGTCCCTCTTCATAAAGAACAACGTCGGGTTTGATTACACCGCCGCATTCGCATAAGGGTACCATGTAATTCTTACTGCCGGGATCTTTGGAATTTTCGTCTATTTTTTCTTTGATTGCGGCAAAATCAAAGAATTTGCTGCACTTCATACAGTAATTTCTCTGAACGCTTCCGTGAAGTTCCATAACCTCTTTGCTGCCGGCTGCCTGATGCAGTCCGTCGATATTCTGGGTGATGACCGCTTTTAACTTACCCTGTGCCTCAAGCTCGGCGAGTTTGATGTGAGCCTTGTTGGGCTTCGCACCTTCAAGAAGAAGTTTGTCCTTGTAGAATTTGTAAAATTCAGACGTCTTTCTCATAAAGAAAGTATGGCTTAAAATGGTTTCGGGCGGATAATCGTATTTCTGATTGTAAAGCCCGTCCACGCTTCTGAAGTCGGGTATTCCGCTTTCGGTGGACACCCCTGCTCCACCAAAGAAAACGATATTATTGCTTTCCTCGACCCATTTCTTTAAAGTAGCGATTTTCTCATCCATAGTTACCCCTCCATACACATTCAAAAATCCATGTCCGGTATTTTTATTTTACTTTGAATATCATTTCCAGAGTCTGCGTTTCGTTCACAAGCACGAGCTCGTTCCCGTTTATTGTCGCAAGCAGATCTTTTCCCTTATCAAAATCGATCCTGTAGTGATCTCCTTCGTCAGTTATCGTTCCTTCACGATCGTTTTCATTTACGCTGAATATGCATGTCGTTCCGCCGTTTTTAACCACAAACTTAGGCTCCTTGGAAGCCGTAAATATTTTGACGGCAGGCGGGATCGATGCCATTTCGCTTCTGCTCCCGTTTATGGTATATTCAACAAGCTCCCACTTATTGTTGATCGATGCGTTTCCCGATTCATCATACTGCGCCCCGCCGCATCCGCAAAGCATAAGCACCGAAAAAATCGTACAAAGGCATATACTGATTGCTTTCTTCATATTTATTTCCCCTCACTTTTCATTTTCTTTTTTTTATTATATCCGATGTTTATCTTACACCGGCCCGGATTTTATATTTTGCAAAGTCCTGATTACATCTGAATCCTTAATTTCGTCTGATGTCTGTTTGCTCAAATGTCTAAATCACATCTGGTGTCTGACTATCTTGTATTCATCCCCGCACTGATAGTACGGACACTGATAATGTGAGTCCGTATTCAGACGAATATAATCGTCCTCATCCATGCTCACGCAGCATACATATTCTTCTTCATCATCGTCAAATACAAAATTTGCGCATTCTTCACAAGAAATATCCATTTATGTTCCTTCTTTCCTTTATTGAAAATATCTGAATGAATCCCTTCGTTGCAGTCCTGACATCTAATACCCGATCTGTTTCATTTCTTTCAGCTGTCTCCCTTTTGCTTTATCCCATCAAATTGCGATTTGCATTATTATGATATAAAAAGCCCGGATCTGTGGAAATGACACACAAACCCCGTCCCCCTGTGTCAAAATAAAATGCCTTTCATGCAGAGGTTTGGCTTCATTTCGTCGAAGTTCCAGGTGTGGAAGGAATCTCCTGCGCAGAATTTGTAATCGGGACAGTCGGCGCAGGGACCGGTCTTTCGGAAATCGTTTCTGAAATTCTCGAAGCGGTTCTGCCATACTTCTTTGAAGTTGTCTTTTCTGACATTTCCCTGAATGAGCTCGGGGCGCCTTTCGATATCAAGGCATCCGCCGATATCCCCGTTGTACATGATGCTGGCTGTGTAAACGCCGGCGTTGCAGAGGAAGTACCATTTTCTGACTTCCCTTTCCATGTCAACACCGAGATAATGGGAACAGCCGTAGGTAACTTCCATTTTGTCTTCGAATCTTTTGTTTCTGATGAAGTCGAAAAGCTTTCTGTATTCGGCTTTTGAAAGCATAAGATCCGGATTGTCCTTTGCCCTTCCGATGGGCTCGATGTTTATGACTCTCCATGAACGGACACCGACTTTTTTGAATTCCTCGTACATGGCGTCGAGTTCATTTATGTTTTTGTGATAGATTACTGTTGTGATCTGGACGTGGTTAATATCCTGCTCAATAAGGTTTTTGATTCCCTCTATGGTCTTTTCGTAAGCGCCGGGCGACTGTCTGAACCATTCGTGGTTTTCTTTAAGACCGTCGACACTTATCGATACGGTCCTGAGTCCGGTTTCTTTAAGTTTTTGGGCAACTTCCTTTGTGATAAGCGTTCCGTTTGAAGTCATGCCCCATCTGAAGCCTGCGTTTTTCGCAAATTCCATTATTTCAAAAAACTCAGGGCGAAGAAGAGGCTCTCCGCCGGTTACGCAAAGGCGCATATTGGATATGTCGAAATCGTTTTTTACCTGTATGAGAATATCTTTTATTTCATCAGCCGTAAGCATTCCGCTTACGTCTATATCTCCGCATCTTGAACCGCAGTGAAGACAATGCTCATTGCAAAACGGGGTTATTTCCAAGAAAAGAGACCTGAGATCCGGATTCGGTCTCAATGTCTCTTCCCTGTAGTCTGCAAGTTGCTGCATATGATCTTTTTTAATTTTTGCGGTAAGACCGGAGTTGTTTTTTGCTTTTTTTAACATTTCAGTCTCCCGGGTCTGATTATTTATTTGAACATTTCAGGCGGTCCGTAAATGGCAGGCTCAGCGTTCTCTATCGGATCGAAATCGTTTGGATCCGGCTCTATGGTATAAGGCGGTCCGTATACGTCTTCATTCTGATTTTCATCCGGCTCAAAATCTTCCGGCGGTCCGTATACATCGACATTCTGATTGTAATCGGGATCGAAATATTCGGGCGGCGGTCCGTAAATGGCTTCCGGCGCGTTGGAAGACGGAATAAATGCCGAACCTCCTGCGGAAATCGTAACCGCTGTACACAAAACAAGAAGATACGCATGTCCTATTCCGAAAACAAGAAGAAGCAGCGCCCACCATCCGCTCTTTCCTGCGGCGCGAAGTCTTCTTACCGTAAGAGAAATTCCGGGGATGATCGAAAGAAGCAGATAAAGCGTGATGATGCTCGCAGGTATGACGAAAATAAAGAAAAGCAATTCATCATAATTTGCTGCGAAACAAAAAGCAAAGAATGTTAATATCAGGTCGATCACGCCGAGAATGACATTAAAGATCACAGGGAATATAAATTCCTTTACCGTGCTCGTTCCTTTATAATCAAATATTCTTTTCCACTGTTTTATCTGGGCTGAAAAAAAATTAACGTCCATATCTCCCCTCCGTTGTTTCTGCTTTGCCCTTTTATTTGTTTTCATCTTTTTCGATATTATCCTGCGTTTTCGACATGCCATCCTGCGGCAGCGGTTCAGGTTTTATTTGTTTTCATCTTTTTCAAGGTTTTCCTTGCCGTGAGTGATATTGTCGTAGATAAGCTTGAACGTATGCTCCGAAAGATCGGTCGTACGCATTGACTTTACTGTCTCGGCAGGAATAACTTCAACTATTTTAAGATATACGTCAGATCTTCTGGGTATGGTCTTTTTAACCTTTTCAGTTCCTGAAATTGCGATTACAACCATGGGACATCCGGCCTTGGTCGCTATTTTGAAAGCACCGTTTCTAAACTCAAGAAGCGGCGTCTGTGTTCTGTTTCTTGTTCCTTCCGGGAAAATGAAAACGCTGGATACGTCGTTTTTGATGTAATCGGCAGCTTTGTTTATCGTAACAAGCGCATTTTTGACATTATCCCTGTCGATTGCCATGAATCCGAGTTTGTGAATCAGAGAACCTACCATGGGGATATTGAAGTTTTCGGGCTTGCTGACGAAAACAAGAAGATGTTTTCTTAAAACGTAAAGAACACTCATGGGATCGTAGTTTGACAAATGGTTCGATACCACAAGAAATCTCTCGCCGGGTTTCGGAAGTTTTTCCATTCCTTCAACATGAATATGAACATTAAGGAAGAAAAATGCTATTCTGATCGTTTCCAGGAAGAACCATCTGTAATATAACGACGGTTTGGTCACTTCTTTCTTTTTGTCCACAAAAAGTGAGTTGATAAATATAAACAGCCACCAGAGCAGTTCCCAGATAATAACCCATCCGAGAAGCACACCGACAAATACAAGGATGTGCCAGGGGGAAGTATACCATTTAAACAAAAGATGTGTTCCAATGGCACTGAGTAATGCAAGTGCCGATAAAATATAAAGCATTTTTGCCTCTTTCTAACCCTGAAACGGGTAAATTTTAGTTTGATTTTCTCAGAAATTCAAAATTATTTAACCGCGCTGATTCCGGTTGTTATTTGCCGATATTTAATCCGGTCTCTTCGGGAAGGCCAAGACGGATGTTCATGCACTGGATCGCTGCACCCGAAGCTCCCTTTCCGAGATTGTCGAAAATGGAAGAAACAAGGATTCTTTCTTCATTTCCCGTGATATAAATTTTGGCATCGTCACGACCGGCGAAATCATTAGCATGGAAGAAACTGTTCATCTCTTCCTCTGAGCCGAAAGGCATAACCTTAATGAACTGTTCGCCTTCGAAGTATTCGCTTACTGCTTTCTGCAAATCTTCGGGTGTGGCTTTTTTCTTTAAAAGATATGTATAAATGGGGAATGTAACAATCATTCCGCAGTAATAATCGTCTACAACCGGAACGAAAAGAGGTTCTCTGTCGAGTCCGGAAATCGCTTTCATTTCCTTAAGATGCTTATGCTGCTGTGCGAGCGCATACATTCTGGGCGCATAAAGATCGTTTCTCTTGTCCTCTGCTTCGTAAAGGGCAATGGCTTTCTTTCCCGCTCCCGAATAACCTGAAAGCGCATTAACGCATACAGGATAATCGCTTCCGATGTAGCCCATTTTTAAAAGGGGATAAACATCCATCATGAATCCCGAAGCATAACATCCCGGAACTGCGATCCTGTTGCTCTTTGCAATCTTTTCTCTGAAATCCTTGCCGAGTTCGGGAATTCCGTATGCCCAGTCGGGATTGGTTCTGTGTGCTGTCGATGCATCAATAATAACCGTATGGTCATTATCCTTATCTATAAGGCTTACCGCTTCTATTGCCGCCGCATCGGGAAGGCAGAGAAATGTAATGTCGGAAGCATTGATGAACTTTCTTCGTTCTTCGGGATCCTTACGTTTTTCGGAATCAATTCTTAAGATTTCGATGTCGTCTCTGTTTTCGAATCTCTCATTGATACGAAGCCCCGTGGTTCCTTCGCTTCCGTCGATATAAACCTTTGTTTTCATATTTGTCTCCCTTGAAAATTAAAATTTGATACGTAAACCCTTGGGGTAATGATTCTTTATTGCCCCGTTTGCAACCTTTCCCCAGCCAAGAGAAACCCCGTTTACAAGCATGAGCGTCCAGCCGTTGGGAAGATCTTTTCTCAGTTCTTCACCGTGTCTGAATTTAAGCGCTTCATCCTCGTCAAGTTCTGCACATCTTATGCAGTTGTTTTTATTCAAAGCCATCGCAAGGGAATGCGACGGTTCAAATCTGTCTTTTTTTATCTCGCCGAGCAGAAGTCCCGCTCTTTGAATTTTAAGCCCTTTTAAAGAAATATTAAAGTCTTTCGGCAAAAGATAAACCGAATCCGCAAAACATACAGTATTGTCGAAGTCCGGTTCAAAATTTACGATCATATCACTGAAAAAATCTTTTATAAGCCCGATTGACTTTTTGTCCGGTCTGTTGTTTCTTTCCGATTTTTTCTTTTTCTTTTCCCCGACGGTTTCATCCGAACCCCTCTTTTTAAGGATGCAGATAAAATGTCCTTCGCCGTCGATTTTATGAGGCCAGAGCCTTGCACATTTTTCCAGGCTTTCTTTTAACTTCGGATCGTCCGAAACTTTCTTTCCTTCAAATTCAAAGGAAGTAAAACCCTTGTCGAAAAACTTAAAATTCTCACATTCGATGATTTCAAATTCGGGGTATTCGCAAAGAAATTCAGCCATCTGCTTTTCATCTTCGTCAACCGCGAAAGTACATGTCGAATAAACAAGAATTCCGCCGTCCTTTAAAGTCTTTACGGCTTCCCTTAATATATCCTTCTGTCTGTCTGCGCACATTTCAACGTTTGCGGGACTCCATTCGCGAAGTGCCGTCTCGTCTTTTCGAAACATTCCTTCTCCGGAGCACGGTGCATCAACAACAACCGCGTCAAACCAGTTTTCGAAAGTCTCCGCTATTCTTTCGGGTGTTTCGTTTAAAACCACGCAGTTTCTGACGCCCATTCTTTCGATATTCGAAGAAAGGATCGCGGCTCTTTCCCTGTTTATCTCATTGGAAACAAGCACTCCTTCGCCTGCCATCATTGATGCAAGCTGGGTGGATTTGCCGCCGGGCGCCGCACAGAGATCCAGGACTTTTCGTCCCTTTAAATCCATGACGCTTCCGAGGGATGCCGCAACTGCCTGTGCAGAAGGTTCCTGCATATAGAAGGCTCCCGCATCATGCTGAGAGAGCCTTCCGTACTTTTCATCTGTAGATGTGAAAAATCCCGTTTCACACCATTTTATTTTTTCAGGATTGCCCGGAAATAACTTAAGGAAGGTATCCGTATCCGTTTTCAGCGTATTGACTCTGATCCCGATCCGTCTGGACTCGTTAAAGGACGCTTTAAATGCTTCGTATTCCCCGCCCAGCATTTCTTTCATTCTTTTTTCAAATTCCTCGGGCAGATTAGTCATTTTCCACACTTCCGATAAAGATACTGTTATTTCGCGATGCACTGAATATTATCTTCGCCATGCAAAGATTAGTCAATAATATTCTTAACACCCATGATGGTGTTGTATGTTGCATTACCGATGTATGTATTCTGACGGCTGTTTGCAGCATGAACGATCTTTCCGTCGCCGATGTAGATGGCGGCATGAGTACATACGCCGTTCTTGCCGTAGATAATGATATCGCCGGGCTGCGCTTCAGCATATGTTACAAGACGTCCGTTGTTGTTGAACTGTCCCGAAGGTGTTCTGTCGATTCCATATCCGAAATGTGCGTAGATAAGTTTCGTGAATCCGGAGCAGTCGGTACCTGTTTCAAGTGAGTTACCGCCCATGACATATTTAAGACCAACGAACTGACATGCATAGTTAACCAGTTCTTTTCTGAGTTCCGTTGTATTTTCAAGAGAGTAGCTGTTGCCGGCTTCCATTGCTTTTTTTCTTGCAGCTTCTCTTTCTGCCGCCTGTCTTTCTCTCTCTTTTCTTTCTTCCTCTTCCTTTTCAAGTCTGATTGCTTCCTCTTCTTCAAGAGTAATACCGAGTGTGTAGCTCTTTTCTACGAGAAGCTCGTCTCTTGTATAAGGCTCATCGATGAGGATCTGTTCGGCAAGATGATCTCCGTAAAGGAAATACTTGCTCATTACATATCCCTGTGCATTACCGGATGTGATTCTGAACCAGTCGCCGACTTTTTCGTTAATAAAGATAACGGAACCGTCATAAATCTTTGCGGTGGGTTCTGCTTCGGGATCCGGAGCGACACGTACGTTTACATACGAATCAACGCAGGCGATACCGATCTGTCCGCCCAGTGTATTGCTTATATCCATAAGAAGCTGTGCTTCGGGAGTGATAACTTCAATATTGCTTCCGCAGGCAAGTTCCATGTTTCTGTCGCCGCCGCTGATCTCAGCTTCGGCAACTTCGTAGCTGTCTATTCCGGTTGCAGGTTCAAAAACGGCAACTTCGCGGATCTTAACGTTGTCCCATCCGAGCTCGTCTTTGTTTCCCGCGGCACGGCTGCTGTATGACGTAATAAATACGGCAAAAAACAAAGCAGAAAGCGCTGCTGCCTGAAGCGCACTTATTTTCGTTATTCCAAATGCCTTTCCCAATCTTATCATGCTTAAATCTCCTTAACTAATTCAACGATTCGATTGTTACTGTGGTTACCTTGAGGTATCAAACCCCGTTGTCAGTACAGTTGCGAGGAGGTTTCCTTTCTCGTCCGTTAAGGTCATCTCGTAACTGCACGTTGTTCTTCCGTGTTTTATTTTCTTTGCTTCGCAAATGATCTTTTCGCCTTTTGCCACCGAGTGATAATTGATCGTGGAGGAAAGGGAAACGATTCCCATTTTTTCGTGGTTAACTGCTACCGCAAAGGTGAAATCCGCAAGTGTGTAATACACTCCGCCCATTACGTTTCCGACTGCGTTCTGATGACGCTTGCCGATTACCATGCTGCAAACCGCGCTGTTTTCTCCGATGCTGTCTATTACCATTCCGTTTTCGGTTGCAAATCTGTCATTTTCAAAAAATGCTCTTACTTCTTCGAGGCTTTTCATTTTTGTCTCCGGTATTAGTGTTTAGTGTGAGATCCGATGTGAAGCAAAGCTTATTATTTGTTCATTTCGGATAAAATATATCTTGCTACATACACGCCGCTTGCCGAAGCATGTGAGAGCGAATGTGTAACTCCGGAACCGTCGCCGATTACAAACAGACCTTTGTTTCTGGTCTCAAGATTGTTGTCGAGTTCGACTTCCATGTTGTAAAACTTGACTTCCACACCGTAAAGAAGCGTGTCGTCATTCGCCGTTCCGGGGCAGATCTTGTCAAGTGCATAGATCATCTCGATGATTCCGTCGAGGATTCGTTTCGGAATTACGAGGCTTAAGTCACCGGGCGTCGCAGCAAGCGTGGGTGTTACATAGCCTTCCTGAATTCTCTCCGTATTGCTTCGTCTTCCTCTTACCAGATCGCCGAAACGCTGTACGATAACACCGCCGCCGAGCATGTTCGAAAGTCTTGCGATACTTTCGCCGTATCCGTTGCTGTCCTTAAAAGGCTCTGAAAAATGTTTGGATACAAGAAGTGCAAAGTTCGTATTTTCCGTATGTTTCGAAGGATCTTCGTAACTGTGTCCGTTTACGGTAATGATGCCGTTTGTATTCTCGTTAACAACGGCGCCGTGCGGATTCATACAGAAAGTACGGACAAGGTCTTCAAATTTCTCGGTTCTGTAAACGATCTTGCTTTCATAAAGTTCATCGGTAAGCGCCGAGAAGATTTCTGCCGGAAGTTCCACTCTGACACCGATATCCACTCTGTTTGATTTGGTGGGTATGTCAAGGTCGGCACAAACCGTTTCCATCCACTTGCTTCCGCTTCGTCCTACGGAAATAATGCATTTATCGCAGGAGTACGAGGCATCGGCCGTATGAACTTCGTATTTTCCGTCTTCGAGTTTCGTAACTTTTTCAACAGGTGTTCTAAAGTAAAAGTCCGCTCTCTCTTTAAGATAATTGTATAAATTCTCAAGTACCACGTAGTTAATGTCGGTACCGAGGTGTCTAACCTGCGCATCCAGAAGATGAAGTCCGTTTTCAAGGCACATCTTCTTTATTTTGGTATCTGCGGTTGAATATAACTTTGTTCCTTCCCCGCCGTACGCAAGATTGATCTCGTCAACGTATTTCATGAGGTCGATGGCTTCTTTTTTTCCGATATATTCGTATAAAGAACCGCCGAACTGATTGGTGATATTGTATTTGCCGTCCGAAAAAGCTCCCGCACCGCCGAAGCCGTTCATTATCGCACAGCTCGGACACTTAATGCAGCTTTTGACTTTGACGCCGTCAATCGGACATTTCCTCTTTTCAAGCGGATTGCCCGCCTCAAAAATTGCAATCTTTAAATCACTGTTAAGCTTTGTCAGTTCGTAAGCCGAGAATATTCCGCCCGGTCCCGCACCGACGATTATGATGTCATATTTCATTTGTAAATCCCCCCGGATTGTATTTTAGTAAAAATCTTTCGGTCATTTTAAAACAGTTTATTCGGAATCCGTATCTTCTCCGGTTTCTTCTTCATTTTCCTTTGGAGCATCCGTACGGTTATCTTCGCTTTCAATGTTTTCGCTCCAGATGCTTTCAACTCCTCCAAAGAAGCCTGACGCATCGGTAAATTCCAGACTCCTTAGTCTGTCGAGCTTGTCCATTTCCTCCTGTGAAGCCTTAAGTTCACTGTTACGTGCCCTTACGATATTAACGATGCTTACCGTGGCTCCCACCAGCACAAGCACACAGAGTGCAAGTGCGATAATGCTTATAAATCCTTTCTTTTCTGCCTGGTCATCCCTGATAAGTTTCATTTCAAACCCTTTGGTTCTTGCAGGATTTTCTTCGGTTGTTAATTTAACGTTGTTTTCTTTCAGTCCGTTTTGTGATGAGTCGTTGTTTGTGAAAACGGATTCGTTTTCCTTATTTTCCGCTACTTCAAGTCTGGTATTCTCGGCGAATTTGCCCCCTTCTTCGCTTACTTCCTTTTCTTTCTGCAGTGCATCCACTTCATCCCATATGGATCCGACTTTCCTTCCATCCATATCGCATTTTCCCTTTGTAAATACACATATTCTTTTAAAGTATAACACGATTTTCCCTTTTGTTCCATACTTTATGTAAACTTTATTGAAAAATCGTCCGTATCATCTTAAATGAAAAAAGCAGGTAAGATGGCACTTTCCCGCTCTTTTGTGTTTAATATAAAATTTCCATTACGGAAACCACATTATGTTGTTTTAATGATTTATCGAATCTGAATAAAGTTCTTTAAGAGATGTCGCCTGAAAATTTTTTGAAAGGGTATCCGATGACGCCATGTAAGCCGCATTCGATACTATTTTATATTTGCTGATCCCGTCAACCTGATATCTCAGTATGCTCTCGGCTCCGAAAAGAAGCTCGCCGGTAGCCATGTGATAATCGCTCGTTATGATCGCTATGTCACAGACCTCGGGATAATCGCGGTTTAGGATTTCGAGACTGTAGATCGCATTTTCGCCTGTCGATAAGGAAGACTGCTCCGCAATAACCCTGCTTTCGTCTATGCCGTGATCGATAAGCCATTTTTTCATCTCGCCCGCTTCGGTGGCCTTTAAATTGCTGAGCGCCGTACCGCCGCCTGTGCAGAGAATTACGGAATTCGGATACTTTTCGGCACTTCTTTTTGCCGTCTCAAGACGTCCGATAAGCTCATCTTTCATCGAGCCGTCGTAATTGAGCTGATATCCCAATACCACAAGGCATAAGGAATCCGTTTCGGAGAGTCCGTCGGGAAGAATGTCCGGATTTAACGTGTTATACTCATTCGGGCTGCTGCTTTCGACTGCGCTCCAGAGGTTAATTATTTCTTCCCACTGAAGAGCCGCTTCGGGATTTTTTTCCCTTAATGTCTCGAGATTTTCGTTTATTTCGTCTCTGGCGGCCTCGCCTGAATTAAGGTAAAGATTTATGATCTTTTCCACTTCTTTGTATCTGACTTTTGCAGGTGCGGGAGTTTCCGTAATAATGTTTCCCGAATTTCCCGATGCTTCTTTTGCCGCCGGTTCTTCTTTCGTTTCCTCGGGAGTTTCTTTTTGCTGCAGCGAAGCGATCGTTACGCTTTCTTTGCCGGCTGCTGAATCTTCTTTAATTTCGGTATTTTCACAGCCTGCCGTCATTAAGATGCCCGATAAAAGAAATCCCGACAACCCGGTCAGAAACACTTTCTTTGCTTCGTATGTATTCTGTTTTCTTCCCCTTAAATCAAAAAACATACTTCCTCATTCCGAAAATTACTCTTGATTTGTAATTATCCTATAAATAGCTCTTGAGTTCGGACCATGACGTAATCTTTATTACATCGTCTCTGTCCTGCTGCTCGCTTCTTAGCGCGCCCTTGTACCAGACGGGTGTAATTCCGACATTTCTGGCACCGTCCACATCGCACTCGTAATTGTCGCCGATGTACCAGACATCCGAAGCGTTAAGCCTTGCTTTTTCAAGAGCAAGTCTGAAAATTCTCGGATTGGGTTTTCTGAATATGTATTCGCTGCTTGCAATAATAAATTCGAATTTATTGTCCGGAAGAATACGGTTAATTCTATCGGTAACAACCGAGCCTGCATAAGCCATATTGCTTACAACTGCGGTTCTGATTCCCATATCGTCAAGCTCTTTAAGAAGTTCGGCGATTCCCTCGGTCGGTTCGGCATCCACCGCATTTTCCCAGAATACCCTGTCAAGTTCTTCGGGAGTGAGACTTAATTTAATTCCGAGCGATTCATAAAGGTATGCGCCGAAAGCTCTGTTGTGAACTTCGAGATTCACAAGCGTTTCGGTAAGATAATTGAATCTTCCGATTTCCTTGTTTATTTTGTTCGCTTCCGCCTGAACCCACTCCGGACTCAGGTTGTAACGATTTTCGGTAGCATATTTTAAAACCTCTGCGGTTCCTTTTACGCCGTCAAACTTCTTTTCATTTACGAGCGTCTGACCGTAGTCAAACATAATCATTTTGGGCTGATTCATTTTTCACCTTTCCTTTCAAAACGCTACACTCTTTGGTCTTTACGTTTCCCTGCCTCTACTTTGAAAAGTCTTCAAAAGCGGAAAATCGGATAACCGACCTTCCGCTTACATTTAATTCGAAATAATCATTCCGCCAAGAAGTCTGACTGCTTCGCGCAAAATCCCCGCAGTCTCAGAAATCTTTCCAATTCCCTGAATCTTTAAATCCCAAAAAGATCGCTTAATTCCTTGAGTGCGCCTTCTGTTTCGTGTGCAAGAACTTTCTTGGCAAGTACCTTACCAAGCTGAACACCTTCCTGATCGAAGCTGTTTACGTTCCATAAGAATCCCTGGAACATGATCTTGTTCTCGAAGTGTGAAAGAAGTGCGCCCATTGATTCGGGTGTAAGCTGCTTTCCGATAATGATACTTGAAGGACGGTTGCCCGCAAATTTCTTATTGTTATTGTCATCGTCTTTGCCGCATGCAAAAGCAATGATCTGAGCTACAACGTTGGCGCAGAGTTTCTTCTGGCTTGTGCTGCCCTGAATGTCAACATCAATGCCGAGCTGGCTGTCATTAAAGCCGATGAACTGAAGAGGGATAATGTCTGTTCCCTGATGTAATAGCTGGTAGAACGAATGCTGTCCGTTTGTTCCGGGCTCACCGAAGAGTACGGGACCTGTAGGATAGTTTACGAATTCTCCGAAACGGTTAACGGATTTTCCGTTTGATTCCATATCTGCCTGCTGAAGATGTGCAGGGAAGCGGCTTAATGCCTGTGAATAAGGAAGAAGAGCCGTTGAAGGGAATCCGAGAACGTTTCTTTCGTACACACCGATCAATGCGTCAAGCATCGCGGGATTTTCTTTTATGTTTTTGTTTGTAGCAAGTTTGTCTTCTTCAGCCGCACCGTTTAAGAAACGTGCGAATACATCGGGAGTAAATGCAAGTGAAAGAACCGCACCGCCTACTGCCGAGCATGAAGAAAATCTTCCGCCGATAAAGTCATCCATGAAGAATGCCTTTAAATATCCGCTGTTGGATGCAAGAGGGGATGTCTCGCTTGTAACGGCTACCATGTGATTAGCCGCATCGAGGCCTGCCTTTGCAAGCGCATCCTTTACGAATGATTCGTTTGTAAGTGTTTCGAGTGTTGTACCGGATTTGGAAACAAGTACGAAAAGCGAATGAGCAACATCGATGCCTGCAAGAACGCCTGCAGCATCATCAGGGTCAACGTTGCTGATGAATTTTGCTTCCATATTGAAGTTTCCGGTCTTCTTTGCCCAGTTTTCAAGGGCAATATAGATTGCACGGGGACCGAGATCGGAGCCGCCGATACCTATCTGAACTACTGTTGTGAATTTCTCGCCCGCAGCGTTTGTGATCTTGCCTGAATGAACATCATTTGCAAACTCTTCGATCTTCTTCTGCTGAGCAACATAGAATTCTCTCTTGTTAACGCCGTCTTTAACCACGTCAGCTCCGAGCTGTGAACGTGTAAGGTGGTGAAGAACAAGTCTCTTCTCACCTGTATTGATTACTTCTCCGTTAAAGAGAGCCTCAAATTTTTCCGCAAGTTGTGCTTCTTCGGCAAGTTTTGCGAAAACATCAAGGATTTCGTCATTAACGGCTTTAGCCGCATAGTTGTAAGTAAGACCTGCTGCCATTTTTGCATTGTAGGTTTTAACTCTGTTTGCGCCGGAATCGCCGCTCATTACTTCTTTAACACTGACTTTTTCCTTCTTTGTAAGCTCATCAAAAGCTTTAAGCGTGTCCAGATTGCTCCATGTTATCATTATCAGTTCCTCCGAAAATTTATATAAATTTGTTATTTGGTCTGAATGCTTTTTCCGTCTTCAGACGGTCAATTCGAATAAAATTATACTTTATTGAAACCTTTTATTCAAGTTGCTAAACCTTCGTAATCAAAAAATACGGGTATTTAGCGTGCGTTGACTTATACGTTTTCATTTATGTTTGCCAAACGATTGAAATTTTGTGGAAATCAAATTATCATTTTGTTATAATTTCAATTTGTAAGATTTGAAAGCGCTTGAAAATACCCACTGAATGAGTATGAATATAACGCAAAAAAGCCTTATTGACAGGCTTTATTCTTAAATATATTTAATGTTCAGAGGATTGATTATGAAAAAGATCGTTCTTACCGGTGGCGGAACCGCAGGTCACGTTACCCCCAATCTCGCACTTTTACCCAGACTTAAAGAACTCGGTTATGAAATCGTATATATGGGTTCCGTTGACGGGATCGAAAAGAAACTTATCGCGGATTTTGACATTCCCTACTACGGAGTTCCCGTAGGAAAATTCAGAAGATATCTGGATCCCAAGAATTTCACGGATCCTTTCAAGGTAATAAAAGGCTATGCGGAAGCAAGAAAATATTTAAAGGAGATCAAGCCCAACGTGGTTTTCTCCAAGGGCGGATATGTTTCCGTTCCCATCGTAAGAGCAGCGGCAAGCCTTAAAATCCCCTGCATTATCCACGAATCCGATCTGACACCCGGTCTTGCCAACAAGCTTTGTATCCCCAAGGCCGTTAAAGTCTGCTGTAACTTCCCGGAAACCGTTAAAAAGCTTCCCGAAAAGAAGGCAGAGCTTACGGGTTCGCCCGTCAGAGCAGAGCTTTTCACGGGTAACGCAGATGCAGCAAGAGAAATGTGCGGATTCAATACGGAAAAACCCGTTATCATGGTAATCGGCGGAAGTACAGGCTCCGTAGCCATCAACAAAGCCGTAAGAAAAGCACTTCCCGAACTTCTCAAGGAATTCCAGGTCGTACATCTTTGCGGCAACGGCAGAATCGACAATCTGCTCCTTACAACAGAAGGTTATAAACAGTTTGAATATTTAAAGGGTGAATTAAAAGATGTAATGGCCATGAGCGACCTCGTTATTTCACGTGCGGGAGCAAATGCAATCTGTGAACTTCTCTCTCTGAGAAAACCCAATCTTCTTATTCCTTTGACAAAGGCAGCAAGCCGCGGGGATCAGATCCTCAACGCAAATTCCTTTGATGCACAGGGATACTCCCTGGTACTTCAGGAAGAAGATCTTGATGAAATTTCACTGGTGAATAAAGTTCATGAACTGAACGAGAATAAAGAAAAATACATCAAAGCAATGGAAGAAAGCAATCAGATCAACGCCATCGATAAGATCATTGCTCTTATCGAAGACGCTGTAGTCAACAGACCTTAATATCCGACATCATCGAGTATTTCAATCCATTCCCTGATTATTTTAACTTCTTCAGCGGCCTCTTTTGAGGCCTTTTCTTTTGTCACTTTGGTATAAACGGAAGCTTCCATTGTATCTTTGTTTCTTCTGATGATAAGACTGATTTCGTCCTTATCGATGAAAAGAGCAAACGGACCTCCGGCTTTAAACTTTTCAACTTTGTTGATAAAAGAATTCTTAAGTACTTTCTGTCCGACTTCCTGATCCTTTGCATAAACGGAAAACTTCGAATCGAATGAAGAATCGGAGCTTAAAATCCTGCAGAAGGATTCAGGCTGTTCGTAATCCATTCCGCCTATTTTAAAATTGTTCGCAACTATCTGAACTTCGGATTTAACCTTAGTATTGGCCTGCGCAACTATCATAACGCAGTTGGAACTTGCTTTTTTCTTGCCGTATCTTAATGCAAGGTCATATCTTAAGAAAGGAATTTTCTTGTAAACACCCTTGATGCAGTCATTGGCGATGGCGCTTTTTGCTTTTTTGAGCATGGAATTTTTGGTGATATCCTTTGTGGATATTTTGTCGAAATCCTTGTATTCGCCGTCATTGAAAGCATCTTCGAGAATGGGTTTTAAAAACAGTTCCTTGTATCTCGTGGTATAAGCCTTGTACTTCGAATTCATTTTGAGAAAATGAGGAAGCAGATATACACAAGTAAAAATAGCCGCAAGCAAAACAAGTACGATTATCGAAGTAACATATAATTCAAAATTAATTATTTTTCTGAATACGAGGAAAATGAAAACTGCCGTTATCACAAAAACGGTAATCGAAACGATTTTCCAGGTAATATCCGCTTTAAGATATTTTTTTCTGAGTGCATTGATATCTTCCGATGCAGATACATTTTCTGAAGGATTTTTTTCTTTTATGTCTGCCATAAAAACCTCCGGATATCGTGAAATTATTTAGTAAGAATATCCTTTATTTCAGCGAGTTCTTCCTGAGTAGGACTGGTCGGTTTCCACAAAAGATTCTGTCCGTCATTCTCATATCTGGGAATAAGATGAAAATGAAAATGGAAAACAGTCTGTCCCGCACAGGGATTGTTGTTCTGAACAAGGTTGAATCCGTCTGCAGAAAGCTTTTCCGTCATTTCGGTAGCCAGTTTCTTTGCAAGGATCATTACCTTTCCTGCTGTTTCAGAGGGAATCTCGTAAATATTTGCATAATGTTCCTTGGGAAGGATCAGTGCATGGCCTTTTGTGGCGGGACCCGCATCAAGGATTACATTAAAATCATCATCTTCATAGATGGAATTGGTAGGAATGATTCCGTTGGCAAGTTTACAGAAAATGCAGTCATCTTTCATAATTTCAGTCTCTTTTCTTTATATTTTTCATGGTTATTAAGCCATATATTTATCAGTGCAAATTATTTTCTTTGCAAATCAGCGAATCTTTATTACAGATCCGGTCGGTCTTTTTAAATCACAAACGGGAAAAGATTGTCGAGCGCTCTTAACAGATTGAAATCGCCTTTCGAAGTCATCTTTCCGCTCATAAATGTTCTCTGGAAACTGTTCTCTCCCGCGATGATCTTGTCGAGTACATCGGAATCGAGTTCGAGCTTGACATCGCTGTATTCGCTCTGTCCGTAGTAAACATCAAGTTTGGCATTTGCAACCTTGATGATCAGATCCTTTTTAAAGTTCTTTATCTTCAGTCTGTAAATGGCATTTATTCCTGCCTGCGGTTTGAAGACATCTTTAAATTCGTCTATATACTTTCCTTCATCATCAACTTCCTGATTTTCAAGTTTGTTGGTGAAAAGTCCTGTAAGCTCCTTGATATCTTCCTTCTGTCTTGCAACATACTCTTCGTTTGCCGCATACATCGAAAGCTGTTCCGTTTCCTGAGGTGTCAGATCCACATTCTGGGTTACGGAAATCTTCTGCTTGACAGCCTGGTTGCTGGAAGGAAGCGTGGAAAGTTTCTGTGAAATGCTTCTGTACATATTCTCGGATTTTTTCTCAATAATCCTGTCATACTCCGGCTTGTATTCGAGCATTGAAATCTCGGGAATGTATCCGCAGAGTCCGCTGACAGGCTTGCCTCCGAGTATCTCCCATGCCGTCGTTAGATTGAGTTTGCCCTCGCGTTCTCCGTATGTCGTGGACATACAAACAGGGCACATGTATATTTTGGAAATTACTTCTTTGTCACCGTAAAGCCAGCAGGCATCAAGAAACTGCTGCATGTATCCGCCGATCCCGTACCATTCGACCGTGGTCGCAAGTATTACACCATCTGCTTCCTTAAGTGTCTTCGGAAGTGTTGTGATGGCGTTTTTGATGTCGTAAAGATCAAATCTTTCGGTGGTTACATTCAGTTCTTCAAAAACTTCCTGCATTTTTTTTATAACATAAAGCGTAGGATCGCCGATAAGGCCGCGTCCGCCGTAATAGATATTGATTTTCACCCTTTTTTTCACCTTCTCCTAATACATCTGTACCTATCAATGATTATAATGATTTTAGGGAAAAATACAACACAGACATTGGTGAAATTTATGTGTCATGCCAACACAAAACGGACGTTTCCGATCCTTATCTCATCTCCTTCGTTCAATTCTCTTTCTTCGGACACCAGTCTCTTTCCGTTCACAAAAGTTCCATTGCTGGAATTGAGATCGTAAATGAAAAGACGGCCCTGAGATTCGTCGATCTGGGCATGCATTCTGGATACACTCTTGTCGGTAAGCATTATATCCACGCATTCCCTGTAAGAACCGAGCACACATGGAAAGCATTCGATATCCGCATCGGGAATCCTGCTGTCCCTGCTGATAAGCCGTCTCTTATTTCCGTCCGGAATATTCAAAAGGACTGTCGGAGCGGGTCCCTGCGTTTCTGTATCTTCCTCGATTTCTGCTGTTGTCGAAGCCAGACTTCGTTCGAAAAACTCATCGGGCGAAACCGCTTTATACTCTTCATCTTTCTTCTTTATGAGAGAAAAGATTTTATCCACCGTTTCCTCAAGTTTGCTTTTACACTTTTTCTTCGTGCTCTCTGTTTTGGAAAAATCTTCGGAAACTGTCTCTGTGATACGCTTTTTGAAATGTCCGTTTTTTTCTTCTTTTTCTTTCGACATCGTATTATCGGGATCTGATTTCAGTATTTCAAAGAGGTTTTCGGCCTCGATCCCGCCTTCTTTGGCTCTCCTGTAAAGTTCATACGCTGTTTTTACAACCGCCGGATCGTTGTTGTCGATATGTTCCAGAAGGAATTCAGCAAGTTCCATGATATCTTCCGATTTCTTTTCTCCGGGATAAAAAATCCAGTAGATCTTTTCATCTCCAAGGTCCCTGTAAATATATTCCGGTGAAAAAATTATTCCGGAAATATCCAGAAAAAGCCTCCTGCATTCCTTCACAAGAACGCTGATGGAATAAAGAAGATCCGCCAGTTCGTTAAACCCTATTTTCCTCTTTGAAAAGCCCCTCTCAAAAGACTGCTTTCCCGTTATGTCATAATAGAGTTTCTTCTCTCCGTCCCACTCTTCTTTTTTTATCGAAATAAATCCTTCGGATCTGTTTTTTATCAGCATATCCGTTTGAAATCCGTCCGAATTATCCGTAAGTACCAGATAATTTCTGTTTAAATCTCTTTTATATTCAGCCTTCATAAGCATTCCCTTTCATTTGAAAACTTTTCCTTTATATCAGTCCGGTTATCCCGGATTCCTGTCTTTTCCGATTCCTGTTTTGGCATTTTCATCGAAGCTGATTTGCTGTTCTGATATTGCTCTTCTTAAAAAATCAGTTCTCGCCTTCTCCGTCGCCTTCTTCGTTTTCCTTTAGAAATTCTGCGATCGCCTTTATTCTTTTAACGTCGTAAATGAGGTCCGCTCCGTAAAGTCTCCTCTTTTTTATCTCTGCTTTCAGATCGGTAAGCTTCGATATTCCCGGAAGATTAAGCGGTATGTTAAGTTTCGTTTCCACTTTTGCGCTGACGCTGTACTTGCTGACCTTAACCGAAACAACAGGTTCTTCGCATCCGACGATCTGTCCTTCAAGAGCTTCGTTTATTCTCTCTTCAATTTCCTTCATCAGCTCGCCATTACTTTTGCTTACCCTGTAATCCGCTGCGATTACCGCATGAACAAGGGCTTTTTGTACCGTAAGACCATCGTAAAGATAAATCATCAGCCAGATTATCGATATGATAACGAGCAGTATCATCGGCATGATCAGGGCACATTCAACCGTCAGATTTGCATTTGCTCTTAATCCTTTTATTTTTTGAATCACCGTCAATCCTCCCGATTTTTCATGTCATTCTTATAATGATCGTTACAAGAAATGCGGGAATCATAAAAGGAACGAACGGTATCTTTGTTTTTTTGTCGGCTTTCATGAAAATCATCAGCAATACAGAAACAAACGCACTTATAAAACATGCAATAAATATCATGATAAGGTTATTCTTCCAGCCAAGCATGAGACCTGTCGAACACAGGATTATTCCGTCACCGAGCCCTATTCCCTCTTTGGTCAGAAACGAAAGAATTATCACAAAAATACCTTCGGCCAGTGCAATCAAAACTCCCGGTATCCCCATATCCTTAAATACAAAAATGAATACTATGGCTGCCAGCGCATTTAAAACGGGCATAATGATTCCAACCTCGTTTTTCCTTATATCCCTTATTCCTTCAGTAATCAGAAGAATTCCGACACTTACAGTTCTTAACAAAATCGCATTATTCAAAATCCTCCTCCTTACAGCTTCCGCCTTCCCTGTATGATGCACATCTTTCACACTCTTTTTTGTCAGAGACTTCGCTGAGTTTCACTTTAAAAACCGTTCTTTTCAAGCCGCTGCATGAAAGAGATGTATGATATCTGTCTCCGTAAGGTGTTATAAACAGAAAAAAGCATTCCTCGAACTTTCCGTTACCGCAGCATTTTTCGCATGCATGATATTTCCCGCCGCTTTTGTTTCGACACTGCTCTATTTCATTTTTATTTACCGTATCTACCGATATATGAAGATGAGAACAGTGCGGATTGGTATGATAAACACTTGCATTCTCCGTGATATAAACATACTGTTCGTCTGTAATCGTGAAACCTTTGCTGTAGCCTGTCCATGGATGCATTTTCACGCTGTTGCAGAATGTCGTTTCGCCGACTCCGAAAATATTCATAAGCGGCTCAACTTCATACGTCACGATCAGATTAATATTTCCGCCCCCATCATAAAGTGTCGATCTGAAAAACAATAGTCCCGCTTCGCCTTTTCTTATGAGAGTATTATTTATGTTCTCAAGACCGAATCTTTCCGTAAATGCTGCTCTGACAAGCGTTTCATCCAATATCGCATCCGTTAGGTGAAGGTCCGCATCTTCCATTTCATCAATAACGTTTTCTTCATCCGTTTCGGAATCGGAATAATTCTTAAGAAAATCTTCTCCCAGTTCGCTTATTTCCTCAACGGGATACGTAAACAGGGCTATTTCCCTGGCTGTCTCATGCAGAGCGTATTCGACTTTCGCATAAAGATTCATCATCTCGAGAAACGAAACAAGCGATATCGCAAGGCACATGAAAATCGGCAAAACAAGAGAAGTTTCAAGCGTCAGACTTCCCTTTAATTTTCTTTTTCTGCTTTTCCCCAATATGGATCCTCCCATTTATCAGTTCTTCATATAAATTCCACGTCGCAGTTTTCACATTCCTAAGAAATTTCAAAACCTTCTCTTTCTTTTCAGATGATCAAGAATACATTCTCTGTTTCAAATTCACTCATCACTCAAAATACGAATATTTCTTCTCGCTCGTGAACCTGAAATCATAACCGGTTTCTATGGAAAATACGGCTTTTATTCTGTCCGCACAGGCATCAAATCTGAAATACTCGTTTTCCGTACCTGCTTTTCTCATGTCCGCTTCGATCATATCCATTGTTCTGTACACCTTTAACTGCGGAGGAACAAAAAACAGAAATATCCTCATATAGTCTTCATAATCAAGTTTAATTTCCGGAATACCGCTTTGAGTTTCACTGTCAGGATTGGGAGAAATTCCGGAGTCTTCGGAGTCGTCGGAGCCCGACGGTATTTTAAGTTCGGAAAGAATAAGCTCGATATAACCAAGTATCCCTTCAAAACTTGCATATATCTCCTCTGATTTTTTAATAAGCGGAATCTCTTTTCCGAGACAAAGCGCAATACAGTCAAACGAAGCTTCAAATTCAGCCCATATCATAAGAAAAAACTGCGTAACAACTTCCTCCGGCAGATGTAAGAATGATGCAATGGGTTCGGCAATCTCTCTGACCTTTTCAACCTTATCGGACGCCATGTTCAGTGAAATATAATCAGCCAAAGTTCTTGTCACCATAAGCACTTCATAGACTTTGCTGAAATTATCAATGTCCAGGAAGGAACCGACTATTATATATTCTGTCTCATATCTTAATTTGCTTTCTTCTTTCTTATTGACGTAATTACCCATCTTTGTCATCACATATTCGTCAAAAAGGATGTTTTCGGCAGGCGAGAAAAATACATTTCCCGTGTTTTCCGTTCCCTTTTCTTTTTCCCTTAAAAGAAGCGTCTGCGCAGGCGGTATGCTTTCAAGAGAAAGCCCGATCGGGATTTTGGACTTTTTTTCCGCATCCGCCAGATCAAGGAGCGAGAGGATATTCTTTTTTAAAACAGTCTGCTCCCATGTTTCTTCTTCTCCCGACGTTGAAGAAATACCTTTTATCGAGTAGTCTTTCAGTTCTTCATATCTTTCACTGCTTAGATCATATGAATCGTAAACCGAAATCATGTCCGTCATTTCTTCAATAAAATCCGCTCCGTAAAGATTCGACATGTACTTAACAACCTGATCGGCAAACGGTTTTCCGAGTCCGTCGCTTGCAAGTTCGTATCCCGTTAGCGAAACATTTGTACCGGTCACATCCGCAATATCCGAATAGAATAAAAATGATGCTTCTTTATCCGGATGAAAATTGTCATCAAAATAACCGTTCAGTCTGACTTCCAGATTTTTGGGATCGGGACTGTTGGACAAATAGGACAGGTCTATGAAAAACACATCATATTTATCCAGCAGTTCCCTGTTGTATTCTCCAAAAACCGAGAGAAGCGCGCTTTCGGTCGCACATTCAAAAAGGACCTGGATCGCAGCTCCTCTCGCAGCTGAAATAACCGTTAAAAGCAACGATATTATCAGCGTGAAAACAAGACTGAGATAAATTGATATTTCTCCCTTTTTATGTAATAGTACTGATTTTCTTTGTAATAGCTTTAAACACATCTTCAACAATCTCAATCATCTCTTCTCTGAAAATAATCACCAGCGTTATCAGGACAACCAGGATAAGAATTACTTCCACAGTACTCAATCCCGTTTCATCAAGCGCAAATCTCTTAATAATGCTTAATGCAGATTTCATATTCATCCTCCTTTCTTTTATATTCAGTACGAAAAACTGTCGAAGGCCGGAATCATAATAAGTACAAAAACTATAATTAAAAGAAAAACCATCGGTAATAAAAGTTTTGTTCCGGCCGTTTCGGCTTTTCTTCGTATCTTCTCTCTTTTATCCCTTATACTTTCGCCTGCTGCCTTACGTATGCCCGAAGAGATTTCTCTTCCTCCTTTTCTTATATTTCTGTTAATAAGTCCGACAAAATACGATATTTCCCTGATGTTGCAGTCGGATGCCATCCGGTCGAGAGCCTGAGTTACAGGCACTCCTCCCTTTATGTCCGTTCTGACCTTATACAGTTCCCCATAAAGCGGACTGTTCTTTTTGTTTTTTAAATACTCATCCCCCATTCTTTCGAGTGCCTGGGCATGAGTAAGCCCTGCCTCGCACAAAAGCGCATACTTCATGGCGAACTCGGGATAATCGTTAATTATCTTTTCCCTTCTTTTTCTGTCATCTTCCGAAAAAGCCAGTTTATCTTTAAAAAGAAAAACTATGGCACAGAATACCGTCAGAACCGTCAGTTTAAAAAACGTGTTTTTCCCCGGCTTCTTCCAGCTGACATCCACACCGTTTATTGTTGTGGGAAGTATGAATTCGCTGTTATTTCTGTCATTCTCGTTTTCGAATTCAACCTGACGTTTCAGCTCTTCATAAAACACCCTCTCTTCGGGAAGCACTTCCGGTAAAAGTGTCAGATGTATTATTTCCTTATCCTCAAAATCAGCAATCCGGTATTCTGCTTCGATCTCAATATCCGTTTTTTCCTTCGGATATTCAGTTATTTCGCCGGAAGAGTTTATGAACCCGCGAGGCCTTATCCGGTAGCTTATTTCAAAAGGATATCCGGTTATTTTGTCCTTAAGATCAAGCGGCGAACTTACCGAATCAAAAGATTCGTTTTCCCCTAAAACTGTGAGTTTCAGATCTTTTAAAAACGACGGCTTCATCTTTTCGATCTCTTCTTTTGAATACGTTCTCGAAAGAACTTCAACATCGATAACTTCCTCGCCGTAAACACTGTCCGCTATAAGCCTGACCTTCGTGCTTTCGCCGTCTTCGCTTCTTAATATGCTTTCATCAAAATTCTTCTTCCCTCCGCCTTTCCCCGAAGTCAGGATGATCAAAGGAATTCCGACTGCAAGAATTGCTATTAATATAAAAGTCTTTTTCTTATCTAAAATTTGATGTCCGCTATTTTTTCTCCCCATATAAATGCTCCTAAATAAACTGCCAGACAAACACTCATTATTCCGATTCCGAAAGGATTGCCGTAAAGCCCGTCAAAATATCCCGGAGAACTGATCCCGATATATGAAACGATTGCAAAAGGAATAATGCACATTATTCTGTGCTCGAACTGTTTGGATGAGATCAGTATCATGAATTCCCTTTTCATTTCTATCTTTGACTCGATAACCTCCACGGTATCGCTTATTATTTCCTTAAGATTCCCTCCGCTTCGTTTGGCGATAGCGAAAATACCCGCAAAATCAGCGATTTCCTCATTGGCGCTTCTCTCTCCGAGCGATAATATCAGATCCTCTATTACCACGTTGTTTTCAAGGCCTCTTACGATAACTTCACATTCTTTTGTCATCATTGCTTTTTCTCCGTAAAGTTTCTTCATCTCGAACAGAGTATTTACAAAAGCATTCTCCGCCGAATTTCCCGATTGAAGGTTAATCGAAAGAATCCTTATCATTTCTTTAAATTCCGCTTCCAGTTTCCTGTTTCTTCTTTCCTTCAGATATTTTTTTACGTACTTTATAAATATGGGAACAAAAAGAAAAATTATTATCGCCGCTATCACGGACCTGTAGAAAAAGAATGCCAGAAATGCGGAAACCGAAACCCATATAAGCACACTTACGATTATTTCCAAAGGATTAAGTTTATATACGTCATATCTCATGTTTTCCCTCTGTAAATTCCATGTTTTCTGTTTATTTCTTATTTTCATTTTTCCTGTGTATGGTTAATATTCTCATTCGCTTCAGGTTTGCTTTCTCTGAAAGTTTTATTTTTTTCAGTTTTTTTGTTCTCTAAATATTATGGTTAATATTCTCATTCGCTTCAGGTTTGCTTTCTCTGAAAGATTTACTTTTTTCAGTTTTTTGTTCTCTAAATATTCAAAGTCTTCATTTTCTTTCAGGCTTTTTCACTTTGTTAAGCTTCGAGGTATTGATAAGCTCGCCTTTTTTCACAATCCTTATACCTTCCGGACCTTCCTCAAGTTCGAAAAGAGTGTTAAGCGCAATGCTTCTGTTTCCGTCCGAGGTCAGTTCGTCAATTTCGGTCACCCTTCTTTTGCCGTCGCGCCCTCTTTCGAGATGAACAAGAATATCTATTCCGGAAGCTATCTGTTTTCTTATCGCTTCAAGCGGTATTTCCGAACTCTGAAGATACATGGCTTCAAGTCTCGTGATCATATCCCTCGCACTGTTCGCATGCCCCGTCGATAATGAACCTTCGTGGCCGGTATTAAAGGCCTGCAGCATATCAACCACTTCCGCTCCCCTGACCTCACCGACGATAATTCTGTCCGGTCTCATTCTAAGGGCGGTCTTTATAAGGTCCCTTATAGTAATTGCTTCACAACCCGAAGAATTGGAATTCCTGGTTTCGAGTCTTACGAGATTCTCTATGGTTTTAATGTTTAATTCCGCAGAATCTTCAATCGTGATCACTCTCTCCTTCGGCGGAATAAAATCGCAGAGAACGTTTAAAAGCGTGGTCTTTCCGCTGGAGGTTCCGCCCGATACGAAGATGTTATAGCCCGCCGTTACCGCATCTTTTAGAAATCCTGCCGCTTCGCTCGAAATGCTTCCGTTTTCGATAAGCTTTTTCATTGTAAAGACTTCCTTCGGAAATCTTCTTATGGTCATGATCGGTCCGTTTATCGCAGGCGGTGAAAGAACGATATTTACACGCTCACCGCCGGTAAGCCTCGCGTCCACAATGGGTTCGCTTTCATTGACGACACGGTTGCAGGACGAAACTATCTGCTGGATCACGTCATCAAGTTTTTCCCTGGTGGCGAAACTTTTATCCCACTCGCGTATGCTTCCGCCTTTTTCGATAAAGATCCTCTCGTAACCGTTCACCATTATTTCCGAAACTTCCTCATCCTCGATAAGTTCCTGCAGGATATCCAGTTTTCTTATGGAATCGAATATGCTTTTTACCAGCGCTTCTTTTTCTTTCAACGACAAGTGCACATCGCTCGTTTCCCTGTATACAATCTCAGCAATCAGACGCTTTATCTCCGATTCATCCATTTCCGAATACGGTTCAATCTCGCTTCTTACAATTCCTTTTAAATTTTCAGCTCGTATATCATGCATAAATACCTTCCCTCGCTTCAAAAATTCAAACTCATCTCTCCTGTCACAAAATTTTTATTTCTTTTTTCCCATTACCGTATTTTTATTTCATTCTCTTCCATTACTGAATTTTTCCCCCTTTCTTTATTCTTTCCTACCACTCAAAATCCGTGGCGGTTTCTTTTCTGACCAGATCAACCAGTTCCGTATAAAGAAGTCTGTCGATTTCGTTAGGAAGATTCCTGACGGACGGAATGGTAAACTTCCTCGTTTTGTTTAAAATGTCTTCATGGTTGTACTCGCTTAGAATCTGCTCATAATGAAAAATCTTGTTTTGAGCCCTGGAATCATTCGACGTCAGCGTATAGACGACAGAACATCTCATAAGAAAAGAATCAAAAAGTCCCTGAAGATAATCAGACAGGTCAAGAATCACGTAATCGTACTCGTTCATGCTGCTTATTTCTTCCAGAAACCGGTCCCATATTTCCGCAGTAATATACGATAAATCCAGATAGTAATAAGCCGGTGTCACCATATCGAGTCCGTTGTAATTAACCAGACTGTTCTTAAATTTAACCGAAAACTCATTCTTTATATTGTTGAAATAATAAAGAACATCCGCCAGATTCGTTCTTCGGGAAGCGCTTTCCATCACGGACATTCCCGAAAAACTCTCGAAATTCAGATAAAGGACCCTGTTCTTCTTCGAAAGCATCTGACCGAGCACCATGCAGAATGACGTTTTCATACACCTTCCGACCGGCGAATATACCCCGATAAACTTTGTCTTTGCCGCCGCTCCGGTCTTGACTTCCTCGAATCCTATAAGGTCTCTAAGCCTTTCGACCACCACATCACCCGGGCTGTAACGATATATTCCGTCCTTCTCTTCATCCTCATATATCCAGATAACCCTTTCCACTCCCTTAACTTTCCCCTGCAGATCCTCCGATGCTATAAGATAATCGATTTTTTCCCTGTTCAGATATTCATAAAGCCTGTTCTCCCCGGTAAAAGCACATATTGTAAAACCTATATTTCTTTGTTCCTCAAGATATCTGTACAGTTTCTCCATATAACCTGTATTTGAATCCAGCAGTGCAAGGACTTTCTTTTTCATCTAACCTCCAAAAATACTCAAAACTACTCCGATCGCTATCGGCAGCGAAAAATGAATACAGCCTTTTTGTAGCTTCTCCCTGTCGAGCGATTCCATATACGAATTTTCCAAAACATCTTTATCCTTCATTAAAATTCCTTTGATCAGATCCTTAAAAAATCGGTAAAGATAACAAAGCCTTTCCTTATAAGAACGGTTTACAATCACTTTGAAAAGACCGATAACAAGGCCTGCGATCAAAGATTTTAATATTATTAAAAGTGTTGCTTCCGGTGAAAATACTATGCTGATTAATGCATAGAGTTTGATATCTCCGCCTCCCATTCCGCCAAGGACGAAAACGGGAAACAGAAGCAAAACGGGAAAAATAAGAGAAAATAAACTACCGAAAAAATCAATTCCCTGATTCTGAACGAATTTCTGAACAAGAAGTATTGCGGCAGATACTAAAATGTATGCGTTGGGAATTTTATCGGTAGCAAAATCAAACGCGACTGCGCCAATTAAGATAAGTACCAGTAAAAAAATTCGTTTCACTTCCTTTGCTTTATTAATTTGTATTTATCGGGAAAGCTTTTGAAATATAAGAAATCCGAATCCGAGACGACTGTCTTCTTCATCGGGTGAGTTTGATTATAGATGATTTTGTGAATTTTGTAAATAAAAAATTTGAATTTTTTTAATTTTATTGTGAAAATGCACAAAGGATTCTACTATGCGTAGAATCCTCTGTTATTCTGAGAGTCCAGAGACTCGTTCATTAAATTCTTTGAATAGGTCAGTCCCGCCATAACTTTCTGAGTGTTTTCCATGATGGGTCCGGACTTATCCGCCTTCGAAAGTTCAATGTAAGTATCGCGCAAGGGTTCGATGACTGTGCGGATGTTGGCGAATACCGACACATCTTTTCGGATTTCCGCAAGCATCAGTTCCTTGTTGACATAGGCATAAAGGCTCATAAAGTTTCCGGCCAGATCGTTTCCGAAATCAATCGATTCCATAAGTTCACGCAGACACCCTCTGGCTTTTCTTATGGATTCGTGAATTTCGATGAGATCTTTTTTCCCTATGGATGCTTCCGCGTCATTCACGTATTCAAGAAGCATTTCATAAAGAATTTCAATCAGTTCGGTCCGGTTAGCCGATGTTATTCTGAGTGTGAATTCCTGCTTTTTTTCGTTTGTCATACACTCCGCCTTTCAATACTTTCGTGCCAGCGACACAACCCTTTTACTGTAAAAGCTGCAAAACCTGCTGAGGTCTCTCGTTAGCCTGTGCGAGCATGTTCGTGCCTGCCTGAATGAGTACCTGCTGTGTTGTATAAACCGTCATTTCGCTTGCCATATCAACATCCATGATCCTCGAGTAACTTGAAGTCATGTTTTCTTCGGAAACGTCGATATTTTCTGAAGCGCTTTCGAGACGGTTCTGATATGCACCGAGTCTTGCTCTGATCTTCGAAACATAATCAAGAGCATCCGAAATTCTTTCAATTGTCTTTAATGCATTGTCTGCGGTTTTGATATTTGTGTTCTCGAGTCCGAGCATCTTAACCGAAGTTTCTGGGAATCTCATTGCAAGAACCTGACCTTCGTTTGCACCGATCTGCATACGCATTGCACCGATTCCGGTAAGATCGAGCTTTACGTTTTTCGCATTGCCGGTAGCCTCAAGAGTAACTTCAAATCCTCCGGGTGCCGTAATCGTAACAAGATTGCCGACAATCTTTGAAACCATTGCTTCCTTGGGGAAACCGCCTTTAGCCGATGTGTCGGGAGTTGCACCCGTTATGATCGTATTTCCGTCAGCATCAGTACCTGTTGTAATGTTCTTAAGATTATATTCTTTGCATTCAACTTCATCTGAATAATAAGCAACTCTTACTCTCTGATCGGATGTGTATCCTTTAAGATCAAAAGTACCGTCGAGAAGTTTCTGTCCGTTAAAGTCGGTGGACTTTGCGATTCTGTCGATTTCCTCTCTTAACTGAGTCATCTCGCTGTCGATCGTCTCTCTGTCTTTATCGCTGTTTGTTCCGTTTGCTGCCTGAACCGCGATCTCATTCATTCTCTGAAGGATTGCATGAATCTCGCTGAGCGCACCGTCTGCAGTTTCGATAACGGAAATTGCATCGCCTGCATTGTCGCCCGCAAGCGAAAGACCTTTGATCTGGGAATTCATTCTCTTTGCCATGGCAATTCCGGCAGGATTATCCTTTGCGTGATTAACCTTCAAACCTGTGGAAAGTTTCTCCAGAGATTTGGTTAAATTTGTATCTGTTCTCTTAAGCGCATTGTTTGCTGTCATTGCGGAAATGTTTGTACTGATTCTCATAACTGATTACCTGCTTTCTTAACTGTCTGTATAAATGTTTTAGCGATGCTGTAAAGCTGTTTCGTCGTCACTTCATCGCTGTTTCCACGATTAAAATGCTGTCTGAAATAATCTACATTTATTATATCGGTCTGAATATAATTAAACGTAACCTCTTCAAACCCCGCAATTTTAAATGATTCTTCGATATTTCCTTCATCTTTAAGTCTTGCGAGACCGGTCTCGCTGTCTGCTGCCACCAGTGCCGACAGGACTCCTTCATTAACAGAAAACTGTGCAAGCACGCTGCCGAATTTTTCGGTCTCAAACGAAGCAAATACTTTGCCTTCTTTCTCGGCTTTTCTCATTATCTTGACACGAAGGTTGATGGTTCCCTCGCCTGCTTCAAGAGGAACTTCATAGTTTTCTTCTCTGGTCATTCTGCTGATGAGACCAATCTGTCTGAAGGTCTGTTTCATCGCCTTTATGTCAAAATAATCGCTTATACCGCTTTCGGAAATTCTTCCGAGTGCGCTTTTCGTTTCTTCAAAAACATTCTCGTAAGCTTTTCTGACACTTTCTTCATCTTCAAAAGCTTCGTTTAAAGATTCGATCGCTGCCTTAAGGCTTTCGTCTTCAAGTTTTTCGGCGAAATCATTCATCTTTTTCCATGGATTGTAATCCCTGTCGTTTCCGAGGATCTCACTCATGGCCTTTAGGTTGTTCGGTGTCACTTTTTCGCCCAGGAAATGAAGTTCTTCTTCGATATTCTTTTCATCTCTCACAAGAGATGCTTTGTATTCTTCGAATTCTCTCTTAAGATATTCGTTCGCACCATCCTCTGATTTCACTGTATCCGTAAATGCCGATGCGATCTGGGTGCTTATGTCGTATTCGTATCCTGCGGCTTCGATGATCTCTCCTACGGATTCGTCGAGTTTAACATCAAGTCCGCCCGATCTTCCGGTTCTGATCGCCGTCAGAAGATTCTTAAAGTTAATGCCGGCCTCCGCTTTGATAAGACTGCCGACAGCGGCACCGTCGCTCTTTTCTATCTTGTCGAGAAGTCTGTAGATACCTATGTAGGAATTTCTTTCTTCTTCGCTGATATCTCCCGCTCTGTCGAGTTTGCAGATAAAGGAAGCGTAATTATCCGAAAGCGAAAGAGCATCTCTTCCGTATGAATCAAGTTTGGCTTCAAGTTCCTCGAGCCCGATTTCGAGAGGATTGATGCCTTCTCTTATAAGTTCGAGTGTATTTGCCGGATTCATCTTGTTGATCACACGGTTAAGCATCGTTTCTTTTTCACGGACTTCTTCGATGTTTTCCTTCGTGATCTCCATTTCCGAATAACCGAGAATTCTGACTGCCTTGCGGTTCGTCTCGTTAATATCCATTTCCTGACTTTTCAGGATATCGTCGACATTCGCAAATGCCTTCTTTATGCTGTCGCCGAGATCGCCTCTGACTTCGGTTCCCACAGCTTCATATGTCTGCTGCGCCTTGTCGAACTGAGTCTTTATGCTGATACCGATCTCGTATGTAAGTTTAAGTGTAAAGAAATTGCCGGATTTGATTGCATCGCCGACCGATCTTACTGGCAGATACGGCATTTCAGCAATTACCTGTCTGCTTTCTTTGTAAAGAACCGACTTCTCTGCCGCCTTGACTTCGTCATTTCCGAAGAACTCCCGGCTCACTTTGTCTTCAAGCGCTTTAAGCACGTTTACGGTTTCTTCAAGCGCAACGGTTTCTATCGAAATGCCGCGCTTTAACATCATGTAATTGGCTTCGACGCTCATTCTCAGTCTGGTTTCTTCGAGAATCCTTCTTCCCTTGATAAGTTCCGGATTGTCATTCTGAGCCATTGCACCGCTTTCTGAGGAATCTTTTGCAAGCGCGAGATTTTCGATATTTAAGATCTTTCCTTCGTTTACCACGGAAACAATATCTTCATCAGCCGCATTGTCGATAACTTCCTTCGCATCAGCCGCACGTCTTAAAAGATTGTCCGTTCTCGTAAATTCGGCTTTCGAAACTCCTTCGCCTCTTTCGACCGCATTGGCTATGGCTGCTGCCGTCTGCTCTTCTGAAAAAGGAAGACTGAGGCTTCTTAATTCATGAAGCACGGAAAGATTCGACTCGTTGCAGAGTATCCTGGATTTTACAAGCCAGCTTCCTTCTTCCAGAAGTTTTTCTTTTTCGGCTTCGTCTTCCATTCCGAGTTTTTCGGCTATCTCTTTTATTTTTCCTTCAAAATAATCCGATTTTGTAAGGTCGCTTTCGCCGTCTTTAACGATGTGACCGTATTCATCCGTAAAATATCCGCCTTCCTTAAAAGGAACTTCCGCCGCCGAAAATCTTACTCTGTAAAGATTCTCAATGGTGGGTTCTACGGCGTTTCTTAATACGTAATCGCACATGCCGTCCGTTATTTCTTCAATCTCGGATGCTTTCTTCATTATTTCCGAAATTTCTTCAAGATTATCTTTGTTAATGGATAAATCTCTTTCGGAGAATTCCTTTTTTAAAGCCTCTGCCGCTGCTCTGCTGCCGGTTGTTTCTTCTATAACCTCGATCGGAAGATCGTCATTGTAGCCTTCGATGATAACACCGCTTTCCGCCATTTTCGCTTTGATCCTGTCAAGCGTGTTGACGCTTTCGCTCATGTCCATGTCGGCAGGATTTTTGCCTTCTTCAAACATCTCATTGAAATCCCGGCTGCTGACCGTATTTGCCATTACCGTAAGATAATCCAGATTGTTTTTTACATCCAGACTGAGATTCTCGATGCCTTTTTTATCGGATTCGACGCTCTGATTGCTGTAAAGAGACATTAAATTACTGCCGGAAGTAACCTGCACGGCCATTTCCGACGACTTTATGATTTTTGTTTCCTGATCGTTTTTGGGAAGAGAAACAGAAACTCCTTGATTTTCAGCACTTTTCTGAGTATATAAATGAATCATTCATTTTTCTCCTTGCATGTATAATACCTGTTGCCCGTGTGCCAAACTTTTCTGAAAATTACGTATTTCCGGGTCTTCATGACCTTTTGAAAAGCGTATTTGTTTGTTCGCATTTTATATTTCGGCAAGTTTTCCGGATAAATTAACGTTTCCCTTTTTTGTCTGTCTTTTTTTTCCTTTTCTCTTCGGCTCCGCTTTTTTTATTTCTTGTAAATGTCACTTATTTCTTATATGATAATATGTGATTTGAAGTGGGGAATTCCGTCCCGGACACCGGCCCGGGCGTTTAAATACGGTGAAATATTATGAGTGAACAGCATAACGAAAATAACGATTATCAATTCTTACGCGAGAAAATAAACGAACGACCGATCAACAGACGAAAAGTTTTCAAGCAGTCGCTTCTTACCATTGCGCTTGCGATCACTTTCGCTCTGGTTGCATGTTTTATTTTCTTCTTCTTTGAACAGGGTATCATCGAAGGTTTCAGCAAGGAAAAAGAATCCGCAAAGATTCAGTTAAACCTTCAGGAAACAACCGAAGAGATTCTTCCCGAGGACATGATCCAGTCGGAGGATGCTCCGGTTCCCGATTCGCCCCTGGTCATCATTCCCGACAATTCCAACAAAATAGCCGATGCTCTTGCCGCATATGAACCCGATATCGACGATTATCAGGGTATTTTCAACAAAATGAAAACCGTAGCGCAGGAAGCCAACAAATCCATAGTTTCCGTAAAATGCATCGAAGACAAGACCAACTGGTTAAATGCGCAGTATGAAAGCACGACACGTGCGACCGGTATCATTCTCGAGGATAACGGCACGGATCTTTTCATAGTGACCGACGCTTCCATTATTAAAGAAGAAAACAACATTATTGTTACTTTTCTGAATAATGCGGAATGCATCGCCACGCTTAAAACCACCAATACATACACTAACCTCGCCATTCTCACGATCCCTCTTGCGGATATAAACGATAACACAAAGGAAACGATCGTGTATGCATCTTTCGGCAATTCGAAATACGGATGTAAGCCGGGAGATATCGTCATGGCCATCGGCGATCCCTACGGTTACGGTTCTTCGGTCGGATACGGCACGGTTACTTCAACAGGCAATGAAATACAGACTCTCGACAAAAACTTCGAACTTCTCACAACCGACATTTTCGGTTCCGAGAATGCCAACGGTGTTCTTATAAACAAGAGCGGAAAGATCGTTGGGATCATCACGCAGAAGTACAACAAATCCGAATTCAAAAACATGATATCCGCAGTGGGAATCAATGAGCTTGCACCTCTTATGGAAGATCTCTGCAATGATGTTTCGAATGCGCACATGGGTGTCAAAGTCACAAATGTTTCTTCCGTTGCAATGAATTATTACGGAGTTCCCATGGGAGCTTACGTTACCGATATTGCCCTTGATTCTCCCGCAATGAACAGCGGAATTCATAAAGGCGACGTTATCGTTGCGATCAACGATGCGGTTATTTCAAGCGTTGTTGATTACGAACTTGAACTTAAAGACTACTCCCCCGAAGACAATGTTACGGTTTCCGTTATGAGACCGAACGGGGATACTTACATAGACATGGATTTAAAGGTAACATTAACCGACTGATCCGGAGATAAACATGAGAAAAACCGTTTATACCAAGTTCATATTTGCATATCTTCTTTTTGCATTCTTCGGATTTCTGGTTGTTGCAACTTTCTTTTCAAGAGCCATCAACGACCTGGTAATGGAAACCGAAGCGGACAAGCTTTACAAGGAAGCGCTTCTTATTTCCGATACTTATGCAAAAGACCTTTACAATTCCGAAACAAGCCTTGAGTCCGTTAAGAAACAGCTCGATGTCCTGGACCTTTATCTTGATTCGACACTCTGGATAATGAACCCTTCGGGACTTATCGTTCTTTCTTCGGACAAACCCATCGATATCGAAAACCCGCCTTCGGTCAACAACTTCAACGCAACCGACAATACCGGCGGATATTATACAATAGGAAAATTCTACGGATATTTCAAAGAAGACGTATTAAGCGTTTTCGCCCCGATCACCGACGGATATCAGGTTTTAGGATACGTTGTCATCCACAAAAACATCGCACAGTTAAACGAACTTTCCGAAAAGCTTCTGACCGTTTCCTACTATCTCTTCTTCGTACTTTTCGCTTTGTCGTTAATCATTCTTATTTTCTTTACAAGCAATGTTTACAGACCTTTAAGAAAGATTACGAAAGCTACCGAAGAGTATGCATCCGGAAACCTGCATTATCAATTCCAGATAGATTCGGAAGACGAACTCGGATACCTTGCCGCATCGCTTAACTACATGGCAAACGAACTTTCCAAAGGCGAGGACAACCAGAAGCAGATCGTTGCAAACGTTTCCCACGATTTCCGTTCTCCCTTAACAAGCATTAAAGGATATTCCGAAGCCATGCTCGACGGCACGATCCCGCCCGAACTTCACGGAAAGTATCTTGAAATAGTGTCCAATGAATCGGACAGATTAATCAAGCTTACCAACTCGCTTTTAACGTTAAACAACTTAAATACCGAAGGAATGATCCTTGAAATAAGCGATTTCGACATCAACACCGTCATCAGAAAAACTGCCGCAACCTTTGAAGGAGCATGTTCCAAAAAGAAAATATCCATCGACCTTTCGCTTACCGGCGAACAGCTCTTCGTAAAAGGTGATATTTCAAAAATCCAGCAGGTACTTTACAACCTTCTCGATAACGCGATCAAATTCAGCAACAAGGATTCGACGATTTTTATCGAAACCAAGGAAAAGCACAAAAAAGTTTTTGTAAGCGTAAAAGATCAGGGAATCGGAATTCCGAAAGACAGTCTTAATCTTATCTGGGACCGTTTCTATAAAACAGACCTCTCCCGAGGCAAAGACAAAAAAGGAACCGGACTCGGCCTCTCGATCACGAGAGAGATCATCCGTGCTCACGGAGAAAACATAAATGTAATAAGTACGGAGGGCGAGGGCACCGAATTTATTTTCACCCTTACGCTTTCCGACATTAACGAAGATTAAAACAAGCCCGATTTTTTCGGGCTTTATCTTTTTTTGAAAAAAATATTTTTAAATTTGTAACCTTTTCTTTATTCGGTTTGTATTATAGGTGAAAGGCCTAAAAAACAAGAATACAGGAGAACTCATGAGACCATCTGTTATGGAACTGGTCGGGAAGTACAAAAACAACCTCTATGCTGTGGCGTTCAACATTTGCAAGAACCCCGATGATGCAGAGGATGCAGTACAGGATACATTCGTGGCGTACTTCTCGAACCGCAAACAATTTGAGACGGAAGAACACGTAAAAGCATGGCTTATACGGGTGGCAATCAATAAAGCAAAAAATATAAACAATTCTTTCTGGAGAAAAAACAAGATCACTCTGGACGAATCGATGGAAACACTGGCTTTCGAAACGGAAGACTCGAAACAGCTTTTCGAAACGGTAATGAAGCTTCCGGAAAAATATCGTATCGCCATTCACCTATTTTATTACGAGGATTACACCATCAAAGAAATTGCGGATATTCTGAAAATATCCGAGAGCAATGTGAAAGTCAGATTATCACGTGGAAGAAGCCTTCTCAAGGAAACATTAAAGGAGGGATGGGAAGATGACTAACAAAGAAAAATATAAACAAGCATTTTCGGTATTGCATACCTCCGAAAATTTTTCACCGGAGGTAGAAATGATGGAAAAAATATCTAAGAAAAACAAAATAAAAGGAATCGTAGCAGGAGTTGCAGCAGTACTTACAGTATCAGGTTTGAGCACCACGGCTTATGCCGCCAACCTCGGAGGCATACAGCGTCAGATCCAGCTCTGGATCCACGGCGATCAGACAACCGCAACAATGGAGATAGATCAGGGCAACTACACGATCTCATATGTTGATGAAAACGGAGAAGCAAAAGAAATGCATGGCGGCGGTGTTTCACTGGATGCATTCGGACGTGAACGTCCCGTTACCGAAGAAGAGATCATGGATCATCTCGACATGCCGGATGTAGCATTTAATGATGACGGAACGATAATAGTTTATTATCATGCGCAGACTATCGATATCACAGACAAATTCAATTCCGACGGCTTCTGCTTCACACATGTGACTGACGGAAAGAAAAACTTCTACATGACCATAAAGAATGACGGAAGTTACGGTATCGACTCCGACAAATATCCCGATACCAGCGAGTTCAGATAAAAAAGCCGCTTAATATCTTAAGACAGCGAAGATCCTCTTTCACGATGATCTTCGCTGTTTTTCATTTGAAAATATGTCATTCATTCAAAAAATGTTTAATAAAACGTCAAATCATGATACAATTTCTTTGATTTATGGGGCAGGTCACAACCTTTATTTTTGAAAGAGCTGATGAATAATCGATATCCCGATCGAGTCGGAATAATACTGTTATAATGGCCAACCTTTACGGTCCCGCGCTCATGTGGGACCGTTTCATATATTTTTCACTTACGTTCTGTCTTTGCTAAAGAAAAGGTCTTTGAGGAAAAATGCAGGTAACTTTTGAAAAAGTTGACTCTCCCGAAAAGGAAGAAGCAATCATAAGAGCACAATCAAATACCGACGACATAAAGGCCGCCATGGAACTTCTCGAAGGAGGAAAGCGTAAAATCCCTCTTTTAAAAGACGGCGAAACAGTCCTTATGGCTGTAACGTCCTTTTATTATATTGAATCCGTAGACAAAAGGACCTATGTCTATACCAGGGATGACTGTTTCGAAACGAAGCTGAGACTTTATGAACTTGAAGAGACTCTGGGAACTTATTTTCTTCGAATATCCAAATCCATGATAGTTAATTTAAAAAAGATCAAAGGTGTAAAATCCGACTTAAGCGGAAGAATGGAAGCCACCATGTTAAATGATGAAAAAATCGTGATCTCAAGAAGTTACGTAAAAGAAATCAAAAGGAGGCTTGATCTATGAACAAACTGAAATTACTCTTTTTACAGACAAGCTTTATCTCCGTAGGCATATTTTTCGGTGTCGGACTTACCAATTTAATAATGCATTTCGCCGGAAAAACATATATCGTGGAATGGTATTTTCTTTTAAGCGTTATTCTTGCGGGAATGCTTTGTTCGCTTCCCTCACTGATTTTATATGCTGAAAAAATTAACCCCTTTTTTTTAAGAATAATCCTGCATTTCTGCACTCTTTTTGCTGCGGTTTCCCTTCTCGGATGGCTGTTCAAATGGTATACGGCGATTACGGAATATGCAGTCGTAATGCTTATTTTCGTCTTTGTCTACATTTTCGTCTGGATCGTTACAAAGTGGATATATTTCAAGGATGACAAAGAAATAAACAATGCACTCAATTCAATAAGGGATGAAGACTGATTATTATTTCTCTTCGGATATCAGAAAAACACTCTGCCTGCAATCGGCAAAAGACAATTTTCCTTCAATTGATAAAAAACAATCCGCCTGCAACTGACGAAAAACAATTTTCCTCATTTGCAGGTTTTTTATACAAAATAACTTAATTATGACGCAACTTGGTAGAGCTTTTTTGCATCTTGGTCGGGTTGCTCTTTTTTTATTTTTTCTTTCCGATAAAATGAACTCAACAGCTAAGGAAAACAAACAGGATAAATCGAAAACCGAAAAGAAAGGAACTGAATATGAACGCAATCGAAGTTAGAAATCTTGTAAAAAAATATAATGAACACACCGCAGTAAAAGGAATCGATTTTGATGTAAAAGAAGGCGAGCTCTTTGCTTTTCTCGGTGAGAACGGAGCGGGAAAGTCAACGACCATCAACATCCTCTGCACGATCCTCGAAAAGACATCCGGCGAAGTAAACATCTGCTCACACACACTCGGCAAGGACGATGACGCGATAAGAAAAGAAATCGGAATCGTTTTTCAGAACTCGGTACTCGATGACAAACTTACCGTAAAAGAAAATCTCTTCACGAGAGGAAGCTATTACGGACTTTCCAAAAAACAGATTGAAGAAAGACTTGAAGATTTTTACGAACGCTTCGAACTCGGCGACATAATGAAAAGAAAATACGAAAAACTCTCGGGCGGTCAGCGAAGAAGAGTCGACATAGTCAGAGCACTTTTAAACAATCCCAAAATTCTCTTCCTGGATGAGCCGACAACGGGACTCGATCCAAAATCCAGAAAGATCGTATGGGAATACATTGACTACCTTCGCCGCGAAAAAGGAATGACCATTTTCCTGACAACACACTACATGGAAGAAACAAGAGATGCCAATCATGTCGTAATCCTCGATAAAGGCGAGGTCATTGCAAAAGGTACTCCCGCAGAACTCAAGAGCAGTTACGCATCTTCAAAGCTTCTCTGGTATGCGAAAAGAAATGAAGAAAACGACCGGACAGCCGGAAAGATTAACGAAAAAATCATCTATGACGCAGACCATTACAACATTCTTTTTGAAAATGACATACTGGATGTTCTTAACGCAAATAAAGATAAATTTATAGACTTTGAAATCATTAAGGGCAGCATGGACGACGTATTCTTAAACCTCACGGGAAGAACGATCGCAAACTAAAGTTTTATTGAATCTGCAAACCAAAACAAACTGACAATTTACATTCAGATTAAAGGAGATATGAAAATGAAAGGCTTTATCGGATTAACAAAAAGAAACATACAGATTTATTTTAAAGATATTCACTCGGTAATATTCTCACTGCTTACTTCAATCATAGTATTCGTGCTTTACCTTCTTTTCTTAAAAGGAACTTTCGTCAGTGCGATCGAAGGTTCCATGCAGGGACTCGAAAACCTGGTAAACGCAGCCGATGTCAAAATGTTCGTAAACGGTGTCCTTCTGGTCGGAATACTGGGATCCGCAACCATTACGATCCCTTACAACTGCCTTACAACGATAGTTAAAGACCGCGAAAGAAAAGTTGATTATGACATTCTCGCTACACCGGTCAAGAGATGGCAGATCATTCTTTCCTACCTCACCGCTGCAGTTATCTCTTCTTTTGTAATGACATCACTTATTCTTACCGCAGGACTCGTAATGCTTGCCGCACTCGGAAATCTTCACCTCAGCGCATTAAACATCCTCGGTGCTTACGGAATCATCCTTTTGGGCTGCATGTCATCAAGCGCAATCTTTATGAGTATTGTTTTGTTCTTCAAATCCTCTTCCGCTGCAGGCGCATTCTTCGGAATCCTTTCGGCAGCCGCAGGTTTTGTGATCGGTGCTTACATTCCCATCTCACAGTTCTCTTCAAAAATTCAGACTGTATGCAACCTCCTTCCTGCAAGCCAGATCTGCGCTCTGCTCAGAAACACGCTTTTAAACGGATGTCTTGATGAAATGAACCGTTCGATCGGCGGTATCGATAACGGCGCCTTCGCAGAAGCGATCCGTCAGTCAATGACCTTCAATGCATCGGTTTTCGAAAAGAGCCTTCCTGTAAACGTAATGTGCATTTACATCGTTCTTTTCACATTCGTAAGTCTCCTTGTAATGATCTTTTTATACACAAAGGTTTACAAAAAGAACTGATATCCGGAGATAAAAAATGTAATAATCTTAAATAATAAAAGTAAATATCTCCAATACACAAAAAGGCGGGAACATGTTCCTGCCTTTTTATTAATGCATGATATTCAAATACAAATTACAAATGAAGATTGTGTTGTTCTCTTTCTTTTTCAACTCGGTAAAGTCTGTAAAGCTGCCTTTTTTACACTACTATGAAGCCGGTAAAATCAGCATATTTCAGTCCGGCGAAGTCTGTGAAGTTCACTTATTTTCAACTCCAGTGAAGTCTGTGAAGTTCGCCTTCCTTTTCAAGTCCTGCGAAATTGTTCTGACGAAGCGCTTCATACAAAACGATGCTCACCGAATTGGAAAGATTCAGCGATCTTATATCTTCAAGCATCGGAATCCTGATACAGTCATCTTTATGTTCAACAAGAATTTCTTCGGGAATTCCGGCACTTTCTTTTCCGAACATGATGAAATCGTTTTCGGCATATTTCACTTCGGTATAAACATGTTTCGCTTTAGTCGTTGCCATATAAATATGAGCATCGGGATTTTTCTCAAGAAACTCATCAAAATTAATGTATCTTCTGACATCAAGTTTGTCCCAGTAATCCATTCCGGCTCTTTTTACACTCTTCTCATTTAGCACGAATCCGAGCGGCTCTATGAGATGAAGAGTCGTTCCCGTCGCCACGCATGTTCTGCCGATGGCTCCGGTATTGAACGGAATCTCAGGTTCAAGAAGCACTATATTCATGTGTTGTTCCTTTCTTTTGTCAAAATCTTTTTTGACAAATCCTTTTTAAACAAAACCTCCCCGCGAAGGGAGGCTTTATTTCTTTGTGTTTTGAATTTAATGTTACTTTTTCTTTATTTCTTTTTGCTTTAACTTTTTTCTTTTATGATTGCCTTTTGTACTGCATAATCTGCTTTGGGCCTTATACAGTATAACAGTTTCACTTACTTTTCGTTTCTCAGTTTTTCAACAAATTTCCTGAGTCTTCCGATCGCAACCTTCAGATCTTCGATCGAATATGCATAGGAAATTCGAAGAAAGCCTTCGCCGCAGTCTCCGAATGCGGTTCCGGGAACAACGGCAACCTTTTCTTCCTCCAGGAATTTAAGCGCGAATTCTTCGCTTGTCATTCCAAATTCCTTTATGCAGGGGAAAACGTAAAATGCACCGAAGGGCTCGAAGCAGGGAAGATTCATTTCCTTAAATTCGTTCATCAAAAATCTTCTTCTCTGGTTATAGGCTTCAGTCATTTCCGCTACATCATCATCGCCGTTTTTCAAAGCTTCGATCGCAGCATACTGGCTCGTTGTCGGAGCGCACATAATCGCGAACTGATGAAGTTTTATCATCTGCTTTACGATCAGCTCGGGACCGAGGACATATCCGAGTCTCCATCCCGTCATTGCATAAGCTTTTGAGAAACCGTTAATAACGATGGTTCTTTCTCTCATTCCGGGTATCGAGCAGATTGAAACATGCTTTGATTTATAGGAAAGTTCCGAGTAAATCTCATCGGAAATCACGTAAATATCATGCTTTTCGATGATGGCCGCAATCTTCTCGAGATCTTCTTTTTCCATAATCGCACCGGTAGGATTATTGGGGAATGCAAGGATAAGAATTTTTGTTTTCTCGGTAATAGCACTCTCCAATTCCTCAGGTGTAAGTCTGAACTGGTTTTCGTTCTTTAAAGGTAAAATTACGGGAACACCGTCAGCCATTATCGTACAGGGTTCGTAAGATACATAGCAGGGTGTCGGGATGATAACTTCATCGCCCGGATTCAGCATGCATCTGAGCGCAAGGTCAATTCCTTCCGAACCGCCGACCGTAACAAGTGTTTCTCTTAAAGGGTCATAGATCACGCCCTGTTTTCTGCCGTAATAATTGCAGATTTCCTGGCGAAGTTCCTTAAGTCCGGCATTTGAAGTATAGAAGGTTTTACCTTTTTCAAGCGAGTAAATACCCTCATCCCTTATATGCCAGGGTGTGTCAAAATCAGGTTCGCCGACGCCGAGAGAAATCGCATCATCCATCTCGCTTACGATATCAAAAAACTTTCTGATACCTGATGGTTTTATCGTTGTTATTTTGTCTGAAAGAGCATTTCTCATGGTGTCATTTTCAACCTTTCATCCACATATTTTTTAGCAAGAACCGTACCGTGATCCTTGTATTTCTTAAGAATAAAATGAGTAGCCGTACTTAATACGGTATCAAGTGTCGAGAGCTTGTCAGATACGAAGTTCGATACTTCCTTAAGCGACTTTCCTTCGAGTGAAACGAGCAGATCGTAACCGCCGGAAATAAGGTATACGCTGTTTACTTCAGGATACTTGTAAATTCTCTCGGCAATCGTATCGAATCCCTGACCGCGCTGAGGTGTTACGCGAACTTCGATGAGTGCGCTTACCTTTTCGATGCTGGTCTTTTCCCAGTCGATAAGCGTATGATATCCGCAGATAACTCCTTCCGCTTCCATCGCCGCGATCTCGTTAACCACGTCGATTTCTTCCTCGCCAAGCATTACCGCGAGTTCTTTAAGATCGATTCTGCTGTTTTTTTCGATTGCTTTTAAAATTTTCTCACGCATCTTTTTTCTCCCTCGTATTCCAAAATATAATGTAAGCTTTTTTACAGTTTATAAACCGCATCCTGTTTTATCTTTTCAAGGAATCTGGTTTCTTCCCCGTTTATAACGATTCTGTCATTGTTATCCGTAAATGTGCCGATTACCGCTGCGGGAATTCCCTCTTTCAAAAGGGCTTCGGTCAGAATATCGGGTTCCTTTGTTACCATGATAAGCATTCCCGAGGATTTCATCTCATACGGATTGATGTCGAAAAGATTGCAGATTTCGATGATCTCCTGTCTTACGGGAATCGCTTTCAGATCGACTTTTAATCCGCGATTTGCAGCGCTCGCCAACTCCCAGAGTGCTCCGAATATTCCGTGTTCCGACGCATCTTTCATCGAAACCGCACCTGTTTTCACGGCAATTTTGCTTTCTTTTTTTACGGAAAGAAGATTTTCGTATCCTTCGAAAAATCCAAGGAAAGATTCTCCGAAATGATCCGCTGTCACATCTCTCTTTGTGTGTAATATTTCCAGGGCACCCTCGATTCCGATCTGTTTCGAAACCACGATCGAATCTCCGGGCGAAATATTCTTCTTACTTAAAACGCCTTTTTGATTTTCCTCGAAAGACCTGCCGAATGCGGTTACACTGAGAAGTATATTTCCGCTTTTCCCTTCATTTTCAGAATTTCCGCCGGTCGGATTTTTCAAAACCGCAGTATGTCCGCCGACTATGGTTCCCCCGAGTTTGACGCAAACCGAATCGACCTCGCGCATCACTTCTTTTATTTCAGCTTCTTCAGTATCTTCCCGAAGCATCAAAGAAACTTCCGCAAATTCAAAATCAAAACCCGAAGCATAAAGATTATTGGCAGCCTTGTGAATTGCCGTGCCTGCGTTTTCTTTTCCTTCGGCAAACGCAGTCGCCGCTCCCAGTTTTCCGTACGCTTCTGCAGGGATTTTTTTATCCCCATTCATATTCAAAATGGCGCAGTCTTCTCCGAAAGCTGCGCCAGTAATTACATTCTCATTTTTAACTTTTAATTCCTTTAAAATGCTTCTTTTCAGAACATTTTCAGGGATCTTACCTTCTATCATAGCGTATCACCGGTTTGTTGCTTTTTTTATCTTTTTCACTTATACTTTACGTACGATACAAAATTACATGCTAAACTTCTAACCGGCATGTACCCATAACCCTTATCGGAACATGATTAAAACATTGATACCAAAAAAGGAATAATCATCGCAACGCATAAAACGATCGCGACAATGGCAAGAATGGTTTTTGATTTTTTGGTGTGTAAATTCATCATAATAAGTGCACCTCTTAACTACGTGTACGAAAGGAATTATAAATGATATTTCCTGTTTTTGCAAGCGTTATAGTCTTCTGTATATGGCTTGCATATGAAATCAGAAAAAGCAACAAAAAGGGTGAAAAAGCCGAAAAAGCCTTCTGGGCAAGAGAAGCCGAAGCGGATAATACAAGAAAAATGCCGCTCGATGACCTTCATTACATAATCATCCCCGATGAAATATATGCTCCGTTCTTAAACGGCAAAGGCGAGTTCATCGAAGCCGATGAAAGCCATGAAAAAGTTTTTGCCGAAGCTCTTACGGCTTTCAAACACTTGAAAACAAGCAAAATCGTCAACTTTTCAAATATTTCGAATACCGATTTGAAACTCACTTACGGGGCGGCAAACCTTCCCGAGCTTACGCTTTACGATCAGAATTTCGTCCTGCTTGTCAGAACACTTCAGCTCATGGGCGAATATTTTAACTCAAAGGGGGATAAGGAAACCGCCAAAAACATGCTTGAATTTGCCGTTTCCTCCGGAAGCGATGCAATAAGCACTTATAAGCTGCTGGCATCACTTTATCTCGAGGAAGACGATTTAAGCAAGATCAATTACCTTGTTTCTTCCGCTTCTCTTTTAACCGGTCTTACAAAAGCACCGATCCTTAATTACCTGAAGGAAATTATTCCTTCCGAAAAAGAAAAAGAAGACAGCATTCTTGATATTCTTGACTGATCGTGAGGGTGACATGGACGAATTACTTGAATTGATGGAAAAATTTACCCAGGCACTCAGACACTTCAGTGACTGGTTTTTATTCGCGAGAAGGAAAAGAGGAAATTTGAGATCGGATATGATCATTTTCAACATAGTCTGCATCGCAGGCGTACTCTTTTTTATGGGAATCATGGCAGCCTTCTTTATAAGCATATTCGGTTAAAAAGAAGGCCCTGATTCTTTATTTATTTTTACCCTTTTGAACGGAAGGACAGTATTCCCGAAGGAAACACTCAGCGCATTTGGGCGTGGGTGCTTTGCAGATCGTTCTTCCCAAAGTAATTAAATGCATGTTCCAGAGTATCCAGTGATCTTTGGGAATCTTCTTCATCAAATCAAACTCGACTTCGGTCGGGTCTTCTTTTTTTGTAATCCCGAGTTTCCTGCTGATACGTCCGACATGAGTATCGACAACAATGCTCGGTTCGTTATAGACATTTCCGCGAATAACATTGGCTGTTTTCCGGCCGACTCCCGGAAGCGTCAACAGATCTTCCATTTCACGGGGAACCTGTCCGCCGAAATTTTCGCAGATCTTCTTACAGCACCCTATAATATTAACGGCTTTTGAATGATAGAATCCAAGCGGATGGATTATCTCTTCGAGTTCTTTTAAGTCTGCTGCCGCAAAATCGGCGGCATTTTTATATTTCGCAAAAAGAGTCGGTGTAACTGTATTGACTCTCGCATCCGTACACTGTGCGGAAAGAATGGTCGCTATCAGAAGTTCGAGTTCGTTCATGTGGTCAAGATAGCAGATTGCCTCTGTTCCGTATCTTTCATCCAGTGCTTCTATTATTTTTCCGATTCTTTCGTTTTGCTTCATTTTTTCTTTCCGTTTTTTCAGTGAACAGTTTAAGGCGGATGCCTTTTTACAGCCCTTTTTAATGAATTTCTTTTTGAGAATTAATGTTTTCTATTATCTGCTCTGAACTTCAACTCCCTGTGAATTCGTGAACAAATCGTCACGAACATAGTACTCAAGCACTCCGGTAATAATATCAAATAACTGATGTCCGCCCGCATATACTCCGTTTGCGATGTTTATGCCGTTAGGATGCTTGTCGTTATAAAATGTTATTTTCCATTTGGGGATGTTTCCGGCCAGATCAACCTGATAGTTATCGATATCGTCCCTGTTTTCAGACATCTTGTTGCACGATGAAAACAACAGCATTAAATCATCGTCAGTTAAAGTTTCCGTTGTCGTAAAAACACCCGAATTATGATATGTTCTGACGGCCGTCATGCTTCCGTCAAAATTCACCGTGTATACAGTGCTTTCGATATAATCATCTTTCGTAACGATTCCCACGTAACTGCTTTCCGCCACCATCATGACTCCGCTCGTTTTTTTCAGATCGTCTATAGTCGGTCCTTTGTTAAGAAGTGACGAGCAGCCTCCTAATATAAGCAGCATCAAAACAGAAACAAATGATAATGCAATTTTTTTCATATGTGAATTCTCCCTTTTAGTATTTTCATACATATATACGATAACATGATTATATTTTTATGGGAAACCTTTTTGTGTATTCACGTGAAAATTTCGGAGTTGTCATATGGTTTTTGAGAATTCTCCGTGCTGTCTTTTTATCGGAAATAATCCGGGTGCTGCCGCGTTTTTACAGATAATCCGGCATCCTCAGTTCGTTACAGTTTGTTGTATTCCTGACGATCCAGCAGGCGGTTGCTGTAGGATACTTTTCTTACGCTCATGGAAAGTGCGTATAAAAGAAGCGGAGAGATTACCGAAACAACCAGTACCGAAATGATTATCATAACTACGGGATTCGGCAAAAAAGTGAAGACAAACCTGCTTTCCGTATAAGGTTCCGCGCCCGGCATCCGGCTTATGATCTTCAATACCGTTCCTCTGATATAGAAAGGCATCTGTGAAAGCCCAATGATTACGTGGAGGATAAGAATGACAGTGCCCGCTGCCCTTTTTTTGCATCCGATTGCTCCGTAAACGAACATCAGAATATTTGCAATACAGTAAATAAACAACATAGTCGAGAGATCATCGAAGTCCTTTAAGGCAAACCCCTTAAGGAGTTTCAATCCAAGGTAAATTGCGAAAAACACAACATTTGCAGCCGTCATTATTATCGTAAGGTTCCTGATACCGTATTTTTGTATTTTTTCCGAAGACACTACATAGGAAGAAAATGTTACAAGCGCAAACTGTGTTGCGATCGTTGCCAGAACGGTATTCAGAAGAACAATGCCGATGGTCTGCAGATTATTTGTAAAGGCATAACCGAAAAACATGAAAAACTGCATTATTATTATAAGTATCTGTGTATTTTTCTTATATACGTAATCATACAATTTTATGGATTCTTTAATTGTCATCATCGTTTCCTTTCTGACTGTTATCCGAATACCAGTATTTATTTATTGTTTTTTTCATACCTGTTACCGACAGGATACTGAATACCGCATCTATTATTAAAAGAATGCCGGCTGTGATCATCAGTATGAAATTCTCTGCTCCCAAAGTTACCAGAACAGCGTAAGGTATCAATACAGTGATCGAAAAGTAAGTGACTATAAGGAACAAAAAAAGGTTGTCAATCTTTCTTGAAAAAAATACATTGATCGTTGTGGCCATATGCGCCGAAACTATTCCGAGAAAAGCTCTCAGCAAAATATTTACCATACTGTCTTCCGGCATGAATTTATATATCGCAAGAAACAGCCCCGCGAATAAAGCTGCTGCCAGAAAAAGTCTTGTAAAAATATCCCATGCCAAAACATCAGTCACAAGTTTTTTTCCGCCTGCCGATGACTTTACATATTCACTGACTAAACCTTTCTTTGTCTGAATCGCTCCAAGCGCAAATCTGTCGCATATAATCACCGCTGTCATAAAATACGTCGGAACCATGATACTGATCGCGCTTCTTATAGCCGTGAAAGATTCCGGCTGAGGGTTTCTTATAAAAACATGTGTTATAAGATTTAACAGCGCTATAAGTAAAACCGGGAATAATATATATGTGAGCAAAAAATTTTTCTTTGGATAAAACGCATGATAATTCTTAATCATTCTGATCATTTTTCTGCCTTTCCTAATCGTAAACTTTGTTACATCTCAGGCATTCTGAGTTTTGAATTCATCTTTAAAAGAGCTACGCTTATCTGGAAAAGCCCCGGGGTTTCAAAAGATAAATTCATACCCGCGAAACTGTCCATTTTATCGGACAGAACAATTCCTTCGTATCCGAAACTGTTCTCATGGAAGTTTATCATCAGATCCTTTATTTTTTTATCTGCCTTTCCGTCTCCCTTAACCAGTACATACTTTTCCTTAATATCCGTAACAAACCCGTGCTCAAGAATCTTTCCGTCATCTATTACATAAATGTAGTCTGTTACATTTTCCATATCCGAGATGTTGTGCGTTGAAAAAACCACTGTTCTTTGTCCGTTACCGTCTGCAAGATAAGAACGAAGCATATCGGAAAGCAGGTCCCTCATTAAAGGATCGAGGGGGGACGCCGGTTCATCCAGGATAAGCATATCCGTGCTTCTTGCAAATACGGTTGCAAGAGAAAGTTTCATTTTGTTACCGTCAGAAAGCTTTGCGATCATCTTTCCGTTCGGTCCGAAAACCGAATCGTCTATGTTAATTGCTTTGCAGATTTCTTCGAATTTTTTCTCGTCAAAATTATCGAAAAGCATTTTCGAAAGATCCTTTACCTGTTCGCCTGTCCAGTGAGGAAGAAGGTGATGCTTCGTTCCGGAATATCCTATTCTTTCGCGGACTCCGTTATCATCTATGCTTAAACTGTTTTCGAAGTATCTGACCTCACCCTTGTTGTCCTGTCTTAAACCGGCAAGAATATTAAGAAGCGTTGTCTTTCCTGCACCGTTCTCTCCGATAAATGCCGTTGCAAATCCTTCCGGAATATGAATTTCGGGAATATCCAGTTCAAATTTACCGAATTTCTTATTTATGTTTTTTCCTGTTATTGCATCTTTGAATTCCATCTTTTTCTCCGTTCCGCGTTCATTTGCCTGTTCGCAAATTATTCGCTTATAAAACTTTTTCTTTATTCTTTTTCTATATCAATAAGCATTTTTAAGGTATCGATCAATTCTTCATCGGTTAATCCGGCAACCTTGGAAGCCTTTATCGCCAGAGTCAGATTCTCTTCGACTTTTCGTATATGCTGCTCTTTCAAAAGTTCGGTGTCCTGCGAATTGACATAGAAGCCTTTTCCCTGAGCCGCCGTCACAAGTCCCTCGTTTGCCAGTTCCTCATATGCTTTCATTGTCGTAATAACGCTGATCCGCAAGTCCTGAGCAAGTCCTCTTATTGACGGAAGATATTCTCCCTCTTTTATTTTTCCGGATAATATATCTTCTTTCAGCTGTTCGGCTATCTGTTTGTAAATCGGGGTCCCTGAATTATGCAACAGTTTCATAGTCTTCCTCCTTCAACTGTTTATGTGTTATATATACACCTATAAACAGTTTGTTGTCAACATCTTTTTTAGAAAATTTTTCTTTAGCGGTTCTGCACATAAAAAGCGGAAAAGAAAAATTCCTTTCCGCTTTTGTCTTTATCCGATCTGTGCCATATGAAGTTTGTAGTAAATTCCCCTGCTGTTTAAAAGTTCTTCATGCGTACCGATCTCCGCGATCCTGTGACCGTCGATAACCATTATCCTGTCGGCCTTTTTGAGAGTCGAGAGTCTGTGTGCGATGGCGAATGTTGTCTTGCCGTCCGTCAGTCGCTCGAGCGCCTTCTGAATCATGAACTCGCTTTCGGTATCAAGACTGGCCGTAGCTTCATCGAGTATGAGGAGTCTCGGATTCGTAAGTATTGCTCTCGCAATCGCGATTCTCTGTCTTTCACCGCCCGATAACGAATAACCTTTTTCACCGACGTACGTGTTGTAACCGTCAGGCGTCCGGGAGATGAAATCATGGGCATTTGCCATTTTGGCTGCCCTGATTATTTCATCATAAGTGGCATCCGGCTTTGAAAATCTTATGTTGTCGATGATGGTTCCCGAGAAAAGGAATGTTTCCTGAAGAACCACGCCAATCTGCGAGTGATAAGATTTCCTTTTGATGTCTCGTATGTCGGTTCCGTCTATCAGAAGATGTCCGTCGTCGATTTCGTAAAGTCCCATCAAAAGATTTATGAGTGTGGATTTTCCGGTACCGGAAGCTCCGACTATACCGATCATTTCGCCCGGTTTAATGACCGCATTGATGTCTTCAAGCACGGGCTGGTAGGATTTGTATCCGAATGTCGCATGATCGAATGTGATCTCGCCCTTTATATCCACTTCCGCAAGTTCTGCGTCATCAAGTTTTTTCACATCCTGTGAAAGTATGTCATTTATTCTTTCAAGCGAACTTGTAAGCTGAGTCAGCGTTCTCGGAAGCCAGCTCATCCAGTTGATATACTGGAACAAAAGAACCGTATAAGTCATGAACTGATAAAGTTCGCCGGCATCCATTTTCTCATTAAATACATCCCAGCCGCCAAAATAAACAACTACGATCGCACCCATTCCCATAAGGAATGAAATAATGGGATTGAATATTGCCCAGAACGTTTCGTTTCTTCGCTGCGTATTTGAAAACTCTGTTGAAAGCGCCTTGAATCTGTTTGCTTCCGCTTCTTCCCTGCCGTATGTTTTAACTACTCGCATACCGGAAATAACATCCTGGAGATCGCTTGATACGTCATCATTCTTCTTGTACTGGAGATGGAAAATCCTGTGAACGCTCTTTCTGAAAGCAAGTACCATCACCACTACGATGGGAACCGTTACAAACGTCAGAAGCGCAAGCTTTATATTCAGTATCATCATAAAGAGGACATCCCAGATAAAGATGAAAAATACCGCAAACAGGTTGCAGAAAACATCTTCCATAAATTCGCGGATAAATGTCGTATCCTGAGTAATTCTGTTTAACAGTTCACCCGGTCTCCTGTCATTTATGAAACTTAAAGGCAGCTCCTGGTATTTTTGAAACAATGCCATTCTCAAATCTTCGGATATCCTTGCGCCGAGTCTTGTTGATGCATTGCTCTTTAAAATGTTGACTATAACGATTCCGACACTGAGAGAAAACATGATGGCCAAATAAACGAGTGCCTGCTTCATGCCCCCTCCGCCCCTTAAAACATCGTTAATCAGATGCTTTTGAATCTCGGGATTTAAAAGTGTGGTAACAGCCGCCAGGACCATCAGAACAAAAACTCCGAAAAAACCCTTTTTGTACGGCTTCGCCATTCTAAGAAAATTCTTTAAAAATCCGCCTTCTTTGGAGCAGTGCGGACAATTCTTTGTTCCGGGAATCGCACGACCGCATTTGGGACACATTTTCTCGTATTCGTTGCTTTCAACTTCCTCGAATCTTCCCGAAATAAGAATATTGATGCCTCTCGCTATGTAAGCATATCTGCTTAAATGCTTTGCCGAATAATGAACGAGAACTCTCGGTTCGTCACCGATCGTTACCGTCAGTATCCCGCCTCCGACTTTTGCCTCAGCCTTTGCCTTCGTGCAGTTTTTTATTTCTATTGTCTCTGTTATTTTTTCATTCTCATATATATGGATCTTCCCGGTAGTCACAATGAGATATGAGCCTTCCGTCCACTGTCCCTCCCCGTCGATATCGAAAGGAACAGCATAATAGATCCGCTCGTTTTCCGAAAGCGGAATTGTATCGATTATTTTTTTTGGTAAATTATAATGCAAAATCATATAAGCTAATCTCCGTCAGTCTCAAACGGGGAATGTTCCGTATTCTTTGGTTTTTCATTCCCTCCATTATGTTTCGTGAAAGATTACAGGAACAGATCCAGTTTCCTTCTTTCTTTCTGGGTAAGCGCATTTACGTCTCTTATCTCGAATCTGTTTTCGTCAAGATCCATGATGATAAGTCTTGAATCGGAAAGCTTTGTAACTGCATTTGATGCCATGTTGATGGCAAACTTGCACTCGCCCTTGTTCGTTAAAACGTGGAAATATGCATACCCGTACTCATCTTTAATACTGTAAATTTTCTGAATAACCGGTGTGAAATAGTTGAGCCTTAACTGCTCTTTTAACATTTCTTTTGTTTCTTCACTCAAGTCGTTAAGATCCTCGATAATGCCAATTTCCTTTGCCTTTTCGTCGTTTTCCCTTATGGAAATATATTTATCGGCATCCGTGAAAGGGAAGAGTCTTACGACTTTTACCCTCTCATAAAGATTACCTTTAAAGAAAAGGTTAACAAATCCTCCGCCCGTTCTTTCGAATCTGTCTTTGTCGGTTATTTTGTGCATTGCCGTCATTTCTTCGGCTTCTTTTTCGTAAATATCCAATGCGTTATTGTCTGCCATTTCTTCTCTCTCTTTCATTATTAAAAACTCTTAATTGCAAGTGACTTGTTCTGCAGCTCGTTAAGTTTGTGGAAGATTCCGTCCTCGAGTTTATCGAGTTCTTCGTGAGTTCCTTCCTCAACGATCCGTCCGTTATCTATAACAATAAGCCTGTCGGCATCCCTAAGCGTTGACAGCCTGTGCGCGATCGAAAGCGTTGTCCTGCCTTTAACCAGATATCTTAATGAATTCTGAATAGCCTTCTCGGTTTCCGTATCCACACTTGCCGTAGCCTCGTCGAGAATCAGGATCTTCGGATCCGAAAGGATTGCCCTCGCTATTGAAATACGCTGTCTTTCACCGCCCGATAAATCCTTGCCCGAAGCACCGATGATCGTGTCGTATCCGTCAGGCATTTTCGAGATAAAATCGTGCGCTCCCGCAAGCTTTGCGGCCCTGATGATCTCTTCTTTCGGCGCATCTTCTCTTCCGTATGCGATATTCTTTGCCACAGAACCCATGAAGATATAAGTATCCTGCGAAACCATGGCAACATTTCTTCTCAGATCCGAAAGAGCAAGATCCTTGACATCCGTTCCGTCTATTTTTATCGAGCCTTCGTTTACGTCATAGAGCCTTGAGATAAGGTTGACCAGTGTGGATTTGCCGGCTCCGGAACGTCCGACAATGCCGAGCATCTCACCTTCTTTTACCTTAAGATTTATGCCTTTAAGTACATTCTTGCTGACTGTATATCCGAAAGTAACGTTATCAAGTTCAATCTCTCCGCGGGGTTCCATAAGTCTCACGGGATTCTCTTTTTCCGTTATCTCGGGGATTGAATCTATTATCTCAAAAAGCCTCTGTGCCGCATTGATACTCTCGGACCACATTCTGAAAACTCTCGAAAAGAAATTCATCGGTCCGTTGAGCTGCGCCACATATCCCACGAAAGTGATGAGCACACCGAGATCTATCTGTTTCGTTTTTATTACAAAGAAAACTCCCAGAATCCATATCCAGATGCTCGATACTTCCTGAACAAGATTGTAAAGGATCGTAAATCTGTTTTTTAGTTTTACTATATTTATTTCCGCGTCACGAAGATTTGCGTTAGGTCCGGCGAATCTTTCAAGCTCCGCTTCTTCCTGACCGAAGGCCTTTACGACTCTCGCACCTGTCAGGTTATCGTTCGCTTTTCCGGATACCGCTTTTTCGGCACGGTGTCTTTTTCCCGAAAGCGACCAGAGCCCGGGACGAAGTTTGACCGTCATGAATACCAGAAGCGGAAGCAAAATGCACGCGATCAGTGCCATCTGCCAGTTAAGTCTGTACATTACGATAAATGTCGCAATGATGGTCAGACCCTGTATGAAAATCGAGGGAATTCCGTCGATAAAGAATTCCGTAACACGGTTTGAGTCGGTCATTACTCGTGTCATCAGTCCGCCGGTCTGTTTGCTGGTAAAGAAGTTAAGAGAAAGTTTGTTCATCGCCGAAAAAACATCCGTCTTGATATCGTTAACCGTAGCCGTCGCAACCTTTGCCATAACAGCCATTAAAAGCATATTGGTAAGTTCGGAGATAAGTCTTGCTCCGACCATTAATACCGCAAGCAAAAGAAGTGCGAGCATGTATTTTCCTGCCAGACCGAATCTTGCAAGAAACACATCATCCTTTCCGAGTACCGTGTCGAAAAGCACTGTTCCGCTCAGATACGGCCATGCCACGCTCACTACCGCTGCCAGCGCATATGCCAGAAACAAAAGTGCAACCGAAAATTTGTATTTGAAGAAATATTTCAATACTCTCGCGAAGATCGTTCGTTTGTTGGTACATTTCGGGCAGAGTTTCTTGGCCGGATCGGGATACATTGTTCCGCAGATCGGGCAGTAGAGCGACTCTTCCTCTTCATCCTCTTCGGCTTCGTTTGTTTTTATTTCATAATCGATGCTGTGGCCGTTCTTTAAGTTCTTAAAATGCCTTACAAAAAGCATCATCTGCTCAAGATAAGTATTGCTTGAAGCCGCGATTCTGATCGTTTCGCCGCCAAACTGTCCCGTCAGGGTAACCGCTCCGATCTGTCTCTCAATATGAAGATGATCGATTTTTTTCAGATCATAAAGAGTTACTTCATACTCAGCGAAATCTTCTTCATTACCTGCCGAATGCATTTTGGTTCCTCTGAAGAAATGCGTGTAGTCGGAGGGAACCTCACTTTTGCATACACCCAGCATATCCTTTGTTAAAACCAGATAGCCGAGAATGTACTCACCTTCGAACGACAAATCTGTCGGACATACGGACAAAACATCATTTTCATGAATTTTGTGCTGTTCAAGTGCTTTAATTGAATTTTTAGTAAGTTTGTTGTCTTTCATGTCTTTTCCCTTTAAGTCTTG